>SMXQ01000085.1 GCA_004356985.1 Alphaproteobacteria bacterium | reverse complement strand
TAGACACTTTATCGCTTTCCATGGATGACACCGAAATCGATGCCGCCCTGCTCCGTGAGGACGCCGCCGAATGACCCCCCTGCCCTACTGGCCTCGGCTCTTGGGGGCGGCCTTTGCCAGCATGTATGTCGGCGTCAGCAAGACGAAGTTCTTGCAAGATGTCGGCACGGTTTGGCCAGAGCCAATCCGGTTGGGCCGCCGGTTGGTCTGGGACCGGCTGGCTCTCGACCGGGCAGCGGACGGGCTTTCAGACCATAACGACAACGCAGACCCGCTGATGGGGGCTCTCAATGATTCTTAGACTTAAACACGTTAAGCGGGTCCGCGCCAAAGGCCGAATCTATTGGTATCACCGGATCACGGGCGAACGCCTATCCGTTAATCCGGAAGATCGCGCCGCCCGTGTTCTGAATATCAACGCTACACTAAAAGGCACGGCCCGGAGGATAACCCTCGGGTCGGTTGCCGATCTCATCACGCAGTACAGGGCCTCACCGGAATTCCACGGCCTGCGGGAACGGACCCGGCGTGAGTATCTTGGCTACTTGGACCTATTGGGCGAGATGTGGGGTTCCCAGCCTATAACGGCCATCGAACGAAAACACGTCTTGGCCCTGCGAGACAAATTCGCGGAGACTCCGGGCAAGGCCAACAAGATCGTCACCGTCTTGCGGATCGTTCTCGCCTTCGCCCGGGACCGGGACTTCAGAGATGACAATCCCGCCGTTGGGATCAAGAAGCTCAAGATGGGATCGGGCTATAGGGCCTGGCCCGATGAATCCATTGCCGCCTTCCTCGATAGCGCCCCGCCCATGATGGCCCTGGCTCTGAAAATTGCCTTGTACACCGGACAGCGTGAAGGCGACGTGCTGGCTATGACATGGCACGATTACGACGGCAACAATATCCGGCTCGTGCAAAGCAAGACCGGCACCAAGCTCACGATCCCCGTCCACAGCGCCCTTAAGGCGGCCCTGGATGCACAGGAGCGTGTGTCGCCGATAATTCTGACCACAGAAACCGGCAAGCCCTTCACAGACTCAAATTTCCGCCACCATTTCGGCAAGGTGAGGAAAGCCGCTGGTCTGCGTGGTCTGGTCTTTCATGGCCTGAGATACACGGCGGCGAAAAATCTGGCAGAGGCCGGATGCACCACAAGAGAGATCGCGTCGATCACCGGCCACAAGGCCCTGGCCATGATCGAGAAATACACCCGAGGCGTTGACCAGGAGCGATCAGCCGGCGCCGCGATCGTGAAACTTGAGAACGCCAAACGAACGTAAAACGGAAAACCGCGCTGACGGATGGAAAACTTTTCGACTAACCAACTGGAAAATATGAAGAAATGACGGCGCTTCTCTCCCCGGTCATCAGCGCCGCGGCGATGCCGCCGGCGGCCCCCGGCAGGGCTTGGGTGATGCGCCGAAACAAGGTCGCGCGAAGATCGCCGATCACCCCGCCGAGCGCCGCCAGCCACCCGGGCGGCGCGCCGTCACCGCCGCCGCCGGCGAGCTCCGGCGCCCTGACGGCGAAGCCGACCGCGCCGATCCCCTTGAACCAGGCCGAGCGCGCGAAATCGAAGCCGCCGGGCACCGCCGGCGGCGGCGGCGGCATGAGGATCGCCAGCACCTTGATCGCCGCACCAATGGTCAGTGTTTGCGCGCCGCCCGGCGCCATGGAGGGACGCACCCTGATGCGGATTCGGGCCGGCAAATCGGCCGCCGCCAGGCGATCGATGGCGGAAACCGCCACGGTGATTCGCACGCCCTTGATGCCGGGCTCCTGGGCGACGATCCGGCCGCGCACCAGAACCGGCCCGAGACGCTTCTCCAGCACCGGCGCCGCGACCCGGTGGTTCTCGGCCGCGATCGCGGTGAACCCCAAGGCCGGCGCCCCCATGACGAAGGCGGCGATCACCATGGCCTCGCCCCGCCCGCTTGTCCGGAGCCGCCGGTAACCGATGCACCCCAGGCAAATGGCGGCGGCCAGGATCGCCGGCCCCCAAGCGGCGGCCGGCTCGAACGGCAGGCCGAAATAGCCGGCGACGCCGCCGCCGATCCCCACCGGCACCCACAGCGGCCAGCGTTCACGCTCAACGGCGAAGGCGCGGGCACACCGGCGCACCAGCGCCCCGCCGCTTGCCTCAGGCCGGACCTCGGGCTCCGCGCTCATCGTTCCCCCCTCCTTAGGGCCAGGCAAAACAAGCTGCTTGGTGTTTCGCGCCCGCGAGTATGCTACACACGGGCCCGCGACGTTCAAAAATTACCAACAGAACCGCCTGGGAGCCATGGCCGAACCTTCCCAAGTCGTCACCCGTTTCGCCCCCAGCCCGACCGGTTTTCTCCACATCGGCGGGGTGCGCACGGCACTTTTCAACTGGCTGTTCGCGCGGCACAACAATGGGCGCGCGCTGCTTAGGATCGAGGACACCGACCGCAAGCGCTCGACCGAGGAAGCGATCACCGCCATCCTCGACGGCTTGCGCTGGATGGAGCTCGACTGGGACGGCGAGGTGGTCTTCCAGTCCAAAGGCGCGGCCCGCCACGCCGAGGTCGCTAAGGGATTGCTGGATCGGGGCCACGCCTATCTCTGCTATGCCAGCCCCGAGGAGCTGGCTGCCATGCGGCAACGGGCCAAGGCCGAGGGCCGGTCCATGCGCTACGACGGGCGCTGGCGGGACCGCGATCCGGCCGACGCGCCCCCCGGCATTGAGCCGGTGGTCCGCTTCAAGGCGCCTCGGGAGGGCGAGACCGTCATCGCCGACCGTATCCAAGGCGATGTCCGGGTCGCCAACGCGGAGCTCGACGACATGATTTTGCTGCGGTCCGACGGCACCCCCACCTACATGCTGTCGGTGGTGGTCGACGACCACGATATGGGGATCACCCACGTCATCCGCGGCGACGACCACCTGACCAACAGCTTCCGCCAAACCCAGCTTTATGGGGCGCTGGGCTGGCCGGCGCCGGAATTCGCCCATATGCCGCTGCTCCATGGCGCCGACGGGGCGAAGCTGTCTAAACGGCACGGGGCGCTTGGGGTGGAGGCCTACCGGGAGATGGGGTTCTTGGCCGAAGCCATGTTCAATTACCTGCTCCGGCTGGGCTGGAGCCACGGCGACCAGGAGATCATCTCCCGCGACGATGCCGTCGCCTGGTTCACCCTCGAGGCCGTCGGCCGTGCCGCGGCACGGTTTGACATGGAAAAGCTCACCAGCTTGAACGCCCATTACATCCGCGCCGCCGACGACCAGCGGCTGCTCGGGCTGGTGCTTCCCCTGGTCCATGGGGCCATCGGCAAGGAGCTTGACGAGACCGGGCGCCAACGGCTCGCCCGCGGACTGCCCGGCCTAAAACCCCGCGCCTCGACCATCAACGAGCTCGCGGAAATGGCGGCCTTTTACGTCGCCCCCAGGCCCCTTGCGCTCACCGCCAAGGCGTTGAAGCAGCTTGGCCCCGAAGCCCTGGCCCATCTTGCCGCCCTCGCCGCGCGTCTGGGGCAGCTCGAGGATTGGACCGCCCAAGCCCTTGAAGAGACCGTCCGGGGCTATGCCGAGGAGAACGGCCTCAAGCTCGGCGCGGTGGCCCAGCCGCTTCGCGCCGCCTTGACGGGAAAGACCGAATCTCCCGGTCTGTTCGAGGTGCTGGAGGTGCTTGGCCGCGATGAATCCCTGGCCCGCGTCGATGATGTAGGGGCCAAGGTGGGTGCCTGACCGACCGCCGAGGGGGCTCGTCCCAGGCCCCTGAAGAGGATGAATTTATCGCTAGGACCCCGACCCTCGCCGGTTTGATAAATATGGATTCTCCTACTATGCTGGCGGGCTGGCCGTAAAGGCAGGCCGCGGCTGGCCCGGCCGGAGGGTCGGACAGCCGTTTGGGGCGGACAGCCGTTTGCGCGGCGTGACCAGGGAAGGACGAACATGGCGAGAACTACGTCACCAGGGGGAAGGAAACAGACCATCACCCTGACGGATAATTCAACCGGCAAGACGGTGGAATTCCCCTTATTGAAGGGCCGGTTGGGACCGAAAGTCATCGATATCCGCAACCTGTACGGCGCGACCGGCTATTTCACCTACGACCCCGGTTATACGTCCACGGGATCCACCGAATCCGCCATCACCTTTATCGACGGCGATAAGGGCGTTCTCCTCCATCGCGGCTATTCCATCGAGGAACTGGCCGAGAAGAGCGACTACATGGAGGTCTGTTACCTGCTTCTCAACGGCGAGCTTCCCAACCGCGCCCAGAAACGCGAGTTCGAACACACCATCACCATGCACACCATGGTGCATGAGCAGCTCAATTATTTCTTCCGGGGCTTCCGCCGCGATGCCCACCCCATGGCCATCATGTGCGGCGTGGTGGGCGCGCTGTCGGCCTTCTACCACGATTCCACCGATATCGGCGATCCCCACCAGCGCATGATCGCCTCGTACCGGCTGATCGCCAAGATGCCGACCATCGCCGCCATGGCCTATAAGTTTTCCATCGGCCAACCCTTCATGTACCCGCGCAACGACCTTAAATACGCGGAAAACTTTCTTTACATGATGTTCGGCGTGCCTTGCGAGGAATTCCAGGTGAACCCGGTTCTGGCCAAGGCCATGGACCGGATTTTCATTCTCCACGCCGACCACGAGCAAAACGCGTCGACCTCGACGGTGCGCCTGGCGGGATCGACCGGCGCCAATCCCTTCGCCTGCATCGCCGCGGGGATTGCGTCACTTTGGGGCCCCGCCCATGGCGGCGCCAACGAGGCGGTCCTACAGATGCTGGGCGAGATCGGCCACACCAAAAACATCAAGTCCTACCTCGCACGGGTGAAGGACCGGAACGACCCGACCATGCTGATGGGCTTCGGCCACCGGGTCTACAAGAACTACGATCCCCGCGCCAAGGTGCTGCAAAAGGCGTGTCACGCGGTATTGAAGGAACTCAAGATCAAGAACGACCCGCTTCTCGATCTCGCCATGGAATTGGAGCACATCGCGGTCAATGACGACTATTTCATCGAGCGGAAGCTCTACCCCAACGTAGATTTCTATTCAGGCATTATCCTGAAGGCGATGGGCTTCCCCACTTCCATGTTCACGGTACTGTTCGCGGTCGCCCGCACCGTCGGCTGGGTCGCCCAATGGTCGGAGCTGATCGAGGATCCGGTACAGAAAATCGGCCGGCCCCGGCAACTCTATATCGGCAAGGGACGGCGCAAATTCGTTCCCCTTTCCAAGCGGAAATAGACCGCCCGGGAACCGCGGTCACGGCGCCGAGCGGGCCGCCGTCCCGCGCTTGGCGATAACGCCTAAGATAATTTCGGCCGCCCGTTGGCTGGAGGGCGCCTGGCCAAGACCCAGGGCGCGGGCCACCTCGGCCAGGTCACGGACCTGGGCGCGGCGGGCTTCGGGGTCGCGAAACAGCGTCATCAACGCGCCGGCGATGCCCTTGGCCTCGCACTTTCCCTGGATGAATTCCGGCACCACCTGGCGGCCCAGCACGATGTTGATGACCGAAGCGTAGGCGATCTTGACCATCGCTTTGATCACCACGGAGGACATCGCGTCCAGGCGATAGGCGATCACCATGGGAACCCCCGCCATGGCCAGTTCGTAGGTCACCGTCCCCGAGGCGGCAAGCGCCGCATCGCTGGCGGCGAATGCCCCGCGCTTGTCCTCGATCCCCTCGGTCACGGTGACCCGAAGGGGCCATCGGGCCACCGCCTCGCGGACCTCGTCCGACACCGTCGCCACCGTCGGCACCACCACGGCGAGATCGGGAATCTCCGCTTCCAGGATTCTCAGCACCTCGCCGAAGACGGGCAAGAGATGGTTCACCTCGGAATGGCGGCTACCGGGAAGGAGGCAGAGCAGCGGCTGCGCTGCGCCGATGCCGTGGCGCCTCCGGAAACCGGGCCCGTCGCCCCGGTCGAATCCCATTTCCGCCGCCGGATGGCCGATGAAGGTGGCATTGAGGCCCCATTTCGTGAAATAGGGCGCCTCGAAGGGAAAGATCATCAGCAGATGATCGAGGAAACCGGAGATCATCCGCGCGCGGCGCGGACGCCACGCCCAGACCGTGGGCGCGACGGTATGCACCAACGCGGGCCCCGTGCCTTTCAGCTTCTTCCCCACCCGGAAGGCGAAGGCCGGCGAATCTATGGTGACCACCATATCGGGCCCGAGCGCGCGGACGCGGCGGACGGTTTCATTGATGCGCCTGAGGACCCTGGGGATGTGGGGGACGATCTCGAATATGCCGCCGATGGAAAGCTCTTCCATGGGGAAAAAACTTTCGAACCCATGGCCCGCCCCCGCGGCCGTCATCTCGCCACCGCCGATGCCGGAAAACCGGACCTTGCCCCCGGTGCGCGCGGTCAACGCGGCCATCAGGCCGGCCCCTATGTGATCGCCCGAATGTTCGCCGGCAAGCAGGCAAATATGGGGCGCGTCACCGCCGCCGGTTTCCCCGGTGCCGGGCACGGAATTCATATGGACAGATCGGCGGCAACCAGGAACAGGCCCGCCTCGTCCGCCGTGCCGACCACCTTGTCGCGGTGGAGCACGAGGGTACCGCCGGCCTCGATGACGATACCCCTCAAGCCCGCCCGGACCGCGGCCCGCACCGTACCGACGCCGATGGTCGGCAGATCGACGCGGCGTTCCTGGCTGGGCTTCTTGATCTTGACCAGGACCCCGGCGGGTCCCTCCCGCGCCAGCTCGGCGCACCGTGCGATCAAGGCATCGGTCCCTTCGACTCCCTCGACGCCCAGCACCACGCCTTGCTGCACCACCACGGCCTGGCCCACATCCATGGCGCCCACGGCCTTGGCGACGTCGAGACCGAGGGCGATATCGATGGCCGCCGATTGATCGGGCCGGTGGCGTCCCAAAATTCCTTCTTCCACCAATAGGCCGGCCAGCACGTCATCGGCACCAACCACACTGAGCCCTTCGCCTTCCAATTCCTTGACCAGGATGGTCAGCAACCGGTCGTCGCCCAAGGCGGCCTTGCCCAGTTTGGCGAACAGCTTGGCGCCCCGCCCGTCGAGCCCGAGTTTCAACAATGATGGCCGCTTCACCGCGCCGGCAAAGACCACTTCCCCGCAGCCGGCATCCCGCAGAGCGTCGATGGCGCCGCCGATGGCGCCGAGCCGGACCCAGGCATGTTCGATGCCGGCAACCAGATCCGGCGCCGTTTGGCCCTCCAGGGCGAGGATGAAGGCAGGACGGTCCTGGGCCTTGGCGGCATCGACCATGAGCGCCGGCAGCTCACCCTGACCGGCGATGATACCGAGTTTAGGCAGCACGCTTGGTTTGGGGCTGGCAGACGGCACGGGACGAATCGGCCTGGATGAAATGCACGATCTCCATCACCGCGGCATCGTCCTTGAACATGTCGGCGACATCGGCGAGGCGTTCGGCGAGCGTGCCTTCCTCGGCGAAGAGCAAGCGATAAGCCGCGCGCAGGGAATGAATGTCTTCCCGGGAGAAACCGCGCCGCTTTAGGCCGATGGTGTTCAGACCGCTGAGATAGGCCCTGTTGCCGATGACCGAGCCGTAGGGAATGACGTCGTTCTCGACCCCCGACAATCCGCCCACCATGGAATGGTGACCGACGCGCACGAACTGATGAATTCCGGCGAGCCCCCCGAGAATGGCGTAATCGCCAATGGTGACGTGCCCGCCGAGGGTGGTGTTGTTGGCCATGATCACCGAACTGCCGACCTGGCAATCATGGGCCACATGGGCGCCCACCATGATCAGGCAATCGCTGCCGACCCGCGTCATCAAACCCCCTCCCGCGGTACCGGGATGGATGGTGACGTGCTCGCGGATGACGGTCCTCTGGCCGATCATCACTTGCGAAGGCTCACCTTTGTATTTGAGGTCCTGGGGCGGCACGCCGATGACCGCGAAAGGGTAAACCTCGCTATCGGCGCCGATTTCCGTCCGCCCGTCGATGACCACATGGGACTGCAGCTTGACGTTGGCGCCAAGCCGGACATGGGGGCCGATGCAACAGTACGGTCCGATGCTGACGCCTTCCCCGACCTCGGCGGCGGGATCGATAATAGCCGTGGGGTGAATCTCGGTCATGGGGCTAATTCGTCGACAATCATCGCCGCGAAGGTGGCTTCGGCCATCAGGTTGCCGTCGACACGGGCCTCTCCCCTGAACTTCCAGATATTGCGGCGATTGTATAATTTTCGAACATGGACGTGGAGCGTGTCCCCTGGTCCCACCAGCTTGCGAAACCGGGCATCGTTGATGGTCATGAAATACACCAGTTTTCCTTCCGCCTCGGGCCCCAAGGTTTCAACCACCAGCACCGCGGCGGTCTGGGCCATGGCTTCGATGATAATGACACCGGGCACCACGGGTCGGCCTGGGAAATGGCCCTGAAAATAGTATTCATTCATTGTGACGTTCTTGATGCCGACGGCGCTTTCGTTGGCAATCACATCCTCCAGACGGTCGATGAGCAAGAACGGATAACGATGGGGGATCATCTCCATGATCCGCAAGATATCCAGCGACTTGCCCTTTTGCTTGGACGCATCCATGGTTATCGCTCACTCGGTTTCCGTTTTGCAAGCCGTCTCAAGGTCACCGTCTGTCTCCAATAATCCCTCTGCGGCACCGCTGGAGTGCCGACAAAGAGGGCACCGGGCGGGATATCGGCCATGATTCCTGATTGGGCCATGATCTTGGAGCCATCCCCCAGGGTCACGTGGCCGGCGATCCCCACCTGACCCCCGATTACCACATTATCTCCAATTGTTGTACTGCCCGATATCCCCACCAAGGCGATGATGATGGTGTTTCGACCGATGGTCACATTGTGCGCAATCTGAACGAGATTGTCGATAATCACGCCGTCGGCGATCGTCGTGTCGGGCCCGCTGCCGCGGTCGACCGTCGTGTTGGCGCCGATTTCCACGTCATCGCCGATCAGAACACGCCCCAGTTGCGGCACTTTCAGATGCCCCTTGGCTGCGGAGACATAGCCGAATCCGTCTTCGCCTATTCTCACCCCGGCGGCGATGCGCACGCGGTTTCCGGCAAGGCAGTACCTGACCGTGGCGCCGGGGCCAACGATGCAATCTTCACCCATCTCGACCGCGGGGCCGATCACCGCGTTCGCGCCGATCCGGCAATTGGCCCCCAGCCTGGCGCCGCGACCGATCACCGCGCCGCGGCCGATCGCCACGCCCGGCCCTAGTTTAGCCGTGGCATCCACCGGCTCTGCCTGGGGCTCCATGTTGGCGTCCATTGCGGGATAGAAGGCATGGGCGACCAACGCATAGCCCCTATGGGGGTCGTCCACCGCCAACAGCGCCATACCGCCCCCGGTGGGCGTTTCAACGCCGCGGCCGACGATACAGGCCCCGGCACCGGTCTCGGCGAAGGCTTCCCGGTAAACCTTGTTGTTATCGAAAAAGCTGATGTGCTCAGAGCCCGCAGTCTGCAGCGGCGCGACATCGCTAATCTGCTTGCCGGGATCCCCATTGCCGATAATTTCGGCCTCGGCGATACCGGCCAACTTGCCCAGCGGGAGCGGTCCGGCAACGGTATAGAAACGTGGATCAGCCATACCTCGGCGACATTATTTTCCCGGAGTCTTGACGGCAATCTTCTTAAGCCGCGCATTTATGCGTTTCAGGACTTCACTGGTGATATCGACGGTTGGATCCGCGAATATGATCGAGGGACGTTTTTTGATGATGACGTCGATCTTCCTATCCGCCCGTAACTTCTTCAAAACCTCCGTGAGGATCTTCTCGAAAACCTTGAGAGCCTCGACACGAGATTTATTCAAGGCCTTTTTGCGCGCCTGAAATTGGCGCTGCACCGCGGCAACCTCTTCATTGAACTTTCGTTGCCGTTCCTGCATGGCCTCCGGCGACAGGAGCGAGCGCTGCAAGCGAAGCTCGTTTTGCGCGGCCTTGAGTCTTTTCTGTTGCCTTTCCGCCTCTTTCTGAAAGGCCCTTCTGTAGGCGCTTAATTGTCCGGTTATGGACTTGCCCGCCAAGGAGCGGAGCCGGATCGCGACCAGGTCCAGCACGGCAATATTTTGCGCCGCCTGTGCTTCGGAACGGTTCGAGACAACATCCATTTGGAGCGCCATCACGAGCACCGGCAGGATCAATAGCTTCTTCACATCATGCACCATAATTTCAGAAAGACGTTCCAAAGCGGAAACTGAACAATTGGGTTTCGTCGAAGTCGGCCTTGAGGATGGGAATCGCATAGTTCAACCTGATCAGGCCGAAGGGCGTCCGGACACCGACGCCGATCCCCAAGGCCACCCGGAACATATCGTCTTCCTGACTCGTCGCTGGGTTAGGGCCGGATATATCTTTTTCGTCGATATACATCAACGTGCCCGTATCGACGAATAAGAATCCCTTGGTCTGAAAGGAGCTCGCGGATCCAAACGGCACCGCCAATTCGGCGCTGCCCGTAATGAACAAATTCCCGCCCAATGAATCGCCCGTCTCTTTGTCCCTGGGGCCGATGCCGCCGACGGCAAACCCCCTAAGCGTGCGCCTGCGTCCGTCACCGCCGATGAAAAAGCGATCATCGATTCGGACATCTTTCCCGATTCCGATAATATAGCCCAGCGCCGTGCCCAGGCGAAGCACCCAGTCGCCGGCGACCTCGTAATAGACCGCCCCACCCAGTTCCGTGCGCAAATAGCGGTTGCTGCCGCCGAACCCCGCCAAATCATTCGACAGACTGATGACAAATCCTTCTTTGGGATCGACCCGGCTGTCACGCAAGTCATAGACAAGCGACTGGCCGAAGCTGGAAGTCACCGCCGTCCCTTCCTGTCTCTTGATGAATTCGGATAAATCGCTCGAGTCGGAGATGTTGATCTGCTTGGATTGCAGCTTGTAGTTCAGCCCCTGGCGCAAACGGTCGTTGTAGGCAAACCCCAGCCTCAAACCGAATCCGATAATCTTGCTTTCAAACGATATGGAATCAACATCTTTAGACGCTGTTCTGAACAGATCGAAACCCGCCGATAGGTTGCGTTCCATAAAATAAGTCTCGGTAAAGGAGATCTGGAAATTTTGCGTCTTGCTGCCCAGCGATGCGCCGATCTTGAGTTGTTGGCCCTTGCCCAAGAGATTGCGCTCGACCAATTGGACCTGGGTCAGCAAGCCTTCGGACGATGAAACGCCGGCCCCCAGGGTAAGCGATCCGGTCGACTGTTCTTCGACCTCGATGTCGATGATCGTCTTGTCCTCGGCACTGCCGGGCTTGCGCGTGAACTTTTGCTTCTTGAAGAAACCGAGGCTCCTCACTCTACCCCGAGAACGGTTGAACCGCGAGCGGTTGAATGCGTCCCCTTCGGCCAAGCGCAACTCCCGCCGGATGACCTTATCCAGAGTCCGGACGTTGCCTCTTATGTTGATCCGTTCGACGAATAAGCGCGGCCCTTCACGAATGATGAAAACCACCGAAACGATCTGCTTTATCTTGTCGCGCTGTAATTGCGGTCCAATGTCGATAAACGCAAAGCCTAGAGCACTCACCGCGTTGGTCAGCCGATCCACCGACTTTTCCACGTCTTTTCCGTTGTACCAGTCGCCCTGATAGATGACGAGCCGGTCCTTAACGAGCTTGATATCAAGCCCCTTTATCTCCGACTTGATCTCGACCTTGCCGGTCCGGTAGCGCGCTCCCTCCTCCACCGTGAAGGTAAGAAAAAAATTCTCCTTGTCCTGGGACAGTTCCGCGGTCGAGGATAAAACCCGGAAATCGGCATAGCCCCGCGAATTGTAGTAGCGGCGCAACAATTCCTCATCGAAACGGATCCTGTCTGGATCGTAGACGTCATCGGCCGTGAGAAAGGCATAAAAGGACGTCTCGGTGCTCTGGATGATGGACCGCAGCCGGCGGTCGGAATGGGCCTTGTTGCCGATGAAATTGATCTTGCGGATCAAGGTCGGCGCACCTTCCTCGATCTCGAAAATCAGATCCACCCGATTCTGCGCCCGTTGAATGACCTTGGGCACCACCGTCACCGCAAACCGGCCCTGGCGGCTATACAGGTCGATGACACGTTTGACGTCGTTTTGAACGCGGGTGCGGGTATAGACGACTCGGGAACGAAGCTGCACTTCCTTGCGCAGATCTTCCTCCTCCATGAAGTCGTTTCCTTCGAAAACGATCCTGTTGATGATCGGATTCTCGACGACCCGGACGATGAGGATTTCGCCCACGCGGCGAATCGACACATCGGCGAACAGACCCGTGCCGAAGAGGCTCTTGAGGGACTGATCGATGCGCGCGGGATCAAAAACGTCCCCGGCGCGAATATGCATGTAGGAGCGAACCGTCTGGGGCTCGATCCTCTGGATACCCTCGACCCGGATTTCCAACACCCTGGCCCTGGCCGGGCTCGGCACGGCCTGGGCCAGGGCCGGCGTCCCGGGGAACAAAACTTCCGGCACACCGCCGCCAAACGCGGCCAGGGCAACGATAAGAATGCCCAATGTGTGAAACCATTTCATCGCCACGTCTTAGGACAGCAAGCCCTTGAAAAAATTCGTGATGGCATCGAACCGCGACAAATCCTGGACCGTCACGAATAAGAACAAGGAAGCCAACAGCCCGAGACCGATTCTAAATCCGTACTCCATGATCCTGTCGCTGAGGGGGCGGCCCCGGATGGCTTCTATCCCGTAAAACATAAGAT
>SMXQ01000084.1 GCA_004356985.1 Alphaproteobacteria bacterium | reverse complement strand
TGATCACCTTGTAGCCCTGTTCCCTGGCCTGGGAGGCGAAATCGTACAGGCGGGCGGGCGTGCGATGGGCGGAGATGATCCGCTTCGCGTGGGCGATGCCCAGCGTCCCGAGCGTTTCGGCGGTATGGCGCATGGTGTCCCAATCGGACTGGCTGCCCATGATGATGGCGACGGCTGGCCTGGATTCTGCCATTGGGGCCCCTCTCGATCGCGCCTGACGGCGGCACTTGGGGCGGCGCGCCTGCGCGGGAAAGCGCACATTATAGGAAGGCAATCGGTTAAGGCAACCGGCCATGCGCGCCCCCCGCGCCACCGCCTTGGGGCGTCGGTTTCGCGTCCCTGAGCCGGCCGGGTTTTAACCAGTGTTTAAGGTTTTGGCGCTAAGACTTTATTAACCGTTGATCTGTCCGCGGTCTTTATGCGCCGTTCGGGGCGCGGTTGGGGGTCATAAGGTTCTGCTAAGGGAGCTAAGCTGCAATGAAGATCGGCGAAACACGGACCGTCGGCGGGCGTGCCGGCGTCGTCCGGCTGCGTCCGGCATCGGGTGCCGCCCAGGGCGGCAAGGTCGACAAATCCCGCCATGTAGAGGACACCACCACGGTTTTGGGCATTCCCGAATCGGCCTTCACGCCCGAAGTGCGTGATGCCGTTTTTTCCCTGCTGGAGGAGGTCGCCACGCTGCGCCAGGAACTGGAACAGGGCAAGCAGCGCATCTCCCAGTTGGAAAAGTTGGCCGACCAGGATTCCCTGGTGCCGATCGCCAACCGGCGCTCTTTCGTCAGGGAATTGTCGCGGATTCTGTCGTTCACCCAACGCTACGGCGGGGCGATCAGCGTGCTCTATTTCGACATCAACGACATGAAGTCGATCAACGACACCCACGGCCATGCCGCCGGTGACGCGGCGATCGTCCATGTGGCGAATCTGCTGGCCTCGAGCATTCGGGAATCCGATATCGTCGGCCGTTTGGGCGGCGACGAGTTCGGCATCATTATGGCCAATGCGCCGGAATCGGAAGCGATCCAGAAATCGGAGCAACTGGGCCGGACGATCTCCGCCACGCCCTTCGACTGGAAGGGACAGAAGATCACGGTGGCGATCTCGTCGGGTGCCTACGCCCTTCAAGGGGGCGAGGATGCCTCGGCCATGCTGGATAACGCCGATCAGGCGATGTATGCGCAAAAACCGGCGGCCCACCGCGGCGGCTGACCGGCCCATGCCGCCCGCGCCACGGCGGCCGATCAAGCAGTGATGCAAAGGTTGTCCCGCCGTGCCGCGGCGCGCGCGAGGTTTCCCTATTGATGGCGCGCCGGCAAATGGGTCATTGTGTGGCCGAGATGTCTCACCGGGGAAAGCAATGGCCACGCGCAAGCGAATCGGGATTCTCACCAGCGGCGGCGATTGTGCCGGCCTGAACGCGGTAATCCGGGCGGTGGTGTTTCGCGCCGTCCACGGCCATGGCTGGGAAGTGATCGGCATCCGCCGCGGCACCTTGGGCCTGATGTCCCGTCCGCCCGATGTCATTGCCCTCTCGCTCGACATGTTCTCCGGCCAAGTGTTGCGCATGGGCGGGACCCTGATTGGCACCACCAACCGCGGCAATCCTTTCGCCTTCCCCATGCCCGACGGCACCATTGTGGACCGCTCGGAAGAGGTCTACGCGGGCTACCGGGCGCTCGGCCTCCACGGCCTGATCGTCCTCGGCGGCGACGGCTCGTTCGGCATTCTTGCCCGGCTGGTCGCGGAAGGGGGTCTGGACGTCGTGGGGATCCCCAAGACCATCGACAACGACGTGCCTTTCACCGAAAACGCCATCGGCTTCATCAGCGCCGTGAATATCGCCACCGAGGCGCTCGACCGGCTGCAGACCACCGCGGCCTCCCATTCGCGGATCATGATCCTCGAGGTGATGGGCCGGGATGCCGGGCATATCGCGTTGGCGGCGGGGATCGCCGGCGGCGCCGATATCATCCTGATCCCGGAAATTCCCTACACCACCGATGCCCTGGCCCGGAAAATCCAGGAAATCGAGACCGGCTGGGACCGCGATTTTGCCCTGGTCATCGTCGCCGAGGGCTGCAAGACCGAGGACGGAAGCGCCGTCACCATCGCCGACGCCCAGGGCCGGCCCCGTTTTGGCGGCATCGGACATTACCTGGCCGACCGGCTGGGCCAGGCGACGGGGTGGGAATCCCGCTTTACCATTCTCGGTCACGTGCAGCGGGGCGGCAGCCCGGCCACCACCGACCGCGTGCTGGGCGCGGCCTTCGGCGTCCGCGCCGTGGACCTCATCGACGAACAGGCCTTCGGGCGGGTGGTGGTGTGGCAGAACCGGAGGGTCGCCGATATCCCCCTCGATGAGGTGGCCGGTATCCACCGCAATGTCGAAGTCGACGGGCCGCTCATGACCACCGCCCGGGGCCTCGGCATTTCCTTTGGCGACGAATAGGAAAGGCAGGCCCCACCATGGATTTTCCCGACCATCCGTTCTGGGACTTTTCGCTTCGGGTCTACGGCCGTGACGGGGTGGGGGCGGCCTGCCTTCACCTGCAGGAGAACCACGGCATCGACGTCAACGTCATGCTGTTCTGCCTGTGGCTCGGCGAAACCGGGCGCGGCGTTCTCGATGCCGAGGAACTCGCCGCCATGAAGGCGGCCACCGAGCGCTGGCACCAAGAGGTGGTGAAGAGCCTGCGCGGCCTCCGGCGGATACTCAAGGACGGCTTTCCCGACGTCTTCCAGGGTTTGCGCGAAAGCCTGCGGGGCAAGGTCCAGGCGGCGGAGATCGATGCCGAACACCTGCAGCAACTGCTTCTGGCGGCATCGGTGGAACGGCCCGCACCCGGCGGCGCCCTTACCGTCGAGGACCGCGCCGGCGATGCCAGCCGCAACTTCGACCTTTATCTCGATTCCCTCGGTGCCGCCTTCGGGCCGGCCGACACGGTCCATTTTGCCCATATTCTGGGCCAAGCCTTCCCCGGCCTGACGGCGGAACGCGCGCTGGATCTCGCGGAAGTGCTGATGTGATCAAATTTGCCGTAACGGGTGTTGGACTCCGGGCCCGATTGCGGTAGCATTTTGCCACTGGAGTGGGTCCCGCGCCTCTGTGCCGGGGTGAATAAGACCTGGGGGGTCACCGCCGGCTTGAAGCGCACGCGGCCCGTGCGTTGCTAAGGACGTCTTTTTGCGCAGAGGAGATGCGAATGGCACCGGAAGAGCAAGTCGAAAAGCTGAAGTCCGACCACGCCGGTCTTGAACAAGCAATCGAAGAAGAGCGTTCCCGGCCCCACCCAAACGACCAAATCATCTCAGACCTAAAACGGCAAAAGCTGCGGATCAAGGATGAATTGCAGCGGCTTGCCAAAGCCTAAGGCCTGACCACGAAACGCGCCCCTCGGGGCGCGTTCCTGGTTTCCATCGCGGTGACGGGAAACCCCTTAGGCCGGGCGGGGCTCTTGGTCGCGGTCTTGATCGTTCTCCCCGTCGGCACCGGCGCCGGGTTGCTGGGGTGCCGGGGCCTCCCCGGTCCCGGTGCTGTCTTCTCCGGACGGCGGCGCTGCCGGCTGTTCTTTCACGATGTCGGGAAGATGGGTTTCGGGGACGATGGGAAGTTGCGGACCGGGCCGCGCCATGGGCAGGTGTTCCTGGTAGGGATTGACGGCGCCGGCGGGCTCGAGCGGGGCCGCGGCCAGGGCTTCGGCCTTGGCCGCCTCGCGGTCGTGCTTGGCGGCTTCCTTGGCCGACCGCGCCTCGGCCCGGGCTTTCTTTTTGCGCGCCAACTGCACTTCAGTCAGCAATTCTTCGTAGGAGCAGATACCGATATCGACCGGATCCACGGGCGCGATATTGGCGCCCTTCCAATGGGTGCGATCACGGACCGCGTTGATGGTCGTCTTGGTGGTCCCGACGATCCTTGAAATCTGGGCATCGGAGAGTTCAGGGTAATGGCGCAGCAGCCAGGCAATGGCGTCGGGCCGCTCTTGGCGCTTGGCGATGGGCGTGTAGCGCGGTCCCTTGGTTTTGGGCGAGGGGCGCGGCGTCTTGGCGACGGCCATTTCCAGCCGCGTGGCGGAATCCTGCTCGCAGCGTTGGATCTCCTCCTTGGTCAACTGGCCATTGCTCATGGGGTCGATACCGACGATGCCCACGGCAACTTCTTCGTCGGCGATGGCCTGTACTTCCAGCGCATGGAGTTCACAGAAATCGGCGATCTGATCGAAGGTCAGCGCCGTGTTCTCGATCAACCAAACCGAGGTCGCCTTCGGCATTAACGGAGCAACCATGTCTCCTCCTTGGGGGTATGTGCCATTAATGTCGTGGGCCCGAGCCTCGTTTCCGTGCCCGGGCCGCCCCACAGTGGTGGCAATAA
Organism: Alphaproteobacteria bacterium; assembly: GCA_004356985.1. Taxonomy (GTDB): domain Bacteria; phylum Pseudomonadota; class Alphaproteobacteria; order SMXQ01; family SMXQ01; genus SMXQ01. The sequence continues at coordinate 5,630 of SMXQ01000084.1, read as the reverse complement.
CATTACGCCGATCATATAGTCTTCACGGAAAAGGGCAAACCCTTCCCTGGAACGCCCTGGCCGGCGGGGAAAATAGCGGGTGAGACCATGGATGAAGACGAAACCTTACCGAAAGCGGCGAAAAAATTCGAGCCGCTGGTGTTCGACACCCTGGCAATCGAGGAATTGACCGCCTATATCGTGGAATTGAGGAAGGAAATCGCCCGCGCCGAGGCGGCGATCAACGCCAAAAAAGGCTTCCACGAGAGCGCCCAAGATGTTTTCCGCAGTTGAAGAGCCGTGGAGATCGAGGCATTTTTTAATAAAATTTGTATTTTGTTAACCTAGCGTTAACCACTTACCCTTATTTTGGCACTCAGGCAATTCCTCGTCAGGGTTGTTCATTGGACACGGTCCAATCCTTTTGACGCCTCCCTGTTAAACTGCAGCCGCCCTCCGGGGCGGCTCTTTTTTGGCCAGGGGAAAGCGGCGCTTCAGGGCATGATCCGGCCGCGTTGGACCCTTTGAACGGGGTCTGATCTCGTTCACCATCGGCCAGTCGAAGCCGCCCCGGGCGGCAATCCACGGGGCGGCTTTTTGGTCGGCGTCACGGAGCCTCGTTGCCCGCCGGGTTAGGCGGCGCGGCCCTCCAACGTCTCGGCGGCCCCACGGGACGTGATAGCGATGGTCCGGGGCTTGGCCTCCTCGGGCACGATCCGCTCGAGGGAGACGTGCAACAGGCCGTTTTCAAGGTCGGCGCCGTGCACGATCACGGCATCGGCAAGGGCGAAATTCAGCCGAAACGCGCGTCCGGCGATGCCGCGATGCAGGATCTGCCGTTTGGTCTCTTCCTCTTGGGAACGCTTGATTTTTCCCGAAATCGCCAGGCTGTTGTCCTTGACGGTGATGTCCAGGTCGTCCATGCTGAAGCCCGCCACGGCGACCGTGATCCGATAGCGATATTCGTCGGTCTTTTCGATGTTGTAGGGCGGGTAGGCGCTGTCGCCCTGGGGTGCGCGGGCGCTCTCCATCAAACGGTTGATGCGGTCGAAACCGACCGTCGAGCGGAACAGGGGTGAGAAATCGAAAGCAGTCATGTCCATATCCTCCTTAGATCAAGCAATACGGCTTTGTTGATGTCCCGGACCGTCTCTTGACCGGATCCGGGGGCGGCCCCATATGGGCGCCGCGTCGCCTAAATTTAGGGTGCTGGGACCGGGTTTCAAGTCTCGGGGCGTGCCGGAAAAATAAATATTTTCCCTTGTAAATCAGTAACTTGACACCATGACGGTAGGGTATCGCTGGCCATCGTGTCGCCGCGGACCGGGATATGGTAATTTATCTCAACCAAGACGGTAGAGAGACGACAGGATGGCGACACAGGGCGAGGCTCCCACCGCCTTTTTTTCGAAGACTTACGATGAAGCGACCGGGCTTCTGGTGGAGGCGCGCGACTACCTGGCGGCGGAAGAGCGCGGCGACCGGGCCCGCCTGGAGGTGGTCGACCGCTTGCGGTTGACCTGCGAGACCACCAGGTTGACCTCGCGCCTCACCCATATCATGGCCTGGCTGTTGGCCCGCAGGGCGGTTTGCGCCGGGGAACTGACAGCGGTGGAGGCGGCGTGCCCGCCCTACCTGTTGGAGCGCAATGAAACCCTGGCTGACGGCGATCCCACGGCGTACCAAAATCTGCCCAAGAACCTATCGCGGCTGATGGATCGCAGCCACCGGCTTTATATCCGCGTCGCGCGACTCGACGATCTGGCCCGGCGCACCGTCCACCAAGGGCCGCCCTGGGGCTAGATCGTCGGGCACAGCGACGGTTCGCCACGCCAAAAAGGCCGGCCCCAAGGGCCGGCCACAAAGCGTCGGGAAAGGGATTTGGCGGGCCTTACTTCAGGCCGAAATCCTGGAACCGCTTGTTGAACTTGGCGAGCTGGCCGCCGGTATCGATGAGACGATGGACGCCGGTCCAGGCCGGATGAGACTTCGAATCGATATCCAGCTTCAGGGTGTCCCCGGGCTTGCCCCAGGTGGAACGTGTCTGATAGGTGGTGCCGTCGGTCATGGCCACCGTGATCTCGTGATATCCGGGATGAATGTCTTTTTTCATGGCCCGTCTTTCATGGTGTCGTTCGCTGGGGGCGAAACGGTTTTGTTCGCCGGGGGCGAAACGAGGGGCTTTCATATCCAATGCCGGGGTTCAATGCAAGGAAAATGGCGTCCCCCTCCGGTCGCCAGGGGCCCGCTTCGGTCGCAAGGGGGTGTATTCGCCTCCGCATCCGGCTACATTGGCCGCCCCCGGCAGACCCACGGCCCCGCGTCCAGGAGCCCCAACGCGGATTTAATCCCCCATGACCACGGCACCTTCCAAGAGTTCCACCGAAGACGGCGACGGGCTTGGCCCCCCGAAAGGGCCGCTCTCGGCCCTCGGCATGCTGTGGCTCTATGTCGCGCCCTATCGCCTGGCGGTTATCGGCGCGTTGGTCGCGCTGAGCCTGGCGGCGGCGACGGTATTGGCCGTCGGTGTCGGGCTCCGGATGCTGGTGGACCAGGGCTTCAGCGGCCAGGACACAGGGCTGCTGGACCGTGCCCTGTTGGGGTTGTTGGCGGTCATCGTGGTTCTCGCCATCGCCACTTATTCGCGTTATTCGCTGGTCTCCTGGTTGGGCGAGCGGGTGGTGGCGGATATCAGAAAACTGTTGTTCGGCCACGTGTTGACGCTGGATCCCGCGTTCTTCGAGACCACCCGGGTGGGCGACGTGCTGTCGCGGATCACCACCGACACCACCCTCTTGCAGGTTATCATCGGCTCATCGGCCTCGGTCGCCATGCGCAATCTGCTGCTGTTGGTGGGAAGCCTGGTGATGCTGGCGGTGACCAGTCCCAAGCTCACCTTGATGGTGGTCTTCATCGCCGCCGCCGTGGTGGCGCCCATCGTTTTCATCGGCCGCCGGGTGCGGCGTTTGTCGAGGACCAGCCAGGACCGGGTGGCCGATGTCGGCGCCCACGTGGAGGAGAGCCTGAACGCCACCCGGACGATCCAGGCATTTTGTCACGAAGATATCGACCGGGACGATTTTTCCAGCCGGGTGGAGGACGCCTTCGGTGCCGCCGTGAAACGGATCCGGGCGCGGGCGGCGCTGACCGCGATCGTCATCGTATTCGTCTTCAGCGGGGTCGGCACGATCCTGTGGATCGGCGGCCATGACGTGTTGGCGGGGCGCTTATCGGCGGGCGAACTCTCGGCCTTCGTTTTTTATTCGATTTTGATGGCCGGGGCGACCGGTGCCGTCAGCGAGGTCGTGGGCGACCTGCAGCGCGCCGCCGGGGCGATGGAGCGCCTGACCGAACTGCTGGCCGTCCGGCCCGGTATTTCCGCGCCCGAGAAGCCGGTGCCCATGCCGGTTCCGCCACGCGGCGAGGTCAGTTTCGAGCATGTCACCTTCCATTACCCGTCGCGGCCCAAAACAGCCGCGTTGCGCGATTTCAGCCTGACCATCGCCAAGGGGGAGAAGCTCGCCCTGGTGGGGCCGTCGGGTGCCGGCAAGTCCACCGTATTCCAGTTGCTGCTGCGGTTCTACGACCCCAGCTCGGGACGCATCGACTTCGATGGGGTCGAGCTTAAGAGCACCGATCCCCGGGAATTGCGCGGGCGCATCGGGCTGGTTGCCCAGGACCCCGTGATCTTTTCCACCAGCGGCATGGAAAACGTTCGCTACGGCCGGTGCGACGCCAGCGACGAAGAGGTTCGCGCCGCCGCCACCGCGGCCGCCGCCGCCGAATTCCTCGATGCTCTTCCCCAGGGCTTCGATACCTATCTCGGCGAAAAGGGCATTCGCCTGTCGGGCGGCGAGCGCCAGCGCATCGCCATCGCCCGCGCCATACTGCGCGACCCGGCGCTGTTGCTGCTGGACGAGGCGACCAGCGCCCTTGATGCGGAGAGCGAGCGTTTGGTCCAGCAGGCGCTGGCCCGTCTCATGGCGGGGCGCACCACGGTCATCATCGCCCACCGGTTGGCCACGGTTTTGGAGGCCGACCGTATCGTCGTGCTGGATGAAGGCCGGATCGTCGCCCAGGGCACCCACGAGGATCTGATGGCCCAGGGCGGGCTCTACGCCCGTCTCGCCGATCTGCAATTCGACGTCGATCGGGCCCGGGCCGGCGGGCTGGGGCGCGACGCCGTCAGCGCTGGGTGAGCTTTAGTTCGATGCGCCGGTTGCGGCGGTGGGAGGCCTCGGTCTGGCCCCGGTCGAGGGGCTGATAAGGGCCGAAACCGGTGGCGGCGAGGCGGTTCGCGCTAATCCCTCGTGCAATCAGGAAGCGCACCACCGACAAGGCGCGGGCGGTGGAAAGCTCCCAGTTGGATGGATATTGGGCGGTGGAGATGGGCCGGACGTCGGTATGGCCGTCGACCCGCAGCACCCAGTTGAGTTGGGCGGGGATCTTCGCCGCTATTTCCTTGAGCGCCCCGGCCAGGCGCAGCAACTGGGCCTTGCCCGCCGCGTTCAACGCCGCATCCCCGCTCGCGAACAGGACCTCGGACTGAAACACGAAGCGGTCGCCGACCACCCGAACGTCGCTGCGGCCACCCAGCACCCGGCGCAATTTGCCGAAGAATTCGGAGCGGTAGCGCGACAGCTCCTGGACCTTGGCGGCCAACGCGGCGTTGAGCCGCGTGCCCAGATTGGCGATCTGGATGTTCTGTTCCCGCGCCTTCTTTTCGGACGCACCAAGGGCCGCCGCCAGCCTCGCCAATTGCTGGCGCAGGGCGGCGATCTGGTTGTTGAGGAGCACCGCGCGGCGGCGCTGGTCCAGTTCGGCGGCGCTCAGCTCCTCGATCCGGATATCCCGCGCCTTGAGCTCCTTCTGGGTGAGCAGGGTCCGTTCAGTTTGATCGGCAAGCCGGGCGGAGAGAACCTTGGAGCGGTCCCTTAGCGCCCCGGCCTCGGCCTGGGCATCCCTGAGGCTGGCGGCGAGGGTCCCGACCTTCTGCTCGAGCGTCTTGCGCAGCTTGCGCAGCGCGGTGATATCGGCCTTGAGGCTGACGATTTCCAGCAGGCGCACGCGGACCGTTTCCTTGTTCGCCGAAATCTCGGCCAAGGCTGCTTTCATTTCACCCTTGAGGCGCCGGGCTTCGGCCTGGGCCTCGGCGGCGGTGGCCTGAAGGTCGGACAGCCGGAGCGTCAGCCTGTCCCGCTCGGCGGTGGACGCCTGAAGCTGACTCGAAAGCCGGGTCACGGTGCTGCGGAGCTCGACATTGGTGCGCCGCTCGATGCCCAATACTTCGGTCAGTTCGGCGATGTTGATCTCAAGCCGCTTGAGGGCCTGGTCGCGGCCCGCCAGGAGTTCGGACAGGAAGAACTGGGCCAGCACGAAAACGGTGAGCAGGAAAATGATCACCATCAGCAAGGCCGCCAAGGCGTCGACGAACCCCGGCCAGATATCGGCGGTGGGTGATCGTGATCGGCTTACGAAACCGGCCATGGAACCTTAAATGCCGCTCCGGCCCTGGGCCTTGTCGCTGCCGGCGGCGATGGTCCGGGCCAATAGTTTGATCTCCGACCGCAACTCCTCGGTGGCCTGCCTCCTCCCGGTGGAGGTCTCCTCCAACAGGCGGGCGAGATAGACCTCGATGTTGCGGATGTGCC
>SMXQ01000083.1 GCA_004356985.1 Alphaproteobacteria bacterium | reverse complement strand
GCATGAGGAGAAGTTGACAGGCGCTGCGCTCGTTCCCCGGCATGAGGGTAAGTTACGAAATAACTCATTCCTTATCCTGAGGAAGGCCCTGAAGGGGCCTGTCTCGATCCTGAGGAAGGCCCTGGGGGGGCCTGTCTCGAAGGATGGGCAACTGCTCTCAATGGTTTTTCGCCAGCCGGCTAGGGCGTCAGGCGCCGTCCCGCGCCCTGGGGCGCGGGATGCCCTGGCCCTGGTCCAGCTTGATCCCCTTGATAACCTCCTTCACCACGCCGCAAAGGGGCAGGGAAAGCTGGGCGTCATCGGCCTCTTTCAAGACGATGGTCATGTCCTTTTCGGCCCAGGGCATGGGGTTGTCCTGGGCCTGCACCTCCAGCGCCCAGTTGGCGGCGCTGCTCTGCAGCAGGGCCTCGCGCAGCGCCGCCGCCGGCACGCCCAATTTCTCGGCCAGCTTCATGGCCTCCCAATTGCCCGAAATACAGGTCCACAGGATCAGGTTGTTGACCATCTTGCCGACCTGCCCCGCGCCCAAGGGGCCGAGGTGAAAGATCGCGTCGGCGAAAGATTCGAACGCCGGGCGGCAGAGTTCGAACGCCGCCTCGTTACCGCCGCCCATGATCAACAGCTTGCCCTCGCGGGCCGGCTTTTCACCCCGGCACAGGGGGATATCCAGAAGCTCCACATCCCGGCCCGCCGCCCGGGCGGCGAGCGATTCCATGAACCGGGGGGCGATGGTGGAAGCGACGGCGATGATGGCGCCGGGTTTGGCCTTGGCGATGACGCCGCCATCGCCGAACAGCACGTCCTCCACCTCGGAATCGAAACCCACCAGGACGATCACCAGGTCGCTGCGTGATGCCAATTGGCCAAGGGATTTCGCCGCGTCGATGCCCTGGGCCGCGGCGGCGTCGAGGGCGCCCTGTTCCACATCGAAGCCAGTGACCGCGAAACCCTTGGCCACCAGGTGACCGGCGATGGGCCCGCCCATCTTGCCCAGGCCGATCACCCCCACCTGAATGATCTCAGCGATCATCGCTTGCCGATTCCTTTACTCCCTTGGGGGCCCGGCTGCCGCCTATAGGCCAACGTCCAGGCGCCTGGCCGGAAAGGCCGGATGGCCGCTTGCTTCCAGCGCCTCCAGCCGGCGGCGGAAGAAATCGAAATTGGCGCGGATGGCGGCCGGACTGCCGGTGCTCTTGATCTTGCGCGCCTCTTCCTCGGCATCGGGAAAGGACCAGGCCAGGTTGGAGGCCGCCAGGGTCAGGTGTTCGCGGCAGGCCTCTTCCAGGCGAACCCCCATGAAGGTGGCGCGCGCGGTGGTGTCGCCGCAGAACACCACACCGTGATTGCGCAGGAAGATGGCAAGGCTGTCGCCCAATGCCTCGGCCATGGCGGCGGCCACCTCCACCGTGCGGATCAGCTCCGAGGTCAACTCGAAACGCGGCGGCGGGCCGTCGAAATAGGTCCCCGAATTGGCCACCGGGCGAAGTGGTTCGGTGGCGGCGGAAAAAACCCGGCCCCAGAAGGGATGGGTATGGGCGGTGACGTTGATGTCCGGGCGCCGTTTCATGATTTCGGTGTGGATAGGCCATTCGCTGTGGCGCTTGCCGTCGCCATAAAGCTGCTTGCCGTCGAAATCGATGAGGATGAAGTCGCGGTGATCGAATACCTCTGAGAAGGCAAGGCCGTAGCGCTTCAGCCATATGCCGCGGCCCTCGGGATCGCGCAGCGCCATATGGCCGAGCATGCGGCTGCCATGGCCTTCCATCTCCAGGATGCGGCAGGCGACGGCCAATTCGTCGAGGTCGCTCTCGAGGTCCGCCATCATCACATTGGAGGGCGCTTGGGGGGATTTCACCATGGCTTATCCTAACACCACCGGGGGGACAGCGGGGGGCGGTCCTCAGGCCGCCGGGCCTTTGTCCAACATCGATTCGTAGCCGCCCTTTTCCAGCACCTCGACGATGGACATGCCGTCGCGCAGCGCCTTGGACATGGCCGCCTCGCGGGCGGCGATTTCCTCGGCGGCGGCGATCACCTCCTCGGCGCTGTCCCGGGCGACGATGATCACGCCGCTGCCATCGGCCACCACCAGGTCGCCAGGATGCACCTGGGTGCCGGCGAAGGCGATTTCTTGATTGACGCTGTCCTGGACCACCCGGCCGCGGGCGGTGATCGGCACCACCGCCTTGGCGAACACCGGAAAGCCCACTTCGGCGCTGTCGTCGATGTCCCGGCAGGCGCCGTCGATGACGATCCCGGCCAACCCCTTGACCTGGGCGGCCAGGGACAGCAACCCGCCCCAGCCCGGCACGTCGGTGCGGCCCGAAAGTTCCATCACCAGCACCTCGCCGGCCTGGGCCGCCGCGATGGCCTCGGTGCCGAGATGGCGCTTCGGGGCGGCGGCGGCCTGGGGCTTGAGCTTCACCGTCACCGCCCGGCCGCAGATGCGCGGGCACGGCCACATGGGCCGGATGCCCAGGGTCGCCCCCCTGAGGCCGAGGCGGTCCAGCGCGTCGGATACCGTGCAGGAATCCAGCTTGGAAAATCTTTCGACAAGTTCGTCCATGGTCTTTACGGCTCGATTCTGGTTATGCGGCGGCCAGCCCCGGCGCGGGGGCCAAGGCGCCGGCGGCTTCCATCGGCCGGGGCCTGGTTAGGGTTTCGCCAACTCCGCCGCCACCGCGTCCTCGACCGCGGTTCCCTTGAAGAAGTCGGGGTTCTGGCTGGCGTGCAGGCTGATCGGATTGCGGAATGTCATGTCGTCGAAATCTTCCTCGCTGAGCAAGCCGCGCTCCACCAACTGGTAGGCCTCGGCGACCACCGCCTGCATGTCCTGGACGTCCCAGTGGGAAATATCGGAAGAGAACACCGCCTTCAGCCGCGCCCCCATGTGGTTGGCCTTGGTGTTGAAGGCCGCCCCGTTCATGCGGTCGTCGGCCTCGCAGCCGAAATGGAAATTGGGGATGAAAAGATCGTAGATATCACGCTCGCAGGTGATCTCGCAGGCGGCGAATTCGTCCAGGGTCTCGGCGGATTCCTCGTCGCTTATGCCGTCGCCGTTTTCGCGGAGGTCGGCCACCCGGTCCTTGAACCACCTACCGCCGTATTGGCCCGCCAGGCTGGCCAGCAATTCGTTGTCCACGCTGGCGGGGTTGAGATTGGCGTTGAGGGCGTCGATATTGCGTTTTTCCCAATGCTCGATCAGGTCGTTGTAGAGGTTGGCCGCCCAATTGGCGCCGCCTTCCAGGAAGCCGAACCTGAGATCCGGGAAGCGCCGGGTCACGCCGCCCATGAACACCGCCTTGCAGAAGGCCTCGTTGGACGAGGCGAAATGGCCGATATGGTTGTAGACGAAATTCACCGTCGTCGCCCGGCTGCCGAAGATGCCCGAGGTATGGCTGGTCACCGCCACCTTGAGGTCGATGAATTTCTGCCATAGCGGATCGTAGTCATGGGGGCTGCCCAAGGCGATGGGGTCGATCCAGGTGGCGTAGCGGGCGACCTCTGGCGCCTCGCGGGCGATGATGGGCACCGGCCGGCGGACGATGCCGGCGATCATGGCCGCCTTGAGGCCGAGCTCATGCACGCAGTATTCAAGCTCCTCCATGGCCTCTTCCGGCGTGTGCATGGGGATCACCGCGGCCGGCGTCATGCGGTCGGAATGTTCGGCGAACATCTCCGCATGCATGATGTTCAGGGCCCGCGACCCGGCCCTGCGAATCTCGTCGTCGGCCAGCCGGTTGATGTGCAGCTTCGAGGTATAGATCACCGAAAAATCGATGCCGAAATTGTCCATGCGCGCGCGCATCAGGCCCGGCAGCATGGCCGTCGCCCGGTCGATGGTCTTGCCCGCGGTGACGATCCAGAACGGCGGGCGCTGGACCCGGCGGTCGTCGCGCTCCTCGGGGCTCAGCTCATACCAGTGCGACGCCCCGCCGCGCAGGTTGTCGCGATAGCGGTCGGCCACCGACTGGCCGCCGACCTGGGCCAGGTAGTCGAGAAATATCGGATCGTATTCCGCGGTATGGGCGTCGGAATCGATGATCGGATGGCCAAGCTTTTCACGGACCCGGAGGGATGCGTCTTCGCGATTGAGATCATCCATGGCCAAATTTTACCTCCCTATACCGGCCACTACCGGCCTATGACGGCGAAAACCCCGCGCCATTTCCTGGCGCCGCGAAACCGGCGCCCTGGCTCACGCCGGCGGTTACTCCGCGGCCCCGACGATGGCCGCCTCGTCGAAATACTTGCCCATCCGGGATTCGACCCCGTTCTTGGCGAGCTCTTCCAAAAACATGCGGTGAACCCGGGGATCCTGATCCTCGTAATTGATCTGCCGACCGCCCTCCTTGACGTCCTTGTCGACGTTGTTGCGAAGGTCCTTCTTCTCCTGCATCAGGGGATAACGGATGGAACCCCAACTAAGCGCCAGGTAGCGCGCGGCGACCGGGCTGGTGCAGAAATGCTGATGGAACATGCGGTCGGGCGGCGCGAACACCACCCCATGATGCCAGGGATGGCGCACGTAATCCTCGTCACCGTCGTACCACAGGATCGAATAACCGAAACCGGTCATGCAGATGACATGCGCCCCGGGCTGATGCCAATGGGCCTTCTTGTACGACCCCGCGGGCATTTCCGAGCTATGGGCATGCATCACGTTGTCGGCGAGGACGAACTTCATGTTGGAGCTTCCCGCCCCGCGCTGTTCCCAAACCTTGAGCTCGAAATTGGCGAGGTCGGGCACGAAATTGGTTTCCCACATGTGGCGGCCCGGCGTCATGGGGATGAAATCCCCGTCGCCCGCGAAGTAATCCGCCTTGCCCGCGCGTTCGGGAAAATCGAAGGGATTTTCGAACAGGAAATCCTCGTTGTGGAAGATGTTCAGGAGAATCGGGAAATCGGTGCACACCACCAGGCGCGCCGGTTCGCTGCCCGATCCGTTGAACAGACGGTAGCGCGAATTCAACGGCGGCGAGAACAGCGAGTTGGCGCCCCATTCGAAGGTGTGTTGGCTGCCATCCCCCAACTCGATGGATGCGCTCCCGGTACCCGACAGGACGAAATAAACCTCGTCGTAAAGGTGCGACATGGGGACACTGGCCCCGCCCGGCGGCAGGTCGATCACGAAGAGGGTGACGAAATCGCCGCGCCCGGCCAGGTGGATGATGGCGCCGTCGGTGCCGAACCGCGCCCAGGGCTTGGTCTCCACCCGGTGCAGATCGACCGCGAAATCCTCTATGACGGGGACGCCTTCGGCCGCCGACCAGTCGAGATACGGATCGAGCAGAAATTTCGGATCGGGCGAATCGTTCATTCCTGGCCCCCTGTTGAATCCGCGGTTGGTTTCCCATTGCCCGCCAAGGCCCTGGCCAATGCCCGCGACTTTGGCACCAAGTCTAGCATAACCGCGCGCCATGTCATGTGGGCCGTCGCCCCCTAAACCTCGGGCAACAGCGGCTCCTTGCCGGGCCTGATGCGCAGGTCGAAGGCGCAAAGCAGCGCCGCCGTCCCGGCGTAATTCGCCATCAGCGACACCAGGTCCACCAGGGTCCGGCGGCCGAACAAGGCCAGCGCCCGGGCGAAGGTTGCGGAGCTCACCCGGCGCTCGGCGAAGATCTCGCGCCCCAATTGGATGACGGCGGCATCGAGCTCGGCCAGCCCGGCTAAATCCCCGCGGTACTTGATGGCGTCCACGGTGGCCTGGGTTACCCCGGCCTCGAGGGCGAGGGGTTCATGGGCGGTCCATTCGAACTGGCTGTCGCATTCCCGCGCGGTGACTAAGATGGCGACCTCGCGGAGGGCGGCGGCGAAGGTGTCCTCGCGGCGAAAATAGCGGGTGAGCTCGCGGGTGTGTTCGGAAATCCGGGGGCTGTGCAGCTTGATCCCGCCGGGGCCCCAAAGCCCGGCGATGGACCCGCCGCCGGGTTCCACGTGGGCGTCATAGATTTCCTTGCCCACCGCGTCGAGGCGGTCGCGTTGGACGGGGGGCAGGCGGCAGCCCGAATCCTCGAATATGTCGCTGGGATACGCCTTGTCGCTCATGGTCTCGCCTCGAAGCTGGCCCGCCGCTTGACGGGGGAAGGGGGGTTATGGGGGCGGGCCGGCGGCGCCCATGGGAACGGCCGGCCGCGCGGCTCAGGGCCGCCTGGCCTTGCCGCCGCGGGTGATGGTGACGCCGTAATCGCGCCGCGCCGCCTGGCGGCTCACGTAGCCGCGGTCGAGGTCGCGCTGGATCAGTTCAAGGTCGCGCCCCGCGGGGTCGCCGTAACCGCCGCCGCCGCCGGTCTCCAAGACCACGGTGTCGCCCGGCTCGAGGGGGTAGCCCTTGGCCTTGCAGACGACCTCGCCCTTGCCCCGGCCGCCTTTGTAGACGGTGACGCGGCCCGATTGGGCGGGCTTGCCGCCGGCCACCCCCCAGGGGGGATGCTTGGTGCGGTCGAGATTGGTCTGCAACAGGCAGGGGCGGAGAAAAGTGTATTTCTTGCGGAAGCCGAGCCCGCCCCGGTACTTGCCGGCGCCGCCGGAATCCGCGCGCAGGGACATCTCGTCGATGCGGAAAGGCAGGATGGTTTCCTGCAATTCCATGGGGATCAGCCTGGTGTCGCCATGGGCCATGGTGCGGAACGGCCCGGTGCCGTCGTGCCGGGCACAGGCGCCCCAGCCGCCATGGCCGCTGTCGTGGCCGTTGAAGGCCTGCCCGGTCTCCGCCGAGCGGCCATAGATGCGGAAGCCCGAATGGGTGGCGAAATGGCCGCCGGTGACGTGATCGGGCATGGCCTTCTCAAAGGCCCGGATCACCGCGTCGATGACGGTGGGAAACGGCATCGAATAATTGCCCATGGGCGCGGTCGGCGGGGCGCTGAGGATGGTGCCCTCGGGCAGCACCAACTTCAGCGGCCGGAAGATGCCCTCGTTGGCCGCCTCCTGGGGGACCACCAGGTACTTGAAGGCCACCCGCGCGGTGGTCATGCCGCCGCCGAAATAGCCGGAATTGATGCACCCGGGCGTCACCGCGCCCATGTCCGAGTAGTCCACCGTGAGGGTGTCGCCCTCGACGGTGATCTTGACCCGGATGGGAATCGGCAACTGAAAATCGCCGTCATTGTCGAGCTCGGTATGGGTCTCGTAAACGCCGTCGGGCATTTCCCGGATGCGCGCGCGAGCCGCGGCCTCGCCCAGGTCCAAGATCGCCTTGATGGCGCCGAAGAAGGTCTCGAGCCCGTATCTTTCGGCCAAGGACCGGGTGAGATCGCGGCCCAACAGGCAGCCCGCCAGTTGCGCCGAAATGTCGCCCATGAGCTCCACCGGCAGGCGGGTGTTGTTTTCGATGATGCGGTAGACCTCCTCGATGGGCTCCCCCTTGGACCACAGCTTGATGGACCGCAACTGCAGCCCCTCCTCGAAGATGTCGGAAGACCGCGGCGCGGAGCCGCCGATATCGATCCAATGGACGTTGATGGCGAAGAATCCGATCAGCACCCGGTTGCCGGGGCCGCCATGGATCGGCGTATACATCACCGTGTTGTTGAGGTGCTGGCCCTGGACCGCGGCGTGATTGCAGACCACGATGTCGCCCGTGAAAAGCTTGTCGCGGCCGTAGATTTTAAGCCCGTCGCGCACGGCGGTGCCCACCGAATCGGCGACGAAGGGCGGCATGCCGCCGGTCGACTGGGCCACCAGTTGTCCCCCGGCATCCACCAGGCCGACGGCGAAGTCCTTGTATTCGTAAATATAGGGGCTGAAGGCGGTGCGCGTGATGTTGGCATCGATCTGGTTGGTGATGCCGATAATGCCGTGGCGGATGACCTCCAGGGTGATGGGGTCGATGCCATGGCGGGCGCCGGCGTTGTCGGTCCCCGCTTCCATCACGCCCTCAACCTTTCCCGCAATGGATGCGGATTTCGTAAAGATCGCCGATCTCGAAGCGGTCGCCGGGGGCGACCAGCGTGGTCGAGCCGTATTCCTCGATCACCGCCGGGCCCGGGCAAGCGAAGCCCGGGGCCAGCGCCCCACGGTCGAAAATCCTGGTTTCCACCATGGCCCCGGCGGCGCCGAAATAAACCGGGCGAAGGCCCTCGGCGGCCGCCGCCCCGCCGCGCCGCCCCAGGCGGGCGATATCGGGACGGGCGAGGGCGGCGAAGGCGGAAAGATGAAGGGCCTGGAACTCCACCTCGGCCTTGGCGTCGGCATGGCCGTAGCGGCGCTTGTAATCCTTGGCGAAGGCGGTGCGG
>SMXQ01000082.1 GCA_004356985.1 Alphaproteobacteria bacterium | reverse complement strand
GGCCAGATGAAAGGGATTGATGGACCCGCGCGACATCTTGATGGGGAACAGATGAAACCCCTCGTCGCCGATGGCCGCGCCATGGCCGGTGACGCGGCAGGCGACGCCGACGACGCACCCCACCGCCTTGAGCGCGCGTGCCAGCCCCAGCCGGTGGGAGCAGAAATACCAGTCCTCGGTGACGAGAAATAGAACCCGCGGTTTCGCTTTGGACATCGGCCCATATGGTTGCGGCGGCGGCCACCACGGCCCCGTCAGGGGCGATGATCCTAGAGCACTATGGGATAAAATTGAACCGTTTGACCGGTCCGGGGGCCGATCCATGGGCGGGAGGGGCCCTGGACGGGGCCAAGGGCGGCGGCGGATCGGTGGCGGATTGGGATGGGCGAAGGCCCGGGCGGCGGTCAGACCCTGATATCGAGCCCGGCGCCCTGGGGCAGCATCTCGGCGTTGAAGTCGCGGGCGCCCATATAGGCCCTGGCGGCGGAGGCATGGCGGTCAAACCCCGCCACCTCGGGCGCGACTTCCTGGGCGATATGCTGGGCGAGAAAGGCGAGCGCCGTCACCTGATGGTTGGCCGCGCGGGTCCACCGCGGCGGCTCATCGGTGACCGCGCGACGGGTGCCCGCGCCGTCGTCGCCGCCCCCGTGCCTCAGGGGGACGTCCTGGACGTGGCGCCGAGTTTCGCCCTGCAATTCACCGACCCGCGCCGGCTTGACCGCCGGCACCAGCGCCATGGCGGTGCCCTTGACGCCGCCGCCGCGCCCCACCGTCATGCCAGAGTAGGAGACAATTCCTGGATAATACACGCGCGTATCCCTGCCCGAGGTTTTGTCATGTTATTACAAATTTATTTAAAATTTTACTGATAGGGATGTCAAGTAAAAGAAATTTTTTTTTATTAAGTAATTAACTATAAAACTACTAATTATCTAAATTTTTCATATATACTTGGTGAAAGTAGAATATTAACTATTAATCTTTACCTTATTAATATTTGCGGCATTGCCATTGGGAGGCCGGGATAAGCGGTGCTAAGGTCGCCGTGCCGATGCCCCGCATGGGCGGTGAAACAGCGCCGGGAGAGGATGGAATTTTGAGCCGAGAACCCGCGATCCAGGTGCCCAACGACCTCGATGCCTATTGGATGCCGTTTACCGCCAACCGCCGCTTCAAGAGCGCGCCGCGCCTGTTGGTCAAGGCCAAGGGCATGCATTATTTCATGGCCGACGGGCGCGAGATTCTCGACGGCACCGCGGGCCTATGGTGCGTCAATGCCGGCCACTGCCGCGATGAAATCACCGCCGCGATCGCCGCCCAGGCGGCCGAATTGGACTACGCCACCGCCTTCCAGATGGGGCACCCCAAGGCGTTCGAGTTGGCGGCCCGGCTCGCCGATCTGGCGCCGGGCGACCTCGACCATGTTTTTTACGTGAATTCCGGGTCCGAGGCGGTGGAGACGGCTCTCAAGATCGCCATGGCCTACCACCACGCCCGTGGCGAGCCCGGCCGTACCCGGCTGATCGGCCGGGAACGCGGTTATCACGGGGTCAATTTTGGCGGCATGTCGGTGGGCGGCATCGGCAATAACCGCAGGCAGTTCGGCGCCGGGCTTCCCGGTGTCGATCACCTGCCCCATACCCACGACCTCCAACACAACGCCTTTTCCCGCGGCCAGCCCGATTGGGGCGTCCATCTTGCCGATGAATTGGTCGGCCTGATCGCGCTCCACGACGCGTCCACCATCGCCGCCGTGATCGTCGAGCCCATGGCCGGGTCCACCGGCGTCCTGGTGCCGCCCAAGGGCTATCTCGAGCGCTTGGCCGAGATCTGCGGCGCCCACGGCATCCTGTTGATCTTCGACGAGGTCATCACCGGCTTCGGCCGGCTCGGCGCCGCCTTCGCGGCGGAACGGTTCGGCGTCCTTCCCGACCTCATGACCATCGCCAAGGGGCTGACCAATGCGGCCATTCCCATGGGCGCGGTATTGGTCCGCAAGGGCGTCCATGACGCCTTCATGCAGGCGCCCGAGGCGATGATCGAGCTGTTCCACGGCTATACCTATTCCGGGCATCCCATGGCCTGCGCGGCGGCCTTGGCGACCCTCGACATTTATGAAAACGACGGGCTCTTCGCCCGCGCGGCAGGCCTCGAGTCCTATTGGGAGGATGCCGTCCACCGCCTGGACGAGGCGGACCACGTGATCGACGTGCGCAACATCGGCCTCGTCGCCGGCATCGAGTTCACCACCCGCGACGGCAAGCCGGGCGCCAGGGCCTACGACGTCTTCACCAAATGCCTGGAGATCGGGGCGCTGACCCGACCGGCGGGCGAGACCATCGCCCTTTCGCCGCCCTTGATCATCTCCGAAGACGAAATCGACCGCCTGGTCGCCATGGTCGGGGAAGCGATCGCCGCGACCCCCTGACGGGGCCCCCGTGACCGCGCCCCCGTGACCGAGCAGGTACGTGCCCTATTTGCGGGTGCGGTCGGCCTCGCCGATCAGCCTTCTCAGCCGCGCCTGAAGCGCGTCGATCCGTGCCCGGGCCGGCCCCGCGGCGGGACCGCCGGTGAATGTCACCACCTCGCCGCCGGTGGTCTTGGGGCGCGGAAATGTGTCCAGCGCCTGGGTGATATGCCGCGACAAGACGCCCCGTTCGGGGTGGCGGCGGAGTTGGATCAGGCGGGTGAGCACGCCCTCGTCGAGAAGTCCGTCGCCATTTTCACCTTCGAAGAAGATCTGGGCCAGCACCTGGCGGGTAAGGTCGGCCCCGGAACCCGCGGCAAGCACGCGGACGCGGGTGCCCGCGCCGACCATGGCCGCGACGTCGTCCAACGTCACGTAACGCGATCTGCCGGCGTCGTAAAGTCGCCGGTTGGCATATTTGCGAATGATGACCGAAGGCCTCCCGACCTCCCCAAGTTCGGTCATGGCTCTGCCTTGTGCTCCCTGCCGGCGGCAATTCTCCCGATGCCGCCCAAGTGCCGCCATTGCAGCGGATTTGGGCCCCCGGCGCAAGCCCCTTGTTGCGCCGCAGCATGGCGCGGCACCTTTTGGGGCGCTGCGCTGATCGATGGGCCGTGCTCAGTCTCCGGGCGCGGTGGCGGCCATGGAGGGGGTGTCTTTGTAAGTTTCGTACCAGGCTTTGAGGCGGGGGTGATCGGCGCGCCAATCGGTATCGGCCAGGACGCGGTCGAGGAAGGAAAGCGCGCAGCCGAGGGCAATGGGGGCGATGGTCGGCGCCCCGGTGACGGCCTCGATGTCCGCCTCGAGCCGGTCGAGGCCGAGGGCGATCTTGCGCTTCTGGCGTTGGTCCCACCAAGCCGATTGGGTGCCGTCTTCGCGCCGGGTCTCCATGCGCCGGAGCACGGTGGCGTCGAGCACGCCGTGGATCAAGGCCTCGAACTGCAGCACCGGGCGCCGGGCCGAGGCCTCCCGGGGATAGAGTTCCGGCCCCGCGCCAAGGGAATCCAGGTAGCGGCAGATCAGCCTCGATTCGATCAGGGTTTCGCCGTCGTCGGTGATCAAGGTGGGCACCTTGTTGAGCGGGTTCTTGTCCTCGGTGTCGTTGCCCTCGGCGCGGGCGTCGATCAGCTCGATGCGTCCGTCCACGCCCTTTTCCAGGGCGGCGACGCGCACGATTCGGACATAGGGCGAGGTCGGCGAATAGTAGAGTTTCATGGGCGGTTCTCCCTGGGGGCCAGCATGCCGGCGTCTTACGCCGGAGCGCCCCGAGGGTAGCATTTCCAGCCCGCTTGCGCCAATGGGGCGGCCATTTTCCGGCGGCGTGGCGCGCCATAGCCCAGTCCCCGCCCGGGCCCCGCCCGGGCCCCTGGTATGATAGGCTTCGCGCCATGTGGATGGACGTGGTCGATCTCAGGGATTTTTACGCCACCAGCCTGGGCCAGGTGACGAGCCGCGTGGTGCGCCGCCGGATTCGCGAGATCTGGCCCGATCTGACCCGCCGCCGGGTGCTGGGGCTGGGCTATGGGCCGCCCTATCTGCGGCCGTTCCTGGACGACGCCGAGCGGGTGATCGCCGCCATGCCGGCGGGCCAGGGCGTTATCCACTGGCCCCCGGGCGGGCCCGATAGGACGGTTCTGGTGGACGAGGCGGAACTGCCCTTTGCCGATAATTCCATAGACCGCATCCTGTTGGTTCACGGCATCGAGAATTCCGAGCAGCTGCGCCCCATGCTGCGCGAGGTCTGGCGGGTGTTGAGCGATTCCGGGCGCATGCTGGCGGTGGTGCCCAACCGCCACGGCATCTGGGCGCGCCTGGAGCGAACCCCCTTCGGCCATGGCCATCCCTTCACCCCGGGCCAGCTTTCCCGGCTGCTGCGCGATTGCCTATTCACGCCGAGCGCGGAGGCCGGCGCCTTGTTCATGCCGCCGGCGCGCTCGCGCATGGTGCTGGGCGCCGCGCCCGCCTGGGAAAAAGTGGGCAGCCGCTGGTTTCCGCGTTTCGCGGGCGTGGTGCTGATGGAGGCGGGAAAGCAGATTTACGCGGCCAGCCCGGTCACCGCCCAGGGGCGCAGGCGAACCGTCGTGGTGCCGGCGGATGTGGGACTACCCCGCCTCATCAGGCGCTGAGCGCCAGCCCAGCACGAACACGGCCTGGACCGCGAACAGGTTGGCGGCGGCGGACGAGGGATAGACCTCGCGGTAGGCCCCCGATGCGCTGACGGCGAAACATTGCTCGATGTTGATGCCCATTTCATCGACCAGGCCGACGAAATCACGGATCGTGCAGGGATGGATATTGGTGGTGTCGTACCATCTTTCGCCGGGATTTTCCCGGAACGGCACCCGTCCGCCAAGCGCCAATTGCACGCGATTGCGCCAATACCCCCCATTGGTGATCGACACCACCGCGCGATTGCCGATCCTCAGCAGGGTTTCCAGGGTGCCCTTGGGATCGCCCATCGCCTGGATGGTCTGGCTCAGCACCACGCAGTCGAACGAGCCGGTGGGATAATCCCTGAGCTCGACCTCGGCGTCGCCCTGGATCACCGAGAGCCCCTGGTTGAGGCAGGCGGCCACCCGGGTCCGGTTGATCTCGATGCCGCGCGCGTCGGCTCCCTTGAAATGGCTGAGATGGTAAAGCAGCGCACCGTCGCCGCAGCCGACATCGAGAACCCGCGCGCCGGCCGGTACCAGGTCGGCGATCAGCTGTTGATCGACGCGGATGCGATTTTTCGGCCCTGCCCCCCCGCCCGGGCCGGCGGTGCCGCCGGGGCCGTCATTGCCGTCTGTGGTGCTCATGGCCCGGCCGCCCCCCGCAGTTCCGCCGCCCCCTCCAGGAAGCCGCGGATCACCCGGTGATAGTCGGCGATATCCATCAAGAAGGAATCGTGGCCCTGGTCGGTTTCGATCTCGACGAAGCTGACATTGGCGCCGACGCCGTTGAGCGCCTTGACGATCTCGCGGTTCTCGGCGGTCGGGAACATCCAATCGCTGGTGAAGCTGATGACGCCGAAGCGCACATTGGTGCCGGCGAAAATGTCGGTGGCGACGCCGCCGTGTTCCTCCACCAAATCGAAGTAATCCATCGCCCGGGTGATGTAGAGGTACGAATTGGCGTCGAACCGGTCGACGAAGGTGATGCCTTGGTGGCGCAGGTAGCTTTCCACCTGAAAATCGGCCTCGAACCCGTAGGTGACCCGGTCGCGGCCCTGGAGGCTGCGCCCGAACTTGCGGGTCAGCGCCGATTCCGAAAGATAGGTGATATGCGCCCCCATGCGCGCCACCGCGAGGCCGCGATGGGGCCTCTTGCCCTCTTCCTGGTAGCGCCCGCCGCACCAGTCGGGATCGGCCATCACCGCTTGGCGCCCGACCTCGTGATGGGCGATGTTCTGGGCCGAGGTGCGCAGCGCCGAGGCGATGGGCATCACCGAAAAGACCCGCTCTGGGAAACGCACGGCCCAATCGAGCGCCTGCATGCCGCCCATGGAACCGCCGATCACCGAAAACAGCTGGCCGATGCCGAGATGATCCACTAAAAGCTTCTGGACGTTCACCATGTCGCCGATGGTGATCACCGGGAAATCGAGACCCCAGGGCTTCCCGGTCGCCGGATTGGTCTCGCTGGGCCCGGTGGTCCCCATGCAGCCACCGAGGAGATTGGGGCAGATCAGGAAATAGCGGTCGGTGTCGAGCGGCTTGCCCGGCCCCACCGTGGTGTCCCACCAGCCGGGCCGTTTGGTTATGGGATGGGTGCCGCAAACGAACTGGTCGCCGGTCAGCGCGTGACAGATCAGGATGGCGTTGGACTTGTCGGTGTTGAGCGTGCCGTGGGTGGTATAGGCGACGTTGATGGGCCCCAGCCGGGCACCGGAATCGAGGTCGAGCGGCGCCTCTTTCGCCAAGGTGACGAATTCACCGGGCAAAGTGCGGCGGTCGATGGTGCCGCCGCCCGTTCCCTGTAGTCCTGTACCGCTTGCCATAGCATCCGCACCGGCCGGCCCTGCCCTGGGGCCCCTGTCCGCTTGCCCCATCGTCCCAAGGGATGGGATTGCTAGGGAGGATCGCTCAAACTGTCAACGTTTTCTTTGATTTTACAGTCCCTTGCGATTAAAACTAGCGGCCTGATTTTAGGTCCCCGCCGCGCTTTACGGCGGGGTTCCGCTTTCGGGCTCGGTATAATGGGTCCAGTGTGATGGACAGGGTGTGAAATGACAGACCCAGAACCCACCTTGGCGGGACTAAGGGGCGAGATCGACCGGCTGGACGACGCGCTGGTGGATTTGCTCCTGGGCCGGGCCAAGCTGGTGCGGGCCATCGGCGCGCTCAAGGGCGCCGATGGCGGCCCCGTCCTGCGCCCGGGCCGCGAGGCGGAAATCCTCCGCCGGCTGCTGGCGCGGGCCGACGGCGACCTGGACGGCGCCGCCGTGGTCCGCATCTTCCGCGAAATCGTTTCCGCCGCGGTGCGCCAGCAGGGCATCTTTTCGGTCGCCGCTTCCATGCCCGATGGCGGCCCGTCGTGTTGGGCGCTGGCCCGCGACCAATATGGCGCGGCGACCTCCATCGTGCCCATGGCGGGCCCCGCCCAGGTGGCCGCGGCGGTGGCGGACGGCACCGTGAGCGTCGGAATCGTTCCCACCCCCATGAACGAGGAGGCACAGCCGTGGTGGCCGCCGCTGATGGCCGAAGGCACCCCGCGGGTGGTCGCCCGGTTGCCGGCCGCCCTGGGCCTCGCCCCCGCCGACGGCTGCACCGAGGGCCTGGCCCTGGCCCTGATGACCCCCGAGCCCTCGGGCGACGACCGCACCCTGGTGGCCCTGGAGACCGAATCCGGCCTGGCCAGGTCGCGTATCCGCGACGGGTTTGACGCGGCCGGTTTCACCGTTCGCGCGACCTGGTCCCACGGCGCCGGGGAAGGCGGCCTCCCTGTTTGCCATCTCACCGAGGTCGACGGCTTTTTCACGCCCGAGAACCCCGCCCTGGCGGCCCTGGCCGAGGCGTTGGGCGAAGCCGCCCCGCGCATCGCGGTGATCGGCGCCTTCGCGGTGCCGCCCCGCGCCGCGCCCGGGCCCCCCTCGGGCGCACCGCCGCCGGGAGGCGGCCCATGACCGGTCCCCGGCCCCTTCAGCCCAGGCCCGGGGTGCTGGGCATCACGCCCTACCAGGGGGGAGAATCGGCTCTGGAAGGACGGCGCGATGTCATCAAGCTCTCGTCCAACGAAGGCGCCCTCGGCCCATCGCCCAAGGCCGTGGCCGCCTTCGAGGCGGCTTCCCATAACCTCGACCGTTATCCCGACGGCGCGGCCACCGCCTTGCGCGACGCCATCGGCGGGCGTTTCGGGCTCGACCCCGCGCGCATCGTCTGCGGCGCCGGTTCCGATGAGATTCTGGCGCTGTTGGCGCGCGCCTATGCGGGGGAGGGGGACGACGTGCTGTATTCCGAGCACGGCTTCCTGATTTACCCCATCGCCGCCCAGGCGGTCGGGGCGCAACCGGTGAAGGTGCCGGAAATCGACCTGAGGGCCGATGTCGACGGGTTCATCGCCCGGGCGGGCAACCGCACCCGGCTGGCCTATCTCGCCAATCCCAACAACCCCACCGGTTCTTACCTTTCCGGCGACCAACTGCGCCGCCTACGCGCCGGCCTGCCCCCAGGGCTGATGCTGGTGATCGACTCGGCCTATGCCGAATTCGTGACCGAGGAGGACTACGATTCCGGCGCCGCACTGGTCGACGAGACCGAGAACACGATCATGACCCGGACCTTTTCCAAGATCTTCGGGCTCGGCAATCTGAGGCTCGGATGGGCCTATGGGCCGGCCCATGTGATCGACGTGGTCAACCGGTTGAGGATGCCGTTCAACGTATCGGGGGCCGCCCAGGCGGCGGGGATCGCCGCCTTGGCGGACCGCGACCATGAGGCCGCCGCCGTCGCGCACAACACGGCCGAGCGCGGCCGCCTTAGCCAAGCCCTGACCGAAGCGGGCATTTTTGTGCCGCCCAGCGCCGGTAATTTCGTGCTGGCCCGATTCCCCGGCGGTGCCCCACAGGCCCAGGCCGCCGACGATCACCTCAAAGCGCGCGGCATCATCGTCCGCCGCTTGGCCGCCTATGGCTTGCCCGACGCCTTGCGCATCACCATCGGTCTCACCCCAGAGATCGATGCGGTAGCCGCGGCGCTGGCGGAATTCATGGCTTTGGAAGGAGCGGCCGATGGCTGAAGGTCGGAAAAAGGTATACTTCGAACGTGTCGCGTTGATCGGGCTCGGCCTCATAGGATCGTCCCTGGCGCGCGCCATCAAGCGCCATGGGCTGGCCGGCGAGATCGTCGGCCATGCCCGCAGCCAAGAGACCCGGGAGTTGGCGCTCGGCCTCGGCTTCATCGACCGGGCGGCGGATAGCGCGGCGGCGGCGGTCAAGGGCGCCGATTTGGTGGTCATCGCCGTGCCCGTGGGGGTGACCGGGGCGATCGCCCAAGAGATATCCCCGGCGCTGGACCCGGGCGCCATCGTCACCGACGTGGGATCGGTCAAGGGCGCCGTGGTGGACGCGGTGGCGCCGCATATCCCTGACGGCGTCCATTTCGTGCCCGCCCATCCGGTGGCGGGGACCGAGGAATCCGGCCCCGAGGCGGGCTTTGCCGAACTGTTCGAGGGGCGCTGGTGCATTCTCACCCCGCCGCCGGGGACCGACGAGGCGGCCGTGGCAAGGGTCGAGGCGCTGTGGCGCGCGGTGGGCAGCAAGGTCGATTCCATGGATCCGCGCCATCACGACATGGTGCTGGCGATCACCTCCCACCTGCCCCATCTGATCGCCTATACCATCGTCGGCACGGCGACGGATCTGGAGACTCATCTCCAGCGCGAGGTCATCAAGTTCGCCGCCGGGGGGTTCCGTGATTTCACCCGCATCGCCGCGTCGGACCCGGTCATGTGGCGGGACGTGTTCCTGGCCAACAAGGACGCGGTGCTGGAAATGCTGGGCCGTTTCGACGAGGACCTGACGGCGCTGCAGCGCGCCATCCGTTACGGGGACGGTGCGGCGCTGGAGGAAATCTTCAAGCGCACGCGGGCCATCCGCCGTTCCATCGTCGAGGCCGGGCAGGCCTGAGGCGCCGGAAATTTTTTGGCGCCGGGGCCGGTTACCAGCGGATCTGCGGCAGCCGCGCGAGCCGCGCCGGCCCCACGTAGATCACCCGGTTCTGGATGGACAAAGGCAGGCGGATGACCGCTTCGCTGCCCGGGCTCTCGCGGCGCGCCATCATGTCGAGAACCAGTTTCACCCCGCGGGCCACCCTTTCCCGGACCACCCCGGCGGCGACCAAGGCATCGACCGTCTTGCCATGGCCGGTGATCCGCGCCGTCAGCGAAGCCTCGGGCTGAAGTGATTCGTCTAAACCCATGGTGCCATTGCCCGACAGCTTGGCCGGCCCCCAGGCGAGGTCCAGGTTCTTGATCTCGAGAACGCCGCCATCATTGCGCCAGCGGGTGAGCCGGGGCCTTTCCAGGGGCAGCGGCAGGTCTCCCAGGACTTGAATCTCGGCGGCGAAGCGCTGGAGCTTGCGGCCCAGCAGCTTTTCCGCCCCCTTGGGCAGGGTGACGCCGTTGAGTTCGAGCAACAAACCGGCCGAGAAATCCGTACTGGTGGTTTTCGCCCGCGCATAACCGAACAATTGCAGCGACATGGAATCCGCGTCGATGCGCTGGCCGGTGACCGATTCGCGGATCACCAGCTTGCGGATGTTCACCTTGAAGATGCTCGGGGCGTCGTCCCTGGCCTCGGTGAACGTGCCCGGGGCCTGGCCCGCCGTGATGTCGAGATCCAGCGGCTGGCGGCCGATGCGGAAGCGGAGCTTGTGGCTGCCGGCGAGATCGAAGGTGAGCCCGCCGGCGCGCCACGGCGAAATCCGCGCGGTGATGCGGTCGGCCCGCCATTCCCATAGGCCCCGTGGCGTCCGTCCGGTGACCCTGACGCCGGCGATCTCGGTGTCGAAGGTGAAGGGAAAACCGGTGACGGTGATGCCGGTGGTTTTGAAACTGCCGCCCGACCCGACCGATGCGCGGGCGATGGTGTTGATGCGCTCGCGAACCAGGTCGGCGCCGAGGAACCAGCTGGCCGTGGCGCCGGCCACCGCCACCAGGAAGGCGACGAACAACCAGGAAGAGACGCGGGCGCCGAGACGGCTGGCCTTGGGTTCGGTCATGGTGGTTTTATCGCCGGGTCGGGAAAAATGTAAATTGTCTCTCAGACTACCATTTTACACGCGCCGAAGACTGTAGCGGGAACGGCGCGGGGGATAAAGCCCCGGCTCCGCCAAGGGTTGGTTGGCCGGGCGGGTCGGCGCCATGCCACCGCCTTGCGGGTGGCCGGCGCGGCGGCGGCGGTGGTCGATTACCTGGAATCGCGCGAACGGGTCACCGCGGTCTATCTTGCGCGCCAGATCAGGGGCGGGCGGGAGGCGGTCTGAAGCCTCGCCTCACACGCATTTGGAATAGCCGCACGACAGGCACAGGTCGCAGCCTTCCTGGTAGATCATGCCGGCGGCGCCGCATTTGGGACATTGGCCGAGCCCGGCCATGGGGCCTTGCCCGCCGGATCCCGCCTCCGCCGCGCCTCCGCCTCCGCCGTCGGCGGCCGCTTGCACCGCCTTGGCGGCGATGTTTTCCTTGGCCGCCATGAAGCCGATGTCGATGAGGTGGCCTTCGATGACGTCGCCGATGGCGGCCAGCAGCGAGGGCACGTAGCGGCCCCCCATCCATTGGCCGCCGCGCGGGTCGAACACCGCCTTGAGTTCCTCCACCACGAAGGACACGTCGCCGCCGCGCCGGAACACCGCCGAAATCATCCGCGTCAGCGCCACCGTCCAGGCGTAGTGATCCATGTTCTTGGAATTGATGAAAATCTCGAAGGGGCGCTGCCGGCGATCCTGGATGATGTCGTTGATGGTGATGTAAATGGCGTGGTCGGATTCCGGCCATTTCAGCTTGTAGGTCTTGCCGGGAAGCTCGCCCGGGCGGCCCAGCGGCTGGGTCATGTAGACCACGCCGCCGGCCTCGAACTGGTCCTCGGCCCGTGGCGGCGGCGCGTCCAGGGGAAGCTCGACCTGGCGCGCCTCGACCCTTGGCGGGGGTTTGCCGGCGGCCGCGTCCCCCGGCTTCCCGCCCGGGGCTTCCAGCACGGCCCCGGTGATCTCGTTGGGACGGTAGGTGGTGCAGCCCTTGCAGCCCGCCCGGTAGGCGGCGCGGTAGATGTCCTTAAAGTCGTCAAAGGTTATCTCGGCGGGGACGTTGATGGTCTTGGATATGGAGCCGTCCACGTGTTGCTGGACGGCCGCCTGCATGACCACGTGATCGTTGGGCGCGAGGCGCTGGGCATCGGTGAAATAAGACGGCAGTTCGGCCGCCTCGCCAAAGTTTCGACGATAGAGCCGGTAGGCGTAATCGCTCACCTCTTCGTCCCGGCGCGTCCCATCGGGCTGCAGCACGTGGCGGGTATAGGTGAAGGCGAAGACCGGCTCGATCCCCGAGGAGACGTTGTCGGCGAACAGCGAAATGGTGCCGGTGGGGGCGATGGAGGTAAGCAGCGCATTGCGGATACCGTGGCTGGCGATGGCCTGGCGCAGGTCCGCCTCGAGCCTCGAGACGCTCTCGCCCGAGAGGTAGGCCGCGCCCTCATAGGCTTCGCATGGGCCCTTCTCGCGGGCCAGTTCGACGGAGGCCGAATAGGCCGCGCGCTCGATCTCCTTCATCCAGGTTTTCGTCAGCGCCACCGCTTCCGGGGCGCCGTAGCGCATGCGGCACATGATCAGGGCATCGGCGAGCCCGGTGACGCCAAGCCCCATGCGGCGCTTGGCCTTGGCCTCGGCGGCCTGTTGGGGGAGGGGAAAGCGGGAGACGTCGATGGCGTTGTCCAGCATGCGCACGGCGACGGGCACGATTTCGCGGAGCCGGCGGAGATCGAGACGGGCATCCTCGGTGAAGGGATCGCGCACCAGCCGGGCCAGGTTGAAGGACCCCAGAAGGCAGGCGCCGTAGGGCGGCAGGGGCTGTTCGCCGCAGGGATTGGTGGCGCTGATCTGCTCGGCGTAATAGAGGTTGTTCAAGCGGTTGATGCGATCGATGAAGATGATACCCGGTTCGGCGCAGGAATAGGTCGCGCGCATGATCTTGTCCCATAAGTCCCGGGCCTGGACGGTCCGGAAACTGACGCCGCCGAAGGTCAGTTCCCAGGGGGCATCGTTGTCCACCGCCTCCATGAAGGCATCGGTTGCCAGCACCGAAAGGTTGAACATCCTCAACCGGCCCGGTTCGCGCTTGGCCTCGATGAAGCTCTCGATGTCGGGGTGGTCGCAGCTGAGCGTCCCCATCATGGCGCCGCGGCGCGCCCCCGCGCTCATGATGGTGCGGCACATGGCGTCCCACACGTCCATGAACGAAAGCGGACCCGAGGCATCGGCGCCGACCCCGCGGACCGGCGCGCCCTTGGGCCGCAGGGTCGAGAAATCATAGCCGATGCCGCCGCCCTTCTGCATGGTCAGGGCGGCCTCCTTGAGGTGTTCGAAGATGCCCGCCATGTCGTCGGGGATGGTGCCCATGACAAAGCAGTTGAACAGCGTCACGTCGCGCCCGGTTCCGGCGCCGGCGATGATGCGCCCGGCCGGCAGGAATTCGAATTCGCTGAGCGCGTCATGGAAACGCCGGGCCCAGGCGGCGCGCTCCCCGGGCGCTTCGGCCTCGGCCAGCGCCGCCGCCACCCGCCGCCAGGTGTCGTCGATGGTTTTGTCCACAGCGCCGCCCGCCGCGTCCTTGAGGCGGTATTTCATGTCCCAAATATGCTGGGATATGGCCGAAATGCCGGTCATCGGCGGCTCCGTCGCCGGGGTGATGAAGTGGAAGCCGAACCGGGGCGTTTGAAAAACCCCACCGGGCGCCGGCTTTGGCCCATCAACCCATTGAAAAACATTACTTAAACCAGATACTCCTAAACCTGGAGCGAGCCATTTTAGGGGGACCGTGGGAGCAGGTCAAGGAGATGTTCTTGTTATGTTTCCACATGCGTGTCTCTCTCCAAGCCGTTAGCGGGGCGCTTGAAATCGAGTTATGCCCGGGTTTCACCATGCATGGGCGCCGCGTCATCCACGGAGTTATCCACAACTTCTTGCCACCCCCAAGCGGCGCTTCCGGGGGCCGGGTTCGAGATTCCCACCCTTGATGCCCTAATTCCGCGCCCCGGCCTCCAGGCGCTCGGTGGCGGCCTCGATCCGTTCGGCCAGCACATCGAGGAAGGCGGCGCGGTCGAGCCCGGGGGGCACCGGTTCGAGGAACTCGACGACGATGGTGCCGGGCCGCTTGATGAAGGTCCGTTTGGGCCAGTACATGCCGGAGTTGAGGGCCACCGGCACCACCGGCGCTCCGACATTGGCGTACAGCGCGGCGATGCCCGGCTGGTAGGGCCGCTTTTCGCCGGGCAGCGTGCGGGTGCCTTGGGGAAACATGATGATGGACCGGCCGTGCTTGACGGCGTCCAGGGCGCCCCGGATCAGCGCCCGGAGCGCGCCCACGCCGCCCTTGCGATCGATCCAGACGGCGCCCGCCCGCCACGCGTACCAGCCGTAGAACGGGATCAGACGCAGTTCCTTCTTGGCGATCATCGCCGGGTCCCCGAAATAGACCGGAAAGAACAAGGTATCCCAGGCGGACTGGTGCTTGATCCCGAAGATGACGGGGCCGTCGGGGATGCGGTCAACGCCGCGGACCTCCCAACCGGCGCCGACGATCACCTTGAGAAGCCAGATGACGTAACCCGACCACCGGGCCCCGGCCCGGCGCATGAAGGCGGGCGACAAGGCAAGAAGTGGCAGCGCCGCCAGGGCGATGACCGCCGACGACACGTAGAACACCAGGTTGAAGAGAAGGGATCGGACGAAAATCACCACGGGTTCCCTTACCAAAGCCGCACTAAAGCGATCAGATATTTGACGTATTCGCTAGCCACCAGCCTGAGGTTGCCCGGCCGGACCCACCAGTCCCCGGCCTTGAACCCCTGGGGAAAGACCGGGTGGGGGATGATCGCGACCCCCGGCATGCGGCGTTTGAATTCCAGCAACGAGCGGCGCATGTGGTAGTGGGCGGTGACCAGCCGCAGCGACCGGTATCCCTCCTTGGCGATCCACCGCGCGGTTTCGGCGGCGTTGCCCCTGGTGTCGTCGGCGGCATGGCCGAGCACTATGCAACATTCCAACTCCTCGCCCGGTTTCTTGACTAGACGCAGGATCTGGGCGACGTCGATACCCCGGTAGACCCCGGATACGAAAAGCTTGCGGGCCCGGCCGCGGGCCAGCAGGTCGATTCCCACGGCAAGGCGGCCGACACCGCCGGTGAGGACGACCACCGCGTCGGTGGCGCTATTCGGACCGCTGACCGTGCGGGGCAGGGTGGCGGCGAACCACACCAGCCCCATGAGCCAGGCGGCGGACGCGGCGCCGCCTAGCCCCGCCCACAAAAGGCCCGCCCGTCTTCGGGTTCGCGGCCGGGGATCGCCATCGCCTGTCACGGCAGCCTCTTCAGCGCGTGAAGCACGGTGACATGGGTGGTGATCATGGCGATGGCGGTGACGCCGAGGGGAACCCCCGCGAGCACCAGCCATTGGGTGAGGCCGAGGTCCAACCTGGGCAATAGGCCGGCACCGACGGCCCCGGCCATGTAAGAGAGGGCGGCCACCGTCACCACGGTCAGCACCGATCCGATGGCGCCGCCCTTGAGGCCGAGCGCCAGTGCCTGGCCCTGGAACTGCCAGGCGACGTAGCCGTCGAAGGCGCCCATCAGGTGCAGCAGTTCGATCCCCTCGCGATGGATGGCCAGGCCGGTGCGGGTGATGAAGAGCACCGTCACCACCGCCGCCAGGGCGACCAGGATGACGATGGCCATGGCCACCAGTTCGACGGACCTGACAAAGGCGATCAGCCGGTCGAGGGATTTCCGGTGGTCGTCGACCATGGTTCCGGGAACCGCCGCGGACAGCGCCGCCGCCAAGGCCTTGAGGTCGGGTCCGGGGTCGGTCCCGACGGTGACGTCGATCAGCCGGGGCAGGGGCAGATCCGCGCCCAGCGCTTCCTTGCCGAGCCAGGGCTCCAACAGGGCTGCGGTTTCCGCCTTGCCCAGGGCCCGGGCGGCGATCACCCCTTGTGTCTTGCGCAAAATCGGCAGCAGTTTTTCCATCGCCCCGCCCGAGGCCCGGGCCGCCCCGGGGGGCACCTGAACCGTCACCGTCCCCTTGAGCCCGGTATCCCAGCGCTCCACGGCGGCGCCCAGGCTCATCATGCCGGCCAGCGATAGCCCCGCCAGGTAAACGATCATGGCCACCAGCCAGGGCAGCAAGCGCCGGGCGGGGTCGGCATCGAGGGCAAGATCGCACCGGCCCGAGAACATCACAGGGTCTCGGCCGGCCGCGAAGACCCGCCGAACGGGCCCGACAATTCGCCGCCGGCCAGATGCAGGCGCGGGTGGTCGAAACGGTCCATCAGGTTTTCGTTATGGGTGGCGATCAAAACGGTGGTGCCGTGGCGGTTAAGTTCCTCGAACAGGTACAGGAGCCGCAACGCGATGGCATCGTCGACGTTGCCGGTGGGCTCGTCGGCAAGCAGGATTTCCGGCTTGCTGATGACCGCACGGGCGATGGCGACCCGTTGCTGTTGGCCGCCGGACAGGGTCAGGGGCGAGGCGTCGATGCAGTCCTGCAGGCCGACCCAGGCCAGAAGCTCCGCCGCGTAGGCCGATATCCTGTCCCAATTCTCGCCCTTGATCTTGAGCGGAAGAGCGACGTTCTCGATGACGCTCAGATGGCCGAGCAGCCGGAAGTCTTGGAATACCACCCCGATGCGCCGTCTGATGAGGGCCAGTTCCCGGCGCTTGGCGATGGTGACATCGCAGCCGAACAGGGTGATCAGGCCGTGCGACGGCCTGTGGGCCAGGTAGATCAGTTTGAGCAGGGACGATTTGCCCGCCCCCGAGGCGCCGCTCAGGAAATGAAACGAACCAAGGGGAAGTTCGAAGTTGATGTCCTGCAAGACCTCGGACCCGAGCCCGTAACGCATGCCGACGTTTTGGAATCGAACCACCGCGGCCCTCGAAATGCATTGTCATCGGTTCACAGTATATACGACGCGCAAGGCCTAGAGCACTTTCCAATCAAATTGATTTAATTTGGTTGAAAAGTGCCCTAGGTGGGGGGGAAATTGTCATGATTCGCGCCCTTCCATGGCGGGCCGCCGGCCCTTGCCCCGCGGCTTGCCATCACCCGGTCCAGCACCTATAAGACTCGAAGGTGGGGGAAAGCCTGCCCGCGCGCATTGGGAGTCCCATGGATGATCATCAACTGCCCCTCCTGCAAGACCCGTTACAAGGTCGAGCCAGCGCAGTTCGGGGCGAAGGGGCGCCGGGTGCGATGCACCGCCTGCGGCAATCTGTGGACGGAAAGGCCGCCGGAAGATTTTCCCCAGCCCATCGACCTCGATGCGCCCCTGGGTCACGATGCCTCCGCGGCGGCGGTCTCCGCCGGCCGGGGCGCGGCCGGGTCGCCGGCCGACGCCCGCGCGGTGCCTGGGGCAAAGCGCGGCGGCGCCATGGGCTGGGCGGCTCTGGTCACGGTGGTCGCCGCCATTGTCATCGTCGGCGCCCTGGCGCAGGAGTCCATCACCCGCGCCTGGCCTCCGGCCCAACGCCTCTATATGGCGATCGGCTTCCCTGCCGCCGGGCCGAAATCCTGGTTGAAACTCGAGGTCGTCAGCCATGATCAGGCGATCAAGGACGGGCGCATCATCCTCATCTTAAAGGGCAAGGTCACCAATCTCTCCGATGAAGTCCGCGACGTGCCCCGACTGCAAGCCTGGATTCGCGCAGACGATGCCAGCGAACTCGCCAATTGGACGTTTTCAGCTGACCAGGCCCGCCTGTTGCCGGGCGAGACCGCGCGCTTCGTGACCCGGTTCCAAAATCCGCCGGCCGGCGCCTCGGCGCTGAGCATCGATTTCTCCAGTAAGGGGAAATAGCCCAAATGGCGCGGATTCTGGTTGCCGAAGACGAACGTGCCCTGCGCGAATTCGTGAGCCGGGCGCTCGATCACGGCGGCCATTCGGTGACCGCCGTGGAAGATGGGATTCAGGCCCTGGCGGCGCTGGCGGGCGGCGAGTTCGACCTGTTGCTGACCGACATCGTGATGCCGCGCATGGACGGCATCGCCCTGGCCTTGAAAGTGGCCCGGGACAAACCCGACCTGCCCATCTTGTTGATGTCGGGATATGCCCTGGAGCGGCAAAAGGTGCACAATCTCGACGTCCTCGTCCATGAGGTCATCGTCAAGCCCTTTAGCTTGCGTGAGATTACCGATGCCGTGACCACGGTGCTGAAGGACAACGGCAAGCCGAATTAAACCCGCCGCCGCGCGCCGCGTTCAGAACCGGCGCAGCAACCGTTCCAGATAATCCATTTCCAGATCGGGGCGGCCGACTTCGCCGGCGCGGCGGCGCAATTCCTGGAGGATTTCCCAAGCCCGCTGGGTTTCCGTCTCGTCGGGGATGTCGACGTCGTCGGCCGACGTCATCCCGGCATTGGGAAGCTGGCGGCCGAGAGGATCGTAAGCGAAGGGGATATGGCCCGGCCGCCGGCCGAACATCCCGCGCCCGCGCCCGCGCCCCCGCCCGCGGCCGAAGCGGCGCATGAACTGCTGGGCCATTTGGCCGAGCCCCCGGCGCAGGTTCTCCAAGGCCTTGCCTTGGGGGCCAACGGCCTCGCCGGGGCGGCTCTTGCGGAGCGCTTCCAGCGCCTCGCGCATGGCCAGTTCGGCGTCGCCCAGGGATTTCGGCACCTTGCCCATCATTTCGCCGAAGCGGCGCAGCAAGTCCTGAAGCTGCTTTTTTAAATCGCCCTGCTGGCGGGCGCCCTCCTTGGTCGACGGCCTCTGGCCCATGCCTTGCCGGGACTGGCGATGGCTTTGGTCCATCAATTCCTGCTGGCGCCGCATCATGTCTTGGAGTTCCTGGAGCATCCGCCAGGCCTTGGACTGGCCCTGGCCCCGGCCCCGGCCCATGGCGAAGCGGCCCGAACGCAGGTTTTCCAGCATTTCGCGCAGCATGGACAGCAGTTGCCGCGCGGCATCGAGATTGCCGGTCAGGGCCAGCTCCCGCGCCCGGTCGAGCATGCGCTGCAGATCCTGGGCCGACATGCTGCGGCTGTTGGGATCGAAGGGCCGGGCCCAATTGGGCAGGTTCTTGAGACCCTTCATCATCTCGCGCATGAACTGGGCCATGGCCCGTTCGAGCTCGCGCATGAGCTTTTGAATTTCGGCGTTGCCGGCCTTGTTCTTGAGCGCTTCCATGAGCTTCTTCTGGATTTCCCGGAGCCGCCGCTCGGCCTGGGACAGTTTCCCGTCCTCGAGCCACAGCGCGGTCTCCCACAACATTTCCTGCACGTCGGCGATGGCGTCGAAACCGTGATCGCCGGC
Organism: Alphaproteobacteria bacterium; assembly: GCA_004356985.1. GTDB lineage: Bacteria > Pseudomonadota > Alphaproteobacteria > SMXQ01 > SMXQ01 > SMXQ01. The sequence continues at coordinate 14,250 of SMXQ01000082.1, read as the reverse complement.
CAGGGTCCGGGCCATGATCTGGATCGAAAGAAACACCACGGTGTCGCCGTCGTAGGCGCCGGGGATGGTGCCGAGATTGGCCAGCGCCTCCCACACCTCGTCGCGCGATTCCGGGTCCCGGGCGAGGCGCTTGCGCAACAGCACGAGGGCGCGGGCAACGGGGTGCCGGAAGCGCCGTTCGGGCAGGGTGATGGTGACCGAATCGCTGACCCCGTGCTGGCCCGCCGCATCCTTGGCGACCACCTGCACTTGGACCTCCAATCCGGCCCAGGGGTGGGCGGTCAGGTCGTGATAGCTGGTTTCCTTGAGGTCCTTGATGTTCGCGCCCGGCAGCGGCAGCTCGAGGATTTTGACGACATTCAGCTTGGCCAGCATGGCCGCCGTTCGGGCGGCCTTGGCGCCGTTGTCTTTTTTACCCTCATCGGCGGGGGGCTTGGTGAGGCCGGGGATTTCTTCCTTGACCTCTTCGCCGCCCATCCGGGCCCTGCGGATGATCAGCTTGGCCTCGGCGAAGCCGTAATCGTCGCTGCCTTCGAGATCGATGCGCAGCGCCCCGCGGGCCGAGCCTCCGGGGGCCTCCCCGAAGCTCACCACCGGCGGCTGGTCGGCGACCAGGAACACCGGCCAGGCGCCGATCTCGCGGCCGGCCTGGATGACCCTGATCTGCTTGACGTTGGGGGCCATGTCGATGGTCGCGGTCAGCTTAAAGGTGCCCTCGGCCACGGGTTTGAATTCGGTCTCTTTAGTGCCGATGACGATTTGCGGCGTGCCCCAGCCGCCCGACAACTGGGCCAGCACCGTCGAGCCTTCGGGTATGGCGATGGGGCCCTTGATGACGGCGACCGCGGCGATGCCGCCCGCCGATGCCAGCAGGGGCGCCGGCGTGCCCTTGTTCCGCCGTTCCTTGCCGGCGGTCAGGAAAATCGGCGCGATACCGGTGTAGGCGGGGGGGGTGATCCAAATGTCCACCACCGCGGGCCCCTTGACCACACCGCCGACGCCCGGCGCCAGCGCCCGGGCGATACGGTTGGCGCCATCGCCCCAGGCGATGGTCATGCCGATCACCAATATGACGATCAACAGCCCGCGCAGGGCCAGGGGATCCCGCCGCGCTAGACCCGGCGAGGGGAAACCGATCCTGAGGCCGCGGATTTTTTCGATAGTCCTGAGCCGATGGAGGCGCCACAGGTCTCGCGCCGCGGGGTCATCGGTCCCCGACGCCAGGCGGTCGCGCAACAGGGTCAGCGGGCGGTGGACAAGCCCCGTGGTATTTTCGATCCGCCTCTGGCCGGCGGAGATTCCGGGCAGCGCCAGCGCCCGTGCCCCACGCCAGAGCGCGGTGGCCAAGGCCCCGGCAAAGAGCGCGAGAATGCCGCCATGGAGCCAGATGGGCAGCCCGGGCAAAAGGTCGAACAGGGCGAGGGCGAGAAAGGCGCCGCCGATTCCGGCGGCGGGCCAAAGGGCCGGCCATAGCCGTTCCCAGGCCAGCGCGGCGCGGGCCAGCGCCAGCTTCCAGCCGAGACGCCTAAGCTCCCGCGCGGTTTCCTCCGAAACGGCGTCGGGAACCATGGGGTCGGTTTGTTCTCCATCGGCATTCATGACATGCCCGACCTCGTCCGCGCGGCCCTTGGGTCGTGAAGTTGCCGGCTTCTCCTTTCCCTCTCTCGGGGTCTGGGCTCAAGGGTCCGGGTGCCGGCGCCCGGTTATTGGGATTCGTCGCCCAACCACGCGGGAATCCGGTCCATGGCCAACAACTCCGCCATGTCCTGGCGGGCCCGGATCACCGCCAAGGCGTCATCCTTGACCAACACTTCCGCCACCAGCGGCCGGGTATTGTAGGTCGATGCCATGACCGCGCCATAGGCTCCCGCCGACCGGATCGCCAGAAGATCGTCACATTCTAACATGGGAAGAATGCGATCATGGCCAAATATATCCGTCGTCTCGCAGACCGGCCCGACCACGTCGACGGCGGCGGTGGGGGCGCCCATGGCGGGTTCCACCACCGGAACGATGCGGTGCCAGGCGTCATAGAGCGCGGGCCGCATGAGGTCGTTCATGCCGGCGTCCACCACCACGAAGCTTTTCGCCGTGCCCTGTTTCACGTAGAGCACCCGGGTCAGCAGGATCCCGGCATTGCCGGCGATCAGGCGGCCGGGCTCGAGCACCAGCTCGACGCCGAGGTGCCCGGTGGTCTCCCGCACCAGGGCGGCATAGTCCGCCGGGCTCGGCGGGGTTTCGTCCCGGTAGGGAATGCCCAGGCCGCCGCCGAGGTCGAGCCTGCGGATAGGGTGGCCCGCGCCGCGCAGGGTTTCCACCAGCCCCGCCGCCAGGGTGAAGGCATCGCCGAAGGGGCCGAGCTCGGTCAGCTGGGAGCCGATATGGATGGCCACGCCCACCGCCTCGATGCCGGGCAGGGCGGCGGCCCGGGCGTAAATTTCCGGCGCCCGGGCGAGGGCAATGCCGAATTTATTCTCTTTGCGCCCGGTGGTGATTTTTTCGTGGGTCTTGGCATCGACATCGGGATTGACGCGGATGGCGATGGGCGCCATGGCGCCGCGCGCGCTGGCGAGGGCGGAAATAAGCTCCAGTTCGGGCTCGGATTCGACGTTGATCTGACCGACCCCGGCCTCCAGCGCCAGGGCGATTTCGCGGCGTGACTTGCCGATCCCGGAAAAGACGATCTTGGCGGCCGGCACGCCGGCCTTTAGGGCGCGGCGCAACTCGCCTTCCGAGAGCACGTCGGCGCCCGCCCCCTGGCGGGCCAGGGTGGCGATCACGGCCTGATTGGAATTGGCCTTGACCGCATAACAGATGGTGGCGTTCTGGCCGGCGAAAGCATCGGCGAAGGTGCGGTAATGGTGGACCAGGGTCGCCGTGGAATAGACATAGGTGGGCGTTCCCGCCGCCTCGGCGATGCGGGACAAGGGCACGCTTTCGGCGTGCAATTGCCCATCGATGTAGGTGAAGTGATCCATTGCCTGTCTGCCGGAAGGGCCGGCCCCGGAGGGAGGGATTCGGGTTGGAAGGGTCAGTAGCTGTTGGGGGCCGGGTATTGGCGCGGGAAATCACTCTTCTCGGCGCCCGGCGGCGGCTCGGGGTTGCCGCGCTTGCCGCAGGCCGAAAGGGAGGCGCCGAAATAAAGCGCCATCAACACGGTGCAGACCATCCGCGCCCAGCGCGTTCCCTCGGTCGCGTGGCCGTCATTGCGTGCCGTGGTCATGATCCCCGTGGCTCCCGCCGTGATGATGGTTGGTGCGCGCCGTTGCCCCGCACTATAGCGCGTCAGCGACGCTGGCGCGCGGCTTTTGATGGCTTGAGGAAACGCTTGCGGGCTTGCCTGACGGCGGCCCGCACGCGGCGTGGCGCCGTCCCGCCGAGGCTGGTGCGGCTCGCCGCCGAGCGCTCCGCCCCAAGCACGCCGAACACCGCCTTGGTGATGCGCGGTTCGATGCTCCGCATTTCCGCGAGGCTAACCTGGTCGAGCCGGACGCCCTTGCTTTCGGCCAGCCGCACGATTTGCCCGCAGATTCCGTGGGCGGCGCGGAAGCTGAGCCCGGCCTCGCGCACCAGCCAGTCGGCGAGATCCGTCGCCGTGGCAAAAGCGCCGTCGGCGGCCGCCCTCATGGCGTCCTCGTCCACCTTCATGTCGGCGATCATGCCGGCCATCACCTCGAGCGTCAGGGCCAGGGTGTCGGCGGCCTCGAACACCGGTTCCTTGTCTTCCTGCATGTCCTTGGCGTAGGCCAGGGGCAGCCCCTTCATGACCATGGTGAGGGTGACCAGCGCCCCCGTCACCCGGCCCGCCTTGGCCCGCACCAGCTCGGCCCCGTCGGGATTGCGTTTCTGGGGCATGATCGAGGATCCGGTGGAATAGGCGTCGGACAGGCGCACGAAACCGAACCGCTCGGAACTCCACAGCACCAACTCCTCGGCCAGGCGCGACAGGTGGGAGGCGGCGATCGCCGCCGCCGACAGGAATTCCAGGGCGAAATCCCGGTCCGACACGGCGTCGAGGGAATTGGCCATGGGCCGATCGAAGCCGAGCGCCTTGGCGGTCGCCCGCCGGTCGATGGGAAACGAGGTGCCGGCCAGGGCGGCGGCGCCGAGCGGGCATTCGTTGAGCCGCGCCCGGGCATCGTTCATGCGGCCGCGGTCGCGCCCGAACATCTCCACATAGGCCAGCAAATGATGGCCGAGGGTCACCGGCTGCGCCGTCTGGAGGTGGGTGAAACCGGGCATCAGGGTGGCGGCGTGCTGTTCGGCGCGGGCGATCAGCGCCCCTTGCAGCCGGGCCAGGGAATCGTCGAGCCCGTCCATGGCGTCGCGCACCCAAAGCCGGAAATCGGTGGCCACTTGGTCGTTGCGCGAACGTGCCGTGTGCAGGCGTCCGCCGGCCTCGCCGATCAACGCGGTCAGCCGCGCTTCCACGTTCATGTGGATGTCTTCCAGCGCCGCGTGGAACTTGAAGCGGCCGCTCTCGATCTCCTTGGCGACCATGTCCAGCCCCTTGAGAATGGCCCGGCCATCCTTGACCCCGATGATCTTCTGCGCCATCAACATGCGGCAATGGGCGCGGGACGCGGCGATGTCCTGGGCGGCGAGGCGGCGATCGAAGGCGATGGAGGCGTTGATGCGTTCCATGGCCTCGGCCGGGCCGGCTTTGAACCGTCCGCCCCAAAGCCTGTTGGCCGGCCGCCCGGCCTTGGTATTCTTGTTCCTTGCCATCACAAGACCCCTGGGGTGAACGTGAGTTTCCAAAGCCAGATTTTTGGTGCCGCCCAGCGCCGTTGGGCCGTCCTCGGGCTGATCGCCGGGCTCGCCGTGGCCGGCATCCTGGTTCCGCCGCCGGCGAAGAATACCGACGCCGGGGCGCTGGTCAGAGGGGCAATACAACACTTCCGCCTGCTGGGAAACCCCCGCCCGGCGCCCATTGCTCCTTTCAGCGATGCCGGGGGCAAGGTTTTGCGCCTGGCCCAGTTCCGGGGAAAGGTGGTGTTGCTCAATTTCTGGGCCACCTGGTGCGCGCCGTGCCGGCGTGAAATGCCGGCCCTCGACCAATTGCAGGAGACCCTCGGCGGGCCCCGCTTCGTGGTGGTGGCGCTGAGCGTCGACCGGACCGGGCTCAAGGTCGTTGGGCCCTATTTCGAAGAGATCGGCCTCAAGACCCTCGCCGTCTATCTCGATCCCCGGGGCCAGGTCCAGCGCGCCTTCGCCATCACCCGTTTCCCCACCACCGTGCTCATCGATTGGCGCGGCTTCGAGGTGGGCCGCCTGGAAGGTCCCGCCGAATGGATGGCGCCCGAGGCCCGGGCCCTGATCCGCTTTTTTATGGACCGACGAAGTTAGCCGCGCGCCAGGCAACGGTAAGCGGGCGCAAGGCTTGGCCGGTGGCCCGCGCTTGGGCCTCGGGCAGCAGCGCCGTATCGGGCCACAGCCCGGACTCGATGGTTTGGGCATAGGCCTCGGGCAGGCCGGCGGCACGCATTTTCCGTGCCTGGGCGCGGTAGTCGTAGTCGAGCGGCCTTTGGGCGATGGTGATCTCGCCCGCGGCGGCGGTGATCAGCGCGTACCAGACCCTGGGCGTGCCGTCATTGGCGGGCAGGCCCAAGGCGCCGGGATTGTGCCACAGGCCGCCGCCGATATCGGTGGTAAACGGCAGGCCCGAATGGCCGGCGATCACCATTTCGGCGCCGAGTGTTGCCATCTCCTCGGCCAGGGCATGGCGGTCGCCGGCGAAAAGGTAGCGGTTGATTTTGCACCCCCCGCCATGAATGACGGCGATCCGCACGTCGCCCATGGTGAAATTCAGGCGGCGCGGCAGTGCCGCCATCCAGGCCCGGTCCTGAGGCGTCATGCGGGCGCGGGTGTATTGGTACCAGGCATCGGCGAGAGCATCGCAGGTGCTGCCGGCGATGAAATCGCAGCCGCAGTCTTCCCCATCCTCGGCGAGGGATTGCTCGCAATTGCCCATCACCACCCGGATTCGCGCCTCGCGCAAGGTCGCGACGCAAGGGGCGGGATCGGCGCAATAGGCGGCGACGTCGCCGGTGCAAATCATGTTTTGGGGCGCCACGCCCAAGGCGCGCGCCTCGGTGAGAAGGGCGTCGAGGGCGTCGATATTGCCCAGCGGCCCGCCGAAGACGATCAGCGGGCCGGCAAGGGGGCCCAGATCAAAGGTCGGTCCCGGCGGTCCCCCGGCCATGGCGCCGCGCCCGGGCTCAGTCCTGTTTGGCGGCGGCCAGCGCCGCCTTGAGTTGGGGCAGGATATCGAACAGGTCGCCGACGATGCCGTAATCGGCGACCTGGAAGATCGGCGCGTCCTCGTCCTTGTTGATGGCGACGATGACCTTGGAATCCTTCATTCCGGCCAGGTGCTGGATGGCGCCGGAAATGCCCACGGCGATGTAAAGTTCGGGGGCGACGATCTTGCCGGTCTGGCCGACCTGGTAATCGTTGGGTACGAAGCCCGCGTCCACCGCCGCGCGCGAGGCGCCCACGGCGGCGCCCAGCAGATCGGCGATTTCCTCCAGCAGGATGAAATTGTCGCCGCTCCCCATGCCGCGCCCGCCGGAGATCACCACCCGGGCCGAGGTCAGCTCCGGCCGTTCGGATGCCGAGAGTTTGGCGCCGACGAATTTGGACAGCCCCGGGTCCGCCGCCGGTGCGAGATCCTCCACCATGGCCGGCGCACCGCCCGGGACGGCCTTCTCGAAGGCGGTGGCGCGCACGGTGATGACCTTGACCGCGTCCCTGGAACGCACGGTGGCGAGCGCGTTGCCGGCATAGATCGGGCGCACGAAGGTCTCGGCGTCGATCACCGCCTGGATGTCGGAGACCTGCTGGCTGTCGACCAAGGCGGCCAGGCGCGGGGCGGCATTCTTGCCAAACGTGGTGGCGGGATAAAGGATATGACCGTAAGAAGCGGCCAGGGGCTGGACCAGCGCCGCCAGCGCCTCCGCCGAGGCGTTTTGGTAGAATTCATGGTCGCAGATCAAGACCTTGGCGACACCGTCCACCGCCGCCGCCTCGTCGGCCGCTTGGCGGCAGTCCTTACCTGCCACCAACACGGTCACCTCGCCGCCGCCGGCTTTGCCGATTTCGCCCGCGCAGGTGATGGTGGAAAGGGTCGCCGGCGCCAGCGTGCCGTCGCCGTGTTCGGCTAGGACCAGGACGGCCATCACAGCACCCCGGCTTCGTTGACCAGCTTGTCCACCAGCTCCGCCGCGGTTTCTACCTTGATGCCGCCCGCCCGCGCCGGCGGTTCGTCCACCCGCAGCACCTCGAGCCTGGGCGTGATATCGACGCCGAGCTCCTCCGGGGTCAGGGGATCGATGGATTTCTTCTTGGCCCCCATGATGTTGGGGAGGGTGGCGTAGCGCGGCTCATTGAGGCGCAAATCCGTGGTCACCACGGCGGGCATGGTCAGCGCCACGGTCTCGAGCCCGCCGTCCACCTCCCGGGTGACGGTAAGGGTGGCGCCGTCGTCGCTCATGGCGATCTTGGAGGCGAAGGTGCCCTGGGACCAGCCGAGCAGGGCCGCCAGCATTTGGCCGGTCTGGTTGCAATCGTCGTCGATGGCCTGCTTGCCGAGAAGGATCAGGCCGGGATCTTCGCGCGCCGCCACCGCGGCCAGCAGCTTGGCGACGGCAAGCGGCTCCAGGGATTCCTCGGTGACGATATGGATGGCCCGGTCGGCCCCCATGGCGAGGCCGGTGCGGAGGGTCTCCTTGGCCGGGCCGGGGCCGGCGGAAACCAGCACCACTTGGTCGGCGATGCCGTCCTCGGCCAGGCGCACCGCTTCCTCCACGGCGATTTCGCAGAACGGGTTCATGGCCATCTTGACGTTGGCGGTCTCCACGCCGCTGCCGTCCTGGCGGACCCTGACCTTGATATTGGCGTCGATGACGCGCTTGACGGCGACCAGGACTTTCATGTCGCTCCTTCCGGGGAATCTCAAAAATGCCGGGGCAAGGTAGTGCGGGTCGCCGGCCCGGTCAACGGGCCGGGCCGGCGGTCCCCGGCCGTGGGCCTAGCGGTTGGCGCCGGGCCGCCACAGGATGTCGGAGCCCTCGGCGTCGTTGACCTGGCGGGCGAGGACGAAAAGATGGTCCGACAGGCGGTTGATGTAGTCGAGCGCGTGTTGGTTCACCGCCGCGTCCCCGGCCCGGGCGAGGCGCACCATCAGCCTCTCGGCGCGGCGCACCACGGTGCGCGCGAGATGGAGATGGGCGCCGCCCGGCGTGCCGCCGGGCAGGATGAAGGAATCCAGCGGCTCCAGGCTTTCGTTCATGTGGTCGATCTCGGCCTCCAGGCGCGTGACCTGGGCGGCGGTGACGCGGAGCGGTTCCTTGCCCGCCCGCTCGCCCTTGGCGCCGTCCTCGGGCACGCAGAGGTCGGCGCCCAGGTCGAACAGGTCGTCCTGGACGCGGCCCAGCATGTCGGCGGCATTGCCGGAAAGGTGGCCGCGGGCGACGCCGATGGCGGCGTTGGCCTCGTCCACCGTGCCGTAGGCGGCGACCCTAAGATCGTCCTTGGGCACCCGCTTGCCGTCGCCCAGCGAGGTCTCGCCTTGATCGCCGCCACGGGTGTAGATGCGCGTCAGCCTGACCATGGCGGCCTCAACGCCCGACGAAGATCAGCAACGCCACAAACAGCATCACCGCCGCCGCCTGGAGGCCGACCCGCCAGCGCATCAGCCGATTGGCGCGCCGCGGGTCGTGGTTCTTGCGGAACATGTTGACGATCCCCGCCACCAGCACCGCTGCGGTGGCCAGGGCGGCCAGGGTGATGAGCCAGGGAATCGCCGCTTTCACGGGCCGCCCTCAATTGCGCTCGGCCAACAAGGCGCGGGCGATGACATGGGCCTGGATCTCCGCCGCGCCCTCGAAAATGTTGAGGATGCGGGCATCCACCAAAAGCCGGGAGACCGGGAATTCCAGGGCGTAGCCGTTGCCGCCGTGGATTTGCACCGCGGCATCGGCCGCCGACCAGGCGGTGCGCGCGGCGAACAGCTTGGCCATGCCGGCCTCGGCATCGCAGCGCCGGCCTTGGTCCTTCAGCCGCGCGGCGAAAAAGGCCAGTTGGCGCGAGACCATGATTTCCACCGCCATCCAGCCGATGCGCCCGGCGATGCGGTCGAATTCGGCGATGGGCTTGGAAAATTGGCGGCGCTCTTGGGCGTAGGTCAGGGCCAGTTCCAGGGCGTTCTGGGCGACCCCGTTGGCCCGCGCCGCGGTCTGGATGCGGGCGGTCTCGAAGGTCTGCATCAACTGCTTGAAGCCCTCGCCCTCGGCGCCGCCCAGCAGGTTGCGGGAATCCACCTTGAACCCGTCGAAGGCGATCTCGTACTCGCGCATGCCGCGATAGCCCAGCACCTCGATTTCGCTGCCGCTCATGCCCGCGGCCGGGAAGGGGTCGGTGGCGCTGCCCCGGGGCTTGACCGCCAGCATCATGGAAAGCCCGCGCCAGCCGGGCCGATCCGGGTTGGTACGCACTAAAAGAGTCATCAGGTCGGAGCGCGCGCCATGGGTCACCCAGGTCTTGGCGCCGGTGATGCGGTAGACGTCGCCGTCCAGGGTCGCGCGGGTGGAAATGGATCCCAGGTCGGACCCGGCATCGGGCTCGGTGAACGACGCGGTGGGGATGATCGCCCCCGAGGCGATGCCCGGCAGGAAGCGCGATTTCTGGTCCTCGGTGCCGGAATTGCGGATCAGCTCGGCGGCGATCTCGGTCCGGGTGGGGAGCGAGCCCACGCCGAGGTAGCCGCGCGACAGTTCCTCGGTGACGATGCAAAGGGCAATGCGCCCCATGTCGAGCCCGCCGTATTCCTCGGCGATGGTGAGGCCGAACACGCCGAGCCCCGCCATCTCGCCGAGCAGCGCGTCGGGGATCAGCGCGTTTTCCAGGTGCCAGCCGTTGGCGTAGGGCGCGATGCGCTCATCGGCGAACCGGTGGAACTGTTCGCGCACCAGGTCGTGGGTGACGTCGTCGAGCCCCCAATCGCCGAATTGCCCGTCGGCGACCAGCTGAGCTATGCGCCGGCGCACGCCGATGGTGTTGCCCCCTTGCATCAGCGCGCGGGGCCCGGGGGCATCGAAGGGGGCGAGGTCTCGGCGGTCCAGGCCGAGATCGGCGGGGCGGACGATCTCGCCCTGGGACAGCGGGATGCCGCCCAGAATTTGGCTGAGATATTCGCCGAACGCGGCCTGGGCGATCAGCGATTCCAACTCGCCCAGGCGCCCGGCGGCGGCCAAGCGGTCGACCCAGGCGAGGGTCTGGCGCAACGCCTCCACGTTGGTCGCCATCCAGGCCAGCCCGTGGGCGGCGAACTGGTGGGCGTCGAGCGCCTCGGCGCCGGCCTCTCCGATCCTCGCGCCGAGGCGGTCCCGCGCCGTGGCGAGCACGGTCTCGGCGGCCCTAAGCCCGGCGGCCAGCGCCGCCTTGCCGCCGGCCAATGTGAAGCCGTCGGTGATGCTGGTCTGCTCGGCCGAATTCATCTTCCCTCGCGCCCTCGCGCCGCCAAAGTGGTCCGGCGATCCGCGGGTATCGGTCGATGATGCCCGCCGTTAGAATGTGCCCGCCGCCCCCATGTTCGTCAAGGAAGACCGTCTTGTCCGAAACCCCTGAAGTGCTTACCCCCCGCCCGTTAACCGGACCCGGTTTCGGGCCGCCCAGCGGCGATCACCCCGAACACCTTTGTATCCTGTTGCACGGCCTCGGCGCTTCCGGCAACGACCTGATCGCCCTGGCGCCGCTGTTGGCCGAGTCCCTGCCCAAGGCGCGCTTCATCGCCCCCGACGCGCCCGAGCCCTGCGACATGGCGCCCATGGGCTTGCAATGGTTCAGCCTCCGGGACCCGGCGGCCGAGGCGCTGGAAGCCGGCGTCGCCCGCGCCGGCGTGGACGTGAACGCCTATATCGACGACATGCTGGCGGGCCTGGGCCTGGAGCCCGAGCGGCTGATCCTGGCCGGCTTTTCCCAGGGCGCCATGACGGCGCTTTACCTCGGCCTGCGCCGCGCGGTGGCGCCCAAGGCCATCCTCGTTTTTTCCGGCGCGTTGATCGCCCCCGAGGCCTTGGTCCGGGAAATCCGCTGCCGTCCGCCGGTCTGCATCATCCACGGCAAGGCCGACGAGCTGGTGCCGGTGGCATCGGCGACGGTGGCCAAGGAGGTGCTTTCGGGCGCCGGGGTGCCGGTGGAATGCCATTTGCTGGAAGGTCTCGGCCACGGCATCGACGATGCGGCGCTGGCGTTGGCGGCGGCCTTCCTGGCCCGCGTGGCGGGCGGCTGAGCATGGCTTTCCCATGCCCGCGCCCTATCTTGGGGCGGGGCTTTGGGGGGTGCCCGGATTGGGGCTCCCGCCTTGCACGTGGGCGGGTTTCAGTGTAGGCAGTTGGGGCCGCAATGGCGCGCGGCCCAAAGGTTTCAGGAGAATCAGGTGCTTGCATCGCCCGAAAGTTGCCCCACCTTGGTGCTCAACGCCGATTTCCGGCCGCTGAGCTATTTCCCGCTGTCGATCTGGCCGTGGCAGGACGCCATCAAGGCGGTGTTCCTGGAGAGGGTCAATATCGTCATGGAATACGACCGCTACGTGCACAGCCCTTCCGTGACCATGGCGCTGCCCTCGGTGGTGGCGTTGAAGGAATACGTGCCGACCGCGCGGCGGCCCGCCTTTACTAGGTTCAACGTCTTCCTGCGCGACCGCTTCACCTGCCAGTATTGCGGCACCAAGTCGCCGTCCGAGTGGCTCACCTTCGATCACGTTGTGCCCAAGTCCCGGGGCGGTCGCACATCGTGGAGCAATGTGGTGGCGGCCTGCGCGCCGTGCAACCTGAAGAAGGGCGGGCACATGCCGCGCAATGTCCGCATGGTGCCGAGAACCATGCCGCGCCAGCCCACCGTGCGCGAGCTCCAGGCCAATGGCCGCGCCTATCCGCCCAATTACCTCCACGAAAGCTGGCGCGATTTCCTCTACTGGGATTCCGAGTTGGAAGTGGGCTAGGCCCTAGACCCGTTCCGACAGCCAGATGGCGAGCCGCGTGCCGCAGCGGATGGCGGCGGTGACCGGGCCATGGGCCGGGGCCTGGCGGGCGCCCTCGGCGATGGCGCGTTGGCGGTGCGCGGCCTCATCGGCCCGGGCTTCGTCGATCAGCGCCTCGAGCTCCGCGTCGCTGCCCTTGAGCGCCGCCTTCTGGGCGGCGTAATGGTCTTCGATGACCTGTTCCACGGCCTCGGTGCAGGCCATGGCGGTCTTGGGCCCGGCCAGCGCCGTCGCCGCCCCCAGCGCAAAGCCGGCGACATGCCAGATCGGCGACAATAGGGTGGGCCGCACCCGGCGCGCGTTCATCATGGAATCGAAGCGGTCCAGGTGTTGGCGTTCCTTGGCCGCCATCTCGGTGATCGCGGCGGCCTCGGGCCGCCCGCCCAGCACCGCCAGCTGGCCCGCGTAGATGCGCACGGCGCCGTATTCGCCGGCCTGATCGACCCGGATCATCCGCGCCTCGCGGGCCTTGATCGCGCCATCCGCCGGGCGCCGCGGGTTATCCATGGGGGCCTCCTTGGGCGGCACGCAGCAGGGACATGCGCCACGCCGCCAGGCTCGCCACCGTGCCCAGGCCGGCCGCCGCGGCCATATTATAGCCGGCCATGGAAATGCCGCCCAGCGACCAGGCAACCTGGTCGCAGCGTACCACCTTTAGGGCGAGAAGCTGGGCGCGCAGGGCTTCGATGCTGTCCGCAACCGTGGGCCCGACGCAGGCGGCGCTGCCTTGCCACCATTTCTCCTCCACGCCGACATGGAAACCGGCGATGGCGGAATCGGTGAACAGGGCGAAGGCGCAAAGTCCCATCACGATGATCAGCGCGCCCGGCGGCGGCGATGGGCCGCGGGCCATGCCGTTGCCGAGCAGGCCGAGAATGATCACCGCGCCGTAGGGGTAGCGCTGCCACATACACAGCACGCAGGGCTCGAGCCCGCCGATGTATTGGAAGGCGAAGGCAACCCCCAGAATCAGGCTCGAGGCCGCGACGAGAAGGGGGAACAGCAGATCGGGACGGTCGAGGATTTGGCTGAGGGTCATAGCAGGTATTTTATCATCACAAACCCGCCAATAAGGAGGCAGAAAAAGGCCGTGGTGACGAATTTCAGGTGGCCTTCGATGAAGCCCCGGATGGACGGCCCGAAGCGCCACAAAAGCGCCGCTTCCAGGGTGAAGCGGAGCCCCCGGGCCAGGGTCGCGGAGAGGACGAACACGGCGAGATCGAGGCCGGTGGCGCCCGAGGCGATGGTGATGACCTTGAAGGGGAAGGGCGTGAGCGCCGCGAAGGCGACGATCCAGGCGCCCCATTGGTTGTAGCGCGCGGTGAATTGGGCGAACGGCTCAGTGTAGCCGTAAAAGGCGATGAGCGGCCGGCCCACGGCCTCGAACAACAGCGCGCCGATGGCATAGCCTAAAAGTGCGCCCAGCACCGAACCGAGGGTACAGACCAGGGCGACGCGCAACGCCCGGGCTTTTTTGGCCAGCACCATGGGCACGATCATGACGTCGGGGGGAATGGGAAAGACCGAGGATTCGACGAAGGCGACGGCGAACAGCCACCCCATGGCACGGCGGTGGGCGGCCATGCGCATGGTCCAGTCGTAAAGCGCCCGAAGCATCTTCGTCAGGGACGCCCGAGCCGGTGGCGCGCGGCGCCATGGGCAGCGCCCAATTTGGGCTCACCCATGGGGCCATGGGCGCCCACCCCGGGCCGAGTTCTCAGCGTGTTCCTTGAAGCCACTGGGCGGTCTTGATGGGCAGCACCTGTCCCATCCAGATGGCGTGGTCGGTGTGGTCGGCGGCGTGGTCGCCGGTGCTGTCGGCATGGACCAGGATGGCGAGCCCGTCGCGGTGGATGGCGAGGAACGGCAGGAATCTCTCGAACAGCGCGTGGGCGAAGACGACCTGGTACATCGGTTCGGTGTGGGGGCCGACGGGTTGGTCGTGCCAACCGCCGATCAAGGTTTCGGGAAAGGCCCGGGCGATCTTTTCGCGCAACGCCTGGGCCCGGTCCCTGGTGGTTTCCGGGTCGTAATAGATGTGCGCGTGCCAGCTGCCGATGGCGGCGGGATCCGGTGTGGTCATGGATGGTTTACTACCATATCCCGGGCCGCGCGTCAGGGGGGAGCCGCCCGCCGCCCGCGCCGATGGGCTTGGGCCCGCCGTTTCGGCACGTCCCGACCGGTGCCGCGATCCCTTGACCCGTTGG
>SMXQ01000001.1 GCA_004356985.1 Alphaproteobacteria bacterium | reverse complement strand
GGTCACGCAGCGATTGTCCCACATCACCAGGTCGCCGGCGCGCCAAATATGTTCGTAGATGAATTCCGGGCGCTCGGCATGGTCGAACAATTGCTCGAGCACGGCGGTACTTTCCTGCGGCGCGAATCCTTCCAGCCGCGCCGTCATCAGGCGATCGACGAACAGCGAGCGGCGTCCGGTTTCGGGATGGGTGGTGAAAACCGGATGGAAGGCGTGGGGTGATTTGCTGAAATCCCCCGCCAGGTCGACCTTTTCCCGGCGCTTGTATTCATGGATGTGCAGCGCCTTTTTCCCCTTGAGCCTGTCTTTCAGGTCCTGGGGGAGCGCCTCATAGGCGCGGTACATGTTGGCGAAAAGCGTGTTGCCGCCCTCGGTGGGCAGCTTGAGGGCATGCAGGAAGGTATATTTATAGGGCCGCTCGGAATAGCCCGAATCGATGTGGAACCACATGTCGCCCTCGGCGAAGGAGCCGATGGGCAAGCCGTCGATGGTGACGTTGGAGACCAGCATAAGGTTGGGGTCGTCGCGGATATTGGGGTCGCCTTGCCAAAGCGCGTAGTTCGATTTCGCGAACGTGGTGCCGCCACGCCTGCGCTCGCGCAGGGTGCCGAAATTTCTGGCGAATCTGCGTTGCCCTTCCGTCGTCAAATCCTGGTCGCGGAACACCAGGACCAGGTGCCGGCGCCACAGGTCGAGGATTTGCGCCACCGTTTCGCCCGGCATCTCATGGCCCAGGTCGATCCCCGTGACTTCGGCGCCCAGCGCCGGCGACAACGGGCTCGCGGTCAATTCCGTCAAGGTGTCCATGGCTTACCCTTCTCCCGGCTTTTGCCCCGGTGAAAATAGTCCCACTTCGCCGTCTCAAGGGTCAAGGGAGATTCCTGCCGCCGCGCCGCCGGGGGCGGGGCGAGGGCGCATCAGACAAAAAAGCCCTATTTACGTGGGTTAAAGGGAATCGGGATGGCACAACGAAATATTAAGGTTAATAAACAAGGTTAATATTTGATAAATATAGATAAAATTGTAACTAAATTTTGCAGAAGTCGTTTGGTTAATTATATATGAATGAGATATAAATCAATCTGAATCAAATACCATCCAATATTTACTTGTTCGCAGCGGGAATTTTGGCCCTGGACATGGAAGCAATGAAAAAATTATCGAGAATTGGACTTGGGCAACGTTTCGGGATGTCGGTGATGAAAAATCTGCCCGCCTCATGGGGCCGTTTGGCAAAAGCCGAGCTCGGCGCGACGGCGCTCAGCTATGGCTTGGCGGCCGCCCTGGTGGGGGCGCTGATCATCATTGCTGGACCTAATAGCAACGCCAATACCTTGGCGGCGGCGGCATCGGTCGACCAAACCCGGTCTTCCGATAGTCGGCCTTCGCCGGGTGCCGATGCCAAAATATTCAAGGGTGGGGCCGGCACGGGGAGCGGTCAAAATGGCCATGGCGCAGTGGCGGCCAACGGCGGGGCCGGATCGAAAGGCGCTTCCGGGGGCTTATCGCTTGGCGGATCCCATGGCGGTTCAGGCACCGCGCTTGGCGGAGAGGGCGAAAAGTCGCCCGGTCCCGATGATCGGCTCGGCGCGGCGGCAACAACCGTGGGCGCGGATTCCGGGGCCTCGGCGGTTCCCGGCGCGGGCAAATCCGGCGGCCCTGCCACGGCGGGCGGATTGACCCTGGTGAAAATGGATGGCATGGCCGAACATAGCTCGGGCCTGGCGGCGGACAAAGCCGCGGTGGAGGGGCGCGGCGGCGCGGCAAGCGCGGCCGGAAACTATTCTCGATTTCTTTCGGTTGTCTCCGACAAAGCCAAAAGCCCGTTGGGCCTGATTGGCCTGCTGGCGGTGTCCTTCTGCATGGGCATGATGGTCTGGAAAATTTTCCAGCAGTTGGTGATGGGGGTCAAGAGAAGGATCCAGGTGCGGGAATGGCAGGCCGCCAAGGCCGAGCATCCAAAAGTTGTCGATCTTAGCGTCTTCAGGTCCGAGAAGCGCGTGGCCGCATAGCCGCGGGGCCCGGGTGGAATCCCCTTGGCCAGGCAGTGGCGTTTGTTGCCCAGGCCTCTCCCCATGGGATGATGTGCAGATATACGGTTTGATATTCCAACCGTTAATCAAATCGGCCGACCTTGCTTCGCCCCTTCTTGATGGCGCCTTGACGGCGTTTTCCATCGAGGCGCCGCTGTTTGGCGGCCCGCGATGGCCTGGTCGACCGCCGATGCTTCGGCACCGTGGCCGCTTCGCGGATCAACGCGATCAACCGGTCCATGGCATCACGGCGATTTTGTTCCTGGGTGCGGAACCGATTGGCGGTGATCACGATGACCCCATGGCGTGTCATGCGCCGGCCCGCCAGCGGCTTTAATCGCAAGAAAACCGTAGCGGACAGCGCCGGGCTTTTTCCTGCGTCGAAACGCAATTGAACGGCACTTTCCGTCTTGTTCACCTTCTGCCCGCCGGGACCGGGAGAGCGGATGAAGTGCTCCTCGATCTCGTTTTCATCGATGGCGATGGACTTCGAGACTTGGATCATGTCCGAAGTTTAGCACGGAGCATTGGGCAGCGCCCCGTCAGGGCGTGTGGGGCGCCACCCGTCAGGGCGTGTGTGGGCCGTGGTACGGGGCGAATTCAGGCCACCCCGCCGGCCCGCGCGGCGATCCACAGAAGCCGCAGCGCCAGGGCGGTCAGCAAGACCTTCAAGACCATCCGGAACACCTCTTCGCGCAGTTTGAACAGCACCTTGCGGCCCAGCCAATTGCCGGCCGCCGCGGTTGCGACCATGGCCGCCATCAGCGGCAGGTAGGCGCCGATGGCGAAACCCATCAGGCCGAAAGCCACCAGCTTGATGACGTGGGCCATGGACATCAGGGCGGCGGTGGTGGAGGCGTAGTTGCGCCGGTCGGGGCTGACGCTGGCGACAAAGGGGGCAAGCAGGGACCCCATGGAGCTCACGAACATGGCCAGGAAGGTCATGGCGCAGCCAAGCAGGGCGAAACGTCCCTTCTCCGGCCCCATGCGCCCGAAGGCCGGCATCCACGCCACCAGGAGGATGAACAGGCCGACGATGCCCTGGAGCACCGCCGTGGGGAGGTTGACGAAGATCGGCGCGGCCATGGCGGCACCGACCATGGAGCCGATCAGGAACGGCAACATGGTCGGCCACAGGATGAACCGCCAAAGCATTATGGCGCGGCTGGACCCCACGCCCAATTGCACCACCGTATGCACCGGGATGAGAACCGCGGGGGGCATCACCATGGCCATCAGCGCCAGCAGGATGGGCCCGCCGCCGGCGCCGGTGATCATGCCGAAAAAGGCGGTGCAAAAGGACGCCAGCGCCAAGCCGGCGAAGACCAGGCCATCGATATTGGGGATGCCGAGGAACTGCGTTTCCATCCAATGGTTTCCGTCGATCGGCTTGAAGCCTCGGCCGGGACCGGCCGCAGGGGCGTGCGACGGTCTTTCTAGCCTAGACCAGGGCCCTTGGCCAAGTGCCGCCGCCTTCCGGCGGGCGCCCATCAATTTGATACCGTTTGGCCAGATGGTGCTCTAATGGGCCGAACCGACCGGGAGACGACCATCCGATGATTTACCGGGTGCTGGCCGACGCCACCGTGGTGCTCCATCTGTTGTTCATTGTTTTCGTCCTCGCCGGCGGGATGCTGGTTTGGCGTTGGCGGAAACTGGCATGGGTGCACGTTCCGGCCTTGGCGTGGGGGGCGGCGATCGCGTTTTTTGGCTGGGTGTGCCCGCTCACCTATCTGGAAAACTATTTCCGGGCGAAGGGTTCCGACGCCGGCTATGGCGGCGGCTTCGTCGAGTATTACCTGATCCCGCTGATTTACCCGGATCTGCTGTTTCCCGGCGGTTTCCCGCGAACAGGGTTCGTCGCCATCGGCGTTTTCATCCTGCTTTTCAATGGCGTGATTTACTGGCGCGTGTGGCAGGGCCGGGCCAAGGCGTCGTGAGGCCCGGGCCGTGCACCCATCGCCGTTAATCGGTGCGCGGCTCCGCTCAGGCGCCGGGGTCGCCCGCGCTGCCTGGCGGCGTGTCGTCCTCGCCCTCAGCCCCAGGGCCGCCGGGCGCGGCCAGCCAGGGTGGGCGCAGGGGCGTCAGCGTCGCCCCCCCCGCCGTCAGCCGGCCGCCGTCGCCGTCGCGGTTGAGGTCGGCCAGGGCATCGATGCGGAGAAGCGCCAGACCGATATCCCGGGCCGAGGAGCGCATTTCCCCGGCCTCGCGCTCGGCCAGCATGATCGTCGTGCCCGGTTCCGGCGCCGCGCCGGCGATGGCCACGGGCAGCAACTGGCGCCGCACCGTCGCCCGATAGCGCATGCGCGCGGTCATTTCCTGGCCGACGTAGCAGCCCTTGTCCCAGTCGATGCCGTGCAAGGCATCGAATCCGTTCTCCATGGGCAGGGCCTTGTCGACCCTAAGGTCGCGGCTGCCGTCGGGAATGCCCAGGCACAGCCGGGTATAATCATGAATGCCGGGCTCCATCTTCTCGAAGCCGGCGGCCAGCAGTTCGGCCACGGCCGCGCGCGGGACCAGCGCCCGGGCGCCCATGCCGCCATAGCGGGGATCGACGTAACAGATCCCGCCATGGAAAGGGCCGCCCCGGCCCTCGAAGCCGACCAGGGCGTTGGCGTCGGCGTCGGTGCCCATCAGCGCGGCCACCACCCAATCCTCGGTCACTTGGCCGATCTCGACCCTCGAGCGCAGCCGGTAGCGTTGCAGGCGGCCCACGAGATCGTCGGCGCGCGCCTTCTCGCAGTCGAGCATCAGGGCGTCGTCGGTGGCGGTGACGAAAAAATCGTGAAGGTATTTTCCCTGGGGCGAGAGCAGCGCCGCCCAAATCGCTTGGCTGACGGAAACCCGGGTCACGTCATTGGTGATGATGTTCTGCAGGAATTCGCGCGCATCCTCGCCGCCGACGCGGACCACGGCCCGATCATCGAGCAGGGTCAAGGTCATCTGGCCCATGGGGAACATAGCGGTGGTCTCTTGCTTGCGCGCGCCGGCGAATTGACTATCAGGTAATGGACCGAAAAGCCTTTGGCAAGGGGGGGTAAGGGACCTTATAACCTGATCGATGCGAATTCTTTTCGTAACCTCCACCCGGATCGGCGACGCGGTGCTCTCCACGGGGCTTCTCGACCATTTGGTTCGCACCTATCCCGAGGCCCAATTCACCATCGCCTGCGGGCCGGTCGCGGCCCCCCTGTTCGAAGCCGTGCCAAGGCTGGCGCGCCTGATCGTGCTCCGGAAATTGCCCTATGCCCGCCATTGGCTGGAATTCCTCGGCCAGACCATGGGGAGTTTCTGGGACATCATCGTCGATCTTCGTGGATCCGTCGCCACCATGGCGTTGTTTAGATCGCACCGTTACGCGTATTACACCGACCGCGCGCCGGTGCACCGTTTGGTCAAGCTATCGGAAGTCCTCAAGCTCGACCGGCCGGCGGCGCCGAAGCTCTGGACGGCCCCCGCCCACGAGGCCGAGGCCGAGCGCCGCGTTGGCGAAGCCCACGTGGGAGCCCACGGTGGAGAAGATATCCCGGTGCTTGCCCTGGGGCCGACCGCCAATTGGCCGTGCAAGGAGTGGCCGGTAGAAAATTTCATCGAGCTCGCCCGGCGCCTGACGGGCCCCAAGGGGCCGCTCGCCGACGCGCGCATCATGGTCTTGGGCGGGCCCGGCGAACATGCCGCCGCCCGGCCCCTGATCGCCGCCTTCCCGCCGGCGCGCATCATCGAGATCTTCGACGGCGTGTCCCTGCTGACCGCCTTCGCCTGCCTCAGGCGCGCCGGCCTCTATGTGGGCAACGATTCCGGGTTGATGCACATGGCGGCGGCGGCCGGCATCCCGACCCTCGGCCTGTTCGGCCCGACCCAGGATGCCCATTACGCGCCGTTCGGCCCCAACTGCGCCGTGGTCAGGACGCCGGAATCTTACGAGGAGCTCAACGGTTCGGCCAAGCGGATGGAAAAGCCGGGCAGCCTCATGGGGGGCCTCACGGTGGACGCGGTCGAGCATGGGGCGCGCGATCTCGTGGCCCGGACCAGGGGGGCGGGCTGATGCGGGTGCTGCAAGCCATGGCCGGGGCGCAATTCGGCGGCGCGGAAACCTATTTCGTGGATTTGGTGAGCGCGCTTCACCGCGCCGGGCTCGACCAGAAGGTGGTGATCCGCGGCAATCGGGCGCGCGCCCAAGCGTTGCGCCGGGCGGGGATCGAGCCCGCCCAAATCCGCTTCGGGGGCATCATCGATTGCCTTTCGGGACCCCGTCTTCGGCGCATCATCGCCGCCTACAAGCCGGACATCGTGCAAAGCTGGATGCACCGCGCGACCCGCTTCGTCTCACGCCCGCCCGAGGCCGCGGATTTCGTCCATGTGGGATGGTTCGGGGGCTACTACCGCGTCGATGATTACAGGTCTTGCGACCATTTGGTCGGCGTCACGGCGGATATACGCTGCCACCAGGTGAGGCAAGGCTGGCCCCAAGACCGCGCCCATTATATTCCCACCTTCGCCCACACCAAGACCGTGCCGCCGGTGCCACGGGAAAGTTTGGGCACGCCCAAGGACGCACCGCTGTTCCTGGCGCTCGGGCGGCTCCATTCAAGCAAGGCCTTCGATGTGCTGATCCGGGCAACCGCCCAGGTGCCCGGGGCGCATCTTTGGATCGCCGGCGATGGGCCCCTGCGGCGGCCGTTGGCCCGCCTGGTCGCCGGGCTCGGCCTGGCGGCGCGGGTCAAGTTGCTGGGCTGGCGTGAGGATCGCGAGGCGCTGCTAGCCGCCGCCGATTACTGCGTGCTGCCGTCCCGGTTCGAGCCCTTCGGCACCGTCATGATCGAGGCCTGGGCCCAGAACGTGCCGCTGATCGCCGCCGCCGCCGCCGGACCGCGCGGCCTGATCAAAGACGGCCGGAACGGCTTGCTGGTGGCCATCGACGATGCCGAGGCGCTGGCCCGGGCGATGGGGCGGCTGGCGCGCGATCCCGGGCTTTGCGCCCGTCTGGTGGCCGAAGCGCGGACCGGTTTTGATGCCGCGTACACCGAGGCGGCGGTGGTGAGCCGGGTTTTGGACTTCTACCGGGGGCTTCTCGGATGACCGGCGCCGACCGCCTGGTCATTCGCCGGCCCGACGACTGGCACCTCCATCTGCGCGACGGCGCCATGCTGGCGGCGGTCCTGCCGGCGACCGCCAGGGGCTTTGCCCGGGCGGTGGTGATGCCCAACCTGGTGCCGCCGGTGGCGACGGTCAGGGATGCCGCCGCCTACCGCAATCGCATCAACGCCACCGCCAAGGGCGGGGCGCGGTTCACGCCCTTGATGACCCTCTACCTGACCGATTCCACCGACCCGGAAGAGGTCGAGAAAGGCTTCAACGCGGGCGTGGTATTCGCGGCTAAGCTCTACCCCAGGGGCGCCACCACCAATGCCGAGTCCGGGGTCACCGATGTGGCGCGGATCGCCCCAGTGCTGGCCCGCATGGAGGAAATCGGCATGCCTCTCCTGGTCCATGGCGAGGTGACCGACGCCGGCGTCGATGTCTTCGACCGCGAGGCGGTGTTCATCGATCGCGTGTTGGCGCCGATGATGAAGGATTTCCCGGGCCTCAGGGTGGTGTTGGAACATATCACCACCACCGAGGCCGTCGACTTCGTGGCCGGCGGCCCCGAGCGCCTGGCCGCCACCATCACCCCCCACCACCTGATGGTGGACCGCAACCATATGCTGGCCGACGGTATCCGCCCGCACCTCTTCTGCCTGCCGGTGGTCAAGCGCGCAAGCCACCGCGAGGCGCTGAGAAGGATCGCCACCTCGGGCCATCCGCAGTTCTTCCTGGGCACCGATTCGGCGCCCCATGCCGTGGCCGAAAAGGAGGCTGCCTGCGGCTGCGCCGGAATCTTCAACGCGCCGGTGGCCATGGAGGCTTATGCCACGGTGTTCGAAGAGGAGGGGGCGCTGGACGCGCTGGAGAACTTCGCCGCCCATTTCGGGGCCGGATTTTACGGCTTGCCGGTCAACGAAGAAACCCTGATTCTGGAACGCGATCCCTGGACGGTGCCGGAAATCGTCGACGTCGCGGGGGCGGCGGCGCGCGGCGGCGTGCGGCCCTTCCTGGCCGGGGAAACCATCAACTGGCGGGTGGCCGGCATCGGCCCGCCCAGTAAAGGACCCGTGTTATGAGCCTGGCCGAAACCTTCCATGCCCTTTACCTGGAAAAAGGAGAGGCGGGACCAAAAGTGCGCATCGGCGAGGTGCCGGCGAGCGTGTTGCCCGACGGCGAGGTGCTGATCCGCGTGGCCTATTCCACCATCAATTACAAGGACGCCATGATGGTCAAGGGCATCGGCTATCGGATCAAGGATTTCCCCTTCGTGCCGGGGATCGACCTGGCTGGTACGGTGGAGCAATCCTCTTGCCCCGATTTCAAGCCCGGCGACCAGGTGGTGTTGAACGGCTACGGCGCCGGCGAGAAATTCGCCGGCGGCTATGGGGCCTATGCCCGGGCCAAGGGGGAATGGCTGGTTGCCGTGCCCGAGGGATGGACCGCGCGGGATACCATGGCGGTGGGCACCGCCGGGGTGACGGCGATGCTCGCCGCCATGGAATTCGAACGCGGCGGGCTGACCCCCGGGGGCGGCGACATCCTGGTGACCGGGGCGTCGGGCGGGTTGGGCTCGATGTCCATCGCCATGCTGTCGGCCTTGGGCTACCGGGTGGTGGCCGCCACCGGGCGGATGGGCGAGAAGGCCTATCTCGAGCAGCTCGGCGCGGCGGAGATCATCCCCCGCTCCGAGCTGGAAGGCGGCCCCGATAAGCCCTTGATGGCCCGGCGATGGGCGGGCTGCGTCGATGCGGTGGGGGGCAAGACCCTGGCCACGGTGATCGCGTCGCTGGATCAGCGCGGCGTGATCGCCGCCTGCGGGCTGACCGGCGGCAATACCTTTACCGCGTCCCTGATCCCATTTTTCCTGCGCGGCGTGCGCCTGGTCGGCATCGAGGGCGGCCATGGCCCCATCGATGAGCGCCGCGAGGCCTGGGCACGGATTGCCCGCACCCTGAGCCGCGACCGTCTCGACGCCATGACCACCGACGCCGTCCTGGACGACCTGCCGTCATTGGCCGATGAAATGCTGGCCGGCCGGGTCCGCGGCCGTGTGGTCATCGACGTCAACCCATAGACGGCGGGCCGATTGTGGGGATATCCTGGCCTTGGCCAAAGGCGGCGATGGCGGCAACGAACCCATGGGGCAAACCGTGAAAACCAGCACCCGACCGCTGTTTTCCTCGACCCGCCGATGGCTCCGTCCTTGGCGATTGGGGTTGGGGCGGTTGGGGCTGGCTGTGTTGGCGATGGCCGCGCCCGGCCCCGGGTTGGCGGTGGAAAATGCCGTTGCCGTCCCCGCCGTTCCCGTACCCAAGGGCTACATCGATGCCATGAGCTGGACCGACCGCGCGGCCCGCGCCGGCGATCCCCGCGCCCAATACCATCTGGGGGTCATTCACTGGCGCGGCCTCAGGGGTGAAAAGAACCCTCGATTGGCGGCCGATTGGTTCGCCAAATCCGCCGGCAAGGGCTATGGGCTGGCCCAGTTCAGCCTGGGCCTCGCCTTCGAGTTGGGGTTGGGCCGGACCAAGGACGCGGCCCGCGCGGCGCCCTGGTATCGCCTTGCCGCGCGCCAAGGCATCGCCCCCGCGGCGTTCAATCTGGGGGCGCTGCATGAACGCGGCGACGGGGTCGCGCGCAACCCCGCCCAGGCCGCCGTGTTGTACCGTCAGGCCGCCCGGGCCGGGCTCGCCCCGGCGCAATACAACCTCGGGCTTCTCTATGGCGAGGGGCTAGGCGTTCCCAGGGACCGGGTCCGGGCCTGGGTCTGGCTTTCCCGCGCGCGCGGCGGCGGGTACGCGGGGGCCCGCGCGGTGCTGGCGGCGCTGGAAAAAGACATGAGCACAGATGAACTGGGCCGCGCCGCCATGGCTTATTCACAAAAGGCCCGGCGCTGACTTCGCCTCCGAACGCGCCGGGGCGGCGGCCCAGATCGGTCACTGGGCGGGCCGCCGTAGGCGGCAAGGGCGCGGGAGATGAAAACTTCCCCGTCGCCTCGCTTTTGATCGCCCCCACGCTCAGGCCCCACATTGGCGCGTTCTATGATTTTGCCCGCGCCGCCGACGACATCGCCGATGATCCCGGCCTCGGCGCCGATCAAAAGCTCGCCCGCCTCGATGCCTTTTCCGACGCCCTTTCGGGGGCGCGCCAAGATTCGCCTGGCCAAGACGCACCCGGCCAAGACGCGCCCGGCGGCAACCCGGCGGCCGGGTTCGACAGCGGTCCGGCCCGGGCGCTGGCCGCCAGTCTCCAACGGACCGGCGTGTCGCCGGCCCATGCCCGGGACCTGCTGGCGGCGTTCCGCCAGGACGCGGTTAAGCAGCGCTACGCCAGCTGGGCGGAATTGATGGACTATTGCCGGTTATCGGCGGCGCCGTGCGGGCGCTATCTCCTGGCGCTCCACGGCGAGGCGGGGGAGGCGGGGGAGATGGGCGCGGCGGTCGTCGCATCGGCGGACGCCTTGTCGGCGGCCCTTCAGGTGATCAACCATATCCAGGATTGCCGGGCCGACTACCTTGACCTCCAGAGGGTCTACCTGCCGCTGGATTGGCTCGAGGCCGAGGGCGCGGCCCTGGCCGAACTCGCCGCCGGGGCCACCTCTCCCGCCTTGAGGCGGGTGCTCGACCGCATGCTGGTGGGCGTCGATGAATTGCTCGCCGATGCCCGATTGCTGCCGGCGCTGGTGCATGACGGCCGCCTCGCCTATGAGGCCGCGGTGGTGCTGGCCATCGCTGGTAAACTGAGCCGCCGGCTCCGGGCCGAAGACCCTTTGGCCGGCCGGGTCGCCCTCTCGCGGTGGCAATTCGGCTGGTGCGCCATGATCGGCCTTGGCCAGGGCGCCGGCGCCCGTTTACGCCGCCGCCGCCGCCGCTGACCCCGGCCCCTGGCGCGGCCCCGTGCCCGGTTTGCGCATTTCCCGAGGAAAGCGGAATAGTGCTTGGAAATGGGGGCGTTTCCCTTGACTATCCGTCTCCCCGACTCCCAACGGCTACAGCGATGACAGAAACCAGCAAAACACCGCTTCTCGATACCGTGGATACGCCCGCCGACCTGCGTGCGCTCGACGAAAAATCGCTCCGCCAGTTGGCCGACGAGCTGCGCGCCGAAACCATCGACGCGGTATCTTTCACCGGCGGCCATCTCGGTGCCGGGCTCGGCGTGGTGGAACTCACCGTGGCGCTGCACTATGTCTTCGATACGCCCAAGGACCGCTTGATCTGGGACGTCGGCCATCAGAGCTACCCCCACAAGATCCTGACCGGCCGGCGCGACCGTATCCGTACCCTGCGCCAGGCCGGCGGTTTGTCGGGTTTTACCAAGCGCGCGGAAAGTGAATTCGATCCCTTCGGCGCCGCCCACGCGTCGACGTCGATCTCGGCGGGGTTGGGAATGGCCGTGGCGCGCGATATGGCGGGGGCGGACAACGAGGTCATCTGCGTCATCGGCGACGGCGCCATGAGCGCCGGCATGGCCTACGAAGCCATGAACAACGCCGGCTCCATGGATGCCCGCCTGATCGTCATTCTCAACGACAACGACATGTCCATCGCGCCGCCGGTGGGGGCCATGAGCGCCTACCTTTCGCGGCTGATATCGTCGAAATCCTACCGCTCGATTCGGCACTTCGCCCGGCTGATGACGGATAAATTCCCCCGCCCCCTTCAGAAAGCGGCCCAGCGCGCGGAGGAATACGCCCGCGGCATGGTCACCGGCGGAACCTTGTTCGAGGAATTGGGCTTCTTCTACGTCGGGCCGATCGATGGCCATAACCTCGATCACCTTCTGCCGGTCCTGAAAAACGTCAGGGATTCCAAGGTGCCCGGCCCGGTCCTGGTGCACGTGGTGACCCAGAAAGGCCACGGTTATGCCCCGGCCGAGGAGGCGGCGGACAAGCACCACGGGGTCGGCAAGTTCGACGTCGTCACCGGCCAACAGGTCAAGGCCAAATCCAATGCGCCGACCTACACCAAGGTCTTTGCCGGCGCCCTGGTGGAAGAGGCCGCCCATGACGACAAGATCGTCGCCATTACCGCCGCCATGCCTTCGGGCACCGGGCTCGATATCTTCGCCAAAGCCTATCCCGATCGCACATTCGACGTCGGCATCGCCGAACAGCACGCGGTGACCTTTGCCGCCGGCCTCGCCACCGAGGGCCTGAAGCCGTTCTGTGCCATTTATTCGACCTTCCTGCAGCGGGGCTACGATCAGGTGGTCCACGATGTCGCCATCCAGGGGCTTGCGGTGCGCTTCGCCATGGACCGGGCGGGGTTGGTGGGCGCCGACGGCCCGACCCATGGCGGCATCTTCGATATCGCCTATCTCGGCTGCTTGCCCGGGTTCGTGCTGATGGCGGCCGGCGATGAAGCCGAGCTGGTCCACATGGTGGCCACCGCGGCGGCCATCGACGATGGCCCCTCGGCGGTGCGCTTTCCCAGGGGCGAGGGCGTCGGCGTGGAACTGCCCGCCCGCGGCCAGGTGCTGGAGATCGGCAAGGGCCGGATCCTGAGGGAAGGCAATGCCATCGCCATCCTCAATTTCGGGGGACGGCTGGCCGAATGCCTGAAAGCGGCCGACGAACTGGGCGCCAAGGGATTTTCGGCGACCGTCGCCGATGCCCGGTTCGCCAAGCCGCTGGACACCGATTTGATTGCCCGCCTCGCCCGCGAGCACCCGGTGCTCATCACCATCGAAGAAGGCGCCATTGGCGGCTTCGCGTCATATGTCATGCAGTTCCTTGCCGAACACGACCTGATCGATTCCGGTTTGAAGCTCCGCCCCATGGTGCTGCCGGACCGCTTTATCGATCACAATAGCCCGGCGGCGCAGTACCGGGAGGCCGGCCTCGACGCGGCGCATGTGGTCGAGGTGGCCCTTGGCGCCCTGGGTGAGGCCGGCCAGCGGCCGTCCAGCTCGAGCGCCTGATCCCATGGATATGGACGAAAGTGGGCTTGCCGCCGGCGGTCGGGACGGGAGCGATGCGCCGGCGGTCGCCATTGCCATGCCCGCCCCCGGTAACGGCCGTGACTGGACCCTGCCCGATGCCGCCCGTTGGGTGCATGCGCGCTCGACGGATTCGCGCTCTTCGTTTTTCTGGGCCATGCGGTTGCTGCCCAAGCACCGCCGCGAGGCGATGTTCGCCGTTTATGCCTTCTGCCGTACCGTCGACGATGTCGCCGATGGGGCCGGGCCGGCCCCGGACAAGATGGCCGCGCTGGCGGCTTGGCGGGTCGAGGTCGGGGCCTTGTTTCAAGGCACGCCGCGCCATCCCGTCACCGTCGCCGTCGCCCCGGCGGTCCTCGTCTTCGGCCTTCGAAAAGAGGATTTTCTCGCCGTCATCGACGGCATGGAAATGGACGTGGCGGGCCGCATGGTTGCCCCCAGCCTGGTTGAGCTGGAGCTCTATTGCGCCCGGGCGGCCTGCGCCGTGGGACGGTTGTCGGCGCCGATCTTCGGATTGCACAGGGATGTGGGCCAGGCCCTGGCGCGTTCCCTGGGCCAGGCGCTTCAGCTCACCAACGTATTGCGCGATCTCGTCGAAGACGCGGCGGTGGGGCGGCTTTACCTGCCGCGGGAGGTTCTCGAGCGCCACGGCATCGCCGCCCGCCAACCGGCGGCGGTGTTGTCTCATCCGGCCCTGGACCGGGCCTGTGCCGAGGTCTCGACCATGGCCGAGGGCCATTTTTCCACGGCCCGGGCTTTGCTCGACAGCTGCCCCCGGGGCCCGGCGCGTCCGGCCCGTGCCATGTGCGCCGTATACGGGCGCCTGCTGGCGCGGCTCAAGGCCCGCGGGTTCGCCCCCGAATTGATCGGCCGTCCCATCCGCATCGGCCGCGGCCGGAAATTCCTGATCGCCCTGGGGGCCTGCCTGCGCTGAGGCCCCAGCGGCCCTCATCTCCGCGTTGCCTTTGCTTCCCGATTGTGGGACCTTTGCGCCAAATCAGGCGGGGGGGGCCATTTCGGCACCCATAAAAACAAGTTTCGGGGGCGGTTGATTTTGGAGGAAATGCTCCAGGCGGCGGGCCAGGCCTTGGTGATCATGGTCGATCCCATGCGGCTGGGGTTCCTGTTTCTCGGCGTCATCATCGGCCTCGTGCTAGGCGTCATCCCCGGCCTTGGCGGCATCGTCGGCTTGGCCATTCTGCTGCCCTTCACCTTCGGCATGGATCCCTATTCCGCCTTCGCCTTGTTGCTGGGCATGGGTTCGGTGACGACCACGTCGGACACCATCCCCGCGGTTTTGTTCGGCGTGCCCGGCACGTCGGGCTCGGCGGCGACCATTCTCGACGGCCATCCGCTGGCCCGGCGGGGACAGGCGGGAAGGGCGTTCGGCGCGGCCTTTACGGCGTCCCTCCTGGGCGGGGTGTTCGGGGCTTTTCTGCTGGCCGTGAGCATCCCCATCCTCAGGCCCTTGATGCTGTCCTTCGGTTCGCCGGAGATGCTGGGCCTGGCGGTGTTCGGCCTGTCCATGGTGGCGGTGCTGTCGGGATCGTCGCCGCTCCGCGGGTTGTGCGCGGCGGCGTTGGGGCTGCTCGTCTCGTTCGTCGGAACCGACCCGCAGACCGGCACCCAGCGCTGGTCCTTCGATACCATCTACCTGTTCGAAGGGTTCCCGTTGGTGCCCATATCGCTCGGCCTGTTCGCCCTTCCGGAGCTTGCCGATATGTCGATCCAGCGCCGCTCCATCGCCTCGGGGACCCTTGTGGACGGCCGCAAGGGCCAGATGGAAGGCGTCAAGGACACCTTCCGCCATTGGTGGCTGGTGTTGCGGGTGGCCTGGTTGGGGGCGGCCTTGGGCGCGGTCCCCGGGCTCGGCGGACCGGTGGTCGACTGGATCGCCTACGGCTATGGGGCGCGGTCCGAAAAGGGGGGTTCGGAGACCTTCGGCACCGGCGACATCCGCGGCGTGTTGGCCTCGGAAGGGGCCAACAACGCCAAGGAGGGCGGCGCCTTGGTGCCGACCCTGGCCTTCGGCGTGCCCGGCTCGGCGGGGATGGCAATCCTGCTGGGCGCCTTCCTGATCCATGGGCTGCAGCCCGGCCCGGAGATGCTGACCAAGCACCTGGACGTCACCTATTCCATGGTGTGGTCGGTGGCGGTGGCGAATATCCTCGGCGCCGGCATCTGCTTCGCCTTTTCCAACCAGTTCGCGAAGATCGCCCTGGTCCGTTTCTCGGTGCTGATGCCGCTGATTCTCTCGATCGTTTTCATCGCCTCCTTCCAGGGCTCGCGCAAATGGGGGGACATATACGCGGTCTTCGGCTTCGGGTTGCTCGGCTGGATCATGAAGCGCCTGAAATGGCCGCGCCCGCCGCTGATCCTGGGCGTGGTGCTGGGCGATATCGTCGAACGCTACATGTTCGTGTCCATCGACCTGTTCGGCGCCGCCTGGCTTTTGCGGCCCGGGGTGATCGTCCTGTTCTCGGCCGCGATCATCGGCATCCTCGGGCCGTTCGTGCGCGAGGTAAAGGCATCGCGCGGCATCCTGGCGATGCTGGGCAACCTGACGGCGCCGCGCTTCGACGTGCATACCGCGTTCTATGCCGTCTATATTTCGGCGTTGGTGGCGCTGGTCTATTTCACCCGCGAATGGGAACCGCTGTCGACCATCGCGCCGCTGATCGTCGCCTATTTGGCGCTGGGGATCGCCACGGTCAGCTTCTTCAACCACACCTTCCGCCGCGACACGGAGGTCGCGCCCGGCGGGCGGAGGATCCATTTCGACACCAGCGCCGACGACGATCTGCCGAGGGCGACCATGCTGCGCCGTGCCGCCGCCTTCTTCGGCTGGTTGCTCGGCTTCATGGGGTCCATGGCGCTGATCGGCGTGATCCCCACCGTGTTCGTCTTCGTGGTTCTCTACATGCGGGTGGAGGCGCGGGAGCCCTGGCGGCTGGTGGGCTACCTTTCGGTCGGCATGACGGTGTTCTGCTACCTGTTGTTCGAGAAGCTCCTGCTTCTCCCCTGGCCGGCGACGGTGGTGGGGGATTTCTTCCCGGTGCTGCGCGACCTGGTGCCCTCCATGTAGCGGACCCCTGGCGGTCTGCGGGGCGGCCTAAATCTCGCCGGCGAACCACCTGAACAAGAGCTTGACGGCGATGACGAGCAGCGCACCGCCAAGCACGCCGAGGATGATGTTCCTGGTGCGATTTTCCTTGCCGTTGCCGTCGTCGTCCATCCCTGCCGCTCCCTGGCTGCCCGTAACAGGCCCGCATCTAAGCCCATGGCGGCCGAGGCGGCAAGGCCCGGGGTGGAGAAGCGGTGCGGGATAAGAAAATGGTGCCGCCGGAAGGAATCGAACCTTCGGCCTCTCGCTTACCAAGCGAGTGCTCTACCCCTGAGCTACGGCGGCACGCGGGGGGTGCGAAGATGCCATAACGGCCCCAGGCGCGCAACTCGGTTCCGCGCGACTCGGTTCCGCGCGACTCGGGCTGGGTCCGCGGCCTCTCATGGGGCCAGGGCGTAAAGACCTGGGTGTTTCGGGCGGCGGCGTTGCCCCGCCGGCCTTGGCGGTCTACGCTGGGGCGGTGATGAACGACGGCGAAGCCAAGGGCCCGGGCGGTGCCAGGGGGCCGCGGACCGCCGGCCCCGGAGCCGCGCGCCGGGCGCGGGCGGCGGCGGCGCTGCGCGCCAACCTGGGCCGCCGCAAGGCCCAGGCCCGCCAACGCCGCCATGGGACTCTCCCGCCGCTGCCCAAATCGCCCGGCGGCGAGTGAAACCGGCCCCGTCGTCCTTGAGCCCCGCCCCTGCATGGAGTAACACAAGGGGCCGGGGCGTCTCCCGGCACCTTCAACCGCAGACGGAGGATGGCCCATGGGCATCATGCCCCACAGCCCGGTCCGCGAATCGGCGCCCAACCATGGCAGGATCGCGCCGTCGGTGGCGGCCCGGGGTTGCCAGGGCGCGATCCCTACCGCCGGGGAGGCCGGCAAAACTATGGGTCAAAAGGGCGTGACCCTGGCCAGGCTTTAAAAGGCGGTTCATGGACAGAATCCGTATCCGGGGCGGCAATCGGCTGACCGGCGAAATTTCCATCAGCGGCGCCAAGAACGCGGCCCTGCCGCTGATGGCGGCGAGCCTGCTGAGCGACGCGCCGCTGACCCTGGGCAACCTTCCCCATCTTGCCGATATTTCGACCCTGGCCAGCCTCTTGGGGGTTCTCGGCGTGGAGATCGCCATGGAAGGCGACGCGCCCAAGGGCGGCCATGTGGGCCGGGTCCTTACCCTTCACGCGCGCAAGATCACCTCCACCACCGCGCCCTATGACCTGGTGCGCCAGATGCGGGCCTCGATCCTGGTGCTGGGCGGTTTGGTGGCGCGGGAGGGGGTCGCCAAGGTCTCGCTGCCGGGCGGCTGCGCCATCGGCAACCGGCCGGTGGACCTGCACCTCAAGGGTCTTGAGCAGCTCGGTGCCGCGATCGACGTCCAAGGCGGCTATATCGAGGCCCGCGCGCCCAAGGGGCTCACGGGCGCCCATATCGTGTTCCCCTTCGTCTCGGTGGGGGCCACGGAAAACCTGATGATCGCCGCTACCTTGGCCCGTGGCGAAACGGTGCTGGCCAATGCCGCCCGGGAGCCGGAGGTCGTCGACCTGGCCAATTGCCTGGTCGCCATGGGAGCGAAGATCGCCGGCATCGGCAGCGGCACCCTCACCATTCAAGGGGTCACGAGCCTCCACGGCGCTAGCCACGAGGTGGTGCCCGACCGCATCGAAACCGGGACCTATGCCCTGGCGGCGGCCATGACCGGCGGCGACGTCGAGCTCAAGGGCGCGGATCCGGCCCAGAACGAGGCGTTGTTCGAAAAGCTGCGGGAAGCAGGGGTTCGCGTCACCGCCACCGAAGGCGGCGTGCGCGTGACCCCCGGGCGCGGGCGGGTCCGCGGCGTCGACGTCATGACCGAGCCCTATCCCGGATTCCCCACCGACCTGCAGGCGCAGATGATGGCGTTGATGGTGATCGGCTCGGGGGTCGCCATGATCACCGAAACCATCTTCGAGAACCGTTTCATGCATGTCTCCGAGCTGTCCCGCATGGGCGCCGAAATCACCGTCCATGGCGCCTCGGCCATGGTGCGCGGGGTCAAGGCCCTGGCCGGGGCCGAGGTCATGGCGACCGATCTCAGGGCATCGGTCAGCCTGGTTCTGGCGGGCTTGGTGGCCGAGGGTGAAACCATCATCAGCAGGGTCTATCATCTCGATCGCGGCTACGAGAGGTTGGTGGAAAAACTCGCGGCCTGTGGTGCCGATATAGAACGCTTGAGTAATTAGGGAGGGGGCAAACGCATGGGTACGCCATTAAAGCTGCGCGCCGTCGATGCCGCGGATTTCGCGGTCCTCGGGGCCTACCTTCAAGACGCTCTGGTGCCGGTCCAGGACATGCGGTTTCTTGGCGAGGAAAACCGTTTCGTCATGGTGGCGAACCGCTTTTGTTGGGAAAATCTGGCGGCCGAGGAAGATGCCGGCGCCGGACCCGGCGCGGGACAGGGGGGGACCGCCGCCGGCTCCTATGAGCGGGTCCATTGCGGCATCACCTTCGAACACGTGTTGAGCGTCGAGGCCAAGGGCTTCACGCCGGGGGCGGCGGCCGACCGGGGGCGCCTGCTCGAGGTCCTGACCATCCTGGCCGAAGGCGACGTGGTGACCTTGGTATTTTCCGGCGGCGCCGCGGTCAGGCTTAGTGTCGAGACGGTGGAAGCGTTCGTCCAGGACATGGGCGAACCCTGGCCCACCATGTGGCGTCCCCATCACCCGGTGGAAGACGAACTGGATCAAGACGGCGGAACGCGCTAAAACCCCTGCCCCGCAACTCTCAACCGACCGGGATTATTGAATTGGCGACCAACGAACCACTTGTGATGGCGCTGCCCAAGGGCCGCATCCTCGCCGCCGCCCGCCCCTTGCTGGCGGCGGCCGGGATCGAGCCCGAGGCGGAGTTCGACGACCCCGCCTCGCGCAAGCTCAAGTTCCAGACCCGGGACGGCGGCCTGGAGCTTGTCTTGGTGCGCGCCTTCGACGTCGCCACCGTGGTTGCCTTCGGCGGCGCCCATCTCGGTATCGCCGGCAGCGACGTGCTGATGGAATTCGGCTATTCGGAGATTTACGCGCCTCTCGACCTGGGCATCGGGCGCTGCCGCATGGTGGTGGCCGAACCCGCCGAGATGGTGGAGGCCGACGATCCCCGGCGTTGGTCCCACGTCCGGGTGGCCACCAAATATCCCGAGATCACGCGCCGCCACTTCGCCCGGCGCGGGGTCCAGGCGGAATGCATCACGCTGAGCGGTTCCATGGAACTGGCGCCGTCCTTAGGCCTGTGCCGGCGCATCGTCGATCTGGTTTCCACCGGGGCGACGCTCAAGGCCAACGGCTTGGTGGAGGTGGAGCAAATCTGCGAGGTCTCCTCCCGTTTGGTGGTCAACCGGGCGGCGTTCAAGACCCGGCCCGAGGAGGTCGGCCGGTGGCTCGACCGGTTTGCGGTTGCCGTCAACGGAGGTTTGGGCGATGGCGGCTAGACTGGCGCACCGCGACCCTGGGTTCGGCGACGACTTCGCCCGCCTGTTGGCCGGCAGACGGGAGGGCGACGCCCAACTGGAAAGCGACGTGGCGGATATCCTGCGCGCGGTTCGCGATGACGGCGATGATGCGGTGATCGAATTCACCCGGCGCTTCGATGGGCTCGAGCTGACGCCCGCGACGTTCGCCATAAGCGGCGACGACATGGCGGCGGCGGAAGACGCCTGCCCGGACGCGGCGTTGGCGGCCCTGGGCGTGGCGGCCGCGCGCATCGAGGCCTACCACCTGCGCCAAGTGCCCAAAGACGAGAATATTGTTGATGGCGCCGGGGTCAGGCTGGGTTGGCGCTGGCGCCCGGTGGCGGCGGCCGGCGTCTACGTGCCCGGCGGCCAGGCGGCCTATCCGTCCTCGGTGCTGATGAACGTGATCCCGGCGCGGATCGCCGGGGTGAAGCGCATCGTCATGGTGGTTCCGGCGCCCAATGGCGAGATCAACCCCCTGGTTCTGGCGGCCGCGCGCCGGGCCGGGGTGACCGAGGCCTACCGCATCGGCGGCGCCCAGGCGATCGGCGCGCTGGCCTATGGGACCGCCACCATTGCCGCCGTCGATAAGATCGTCGGGCCGGGAAATGCCTGGGTGGCCGCGGCCAAGCGCCAGGTCTTCGGCACCGTCGGCATCGACATGATCGCCGGACCATCGGAGATTCTGGTGGTGGCCGACGGCGCCAACGATGCCGACTGGATCGCCGTCGATCTGCTGGCCCAGGCTGAACACGATGAGGCGGCGCAGTCCATCCTGATCACCGATGACGAGGCTTTCGCCGACCGGGTCGAGGCGGCGGTGGAGGCGCGCCTCAAGACCTTGCCAAGGGCCGCCATCGCCGGCGCCAGTTGGGCCGCCTTTGGTGCCGTGATCGTTGTCGATGACCTGGCCGAAGTGCCGGCCCTGGTCGATGCCGTCGCGCCCGAGCACCTCGCCCTCGCGGTGGCCGACCCGGAATCGCTGGCCGAGAAGGTGAACAATGCCGGCGCCATCTTCATGGGCCGCTTCACGCCCGAGGCGGTGGGCGATTACGTCGCCGGCGCCAATCATGTCCTGCCTACCGGCGGGACCGCGCGCTTTTCCTCGGGCCTGTCGGTGCTGGATTTCGTCAAGCGCACTTCGATCATCAAATGTGACGCCGAGTCGCTTAGCATTATCGGCCCCGCCGCGGTGACCTTGGCGCAAGCCGAAGGGCTCGACGCCCATGCCCTGTCCATCACCATGCGCCTCAATCTCCCGCCGTCGGGTTAGAGCCCGTCCAGCCGAATCGAACCCTTTGACCGGGATGCGCGCCAGGCGCGGCGTTAATGCCTTGACGCTTGGGCCCATGCCCCCCATTGTCCCTGCAACTTCAAGCAATACATGGAGAAATGATGGTCAAAAAAGACGATTCTACCGAGTTCCCTGGTGAGGTCACCGAACTCCTTCCCAACGCCATGTTCCGAGTCAAGCTGGAGAACGATCACGAAATCCTGGCCTATACCTCGGGCAAGATGCGCAAGCACCGTATCCGGGTTCTCGTCGGTGACCAGGTCAATGTGGAAATGACCCCCTACGACCTCACCAAGGGACGGATAATATTCCGATTTAAATAACGCCAAGTCGGTTGCGCCATGCCCGGGGCACCCCTTTTCGTCCTTGCTTCGGTATCGCCGCGCCGCCGCGAACTTCTGGCCCAGATCGGCCGCAGCCCCGACCTCGTCTTTGACCCCGATATCGATGAAACGCCCGCCAAGGGCGAATTGCCCGAGGCCCATGCCGTGCGTTTGGCTAAGGATAAGGCCATGCGCGTCGCCCGCCTGCCGGAAGCCGCCGGCGCCGTGGTGCTTGGCGCCGACACGGTGGTCGCCTGCGGGCGCCGTATCCTGCCCAAAGCCGAGGACGAAAAAACCGCGCGGGACTGCCTGGCGCTGCTTTCCGGCCGCCGCCACCGGGTGATCGGCGGCATCGCCGTCCTCGCGCCCGATGGCGCCGCCGCCACCCGAACCTGTATCACCATCGTCGCCTTCAAGCGCCTGGCGGCGGCGGAAATCGAGAGCTATATCGAGACCGGGGAATGGCGGGGCAAGGCCGGCGGCTATGCCATCCAGGGCCGCGCCGCGGTGTTCGTGCGTTTCCTCAGGGGGTCGTATTCCAACGTCGTGGGCTTGCCCCTCTACGAGACCGAGCGGCTTTTGCAAGGCCTGGGCGGCGCCGCCGGCGGCGGCGGAGGGGGGCCATGATCGACGAAATTCTTTCGATGACTTGCGGCGGCCAGGCGCGCGTCGCGCTGCGCCAGGAGGGCCGGCTGGTCGACCTCGTCATCGCCGGCGACGGCGCGCCCGACACGGTCGGGACCGTCGTGCTGGGCCGCGTCAACGCGGTGGTTCCCGGCATGGAGGCGGCGTTCGTGGATATCGGCGCCGAGCGCGCCGGATTTCTGTCCCTAATGCCGCGGAGCGGCGAAAGAGACGACCCGCCGCGGAGCGGCGAAAGAGACGACCCGCCGGGGAGCGGCGAAAGGGACGACCCGCCGGGGAGCGGCGAAAGGGATGACCCGCCGGGGAGCGGCGAAAGGGACGACCCGCCGGGGAGCGGCGAAAGCGACGACCCGCCGTGGCGCGGCGAGGGCGAGGGCGGGGAT
>SMXQ01000081.1 GCA_004356985.1 Alphaproteobacteria bacterium | reverse complement strand
GGGCGGGGAGGGTTAAACCCCCGGTGTGCGGCATCATCGGCATCATCGGTGCGGCCCCCGCCTGCCCCATTCTGGTTGACGGCCTCAAGCGCCTGGAATACCGCGGTTACGATTCCGCCGGTTTGGCGACGCTGGTGGGTGGGCGCATCGAGCGCCGCCGCGCCGAGGGCAAGATCGCCAACCTCGAGGCGGTTCTCGCCGCCGAACCGCTCAGCGGCACCACCGGCATCGGCCACACCCGCTGGGCGACCCATGGCAGCCCCAGCGAGGCCAACGCCCATCCCCATGCCAATGAAGCGGTGGCGGTGGTTCACAACGGCATCGTCGAGAATTTCCAAGCCCTCAAGGAAGGCCTGGTCGCCCAAGGCCACGTTTTCGAAAGCGACACCGATACCGAGGTCATCGTGCACCTGGTGGCGCGCTATCTCGGCCAGGGTCTCGCCCCGGCCGAGGCGGCGACGCGGGCGTTGGGCGAATTGGAAGGGGCCTTCGCCCTGGCGATGATCTTCGCCGGCCATTCCGACCTGGTGATCGGCGCGAGAAGGGGCAGCCCGTTGGCGATCGGCCATGGCGAAGGCGAGATGTTTCTCGGCTCCGACGCCCTGGCGTTGGCGCCGCTGACCAAACGCATCTGTTACCTCGATGACGGCGATGTGGTGGAATTGACTCGCGACGGCGCCGCCATCTTTGATCACACCGGCGCCCTGGTGGAGCGGCCGATTCGGGAAACCGCGACGATCGGCGATGCCATCGGCAAGGGCAATTTCAGCCATTACATGCTGAAGGAAATCTATGAACAGCCGACGGTGATCGGCGATACCCTCGCGTCCTTCGTCAATCCCGCTTCCCTGGAGGTGAGCCTGCCCGACCTGCCGGTCGATTTCGCGGCCCTGCCGCGCTTGCAGTTGCTGGCCTGCGGGTCGTCGTGGCATGCCGCCTTGATCGCCCGCTACTGGTTCGAGAGCATCGCCCGTCTGCCGGCCGAGGTCGATATCGCCTCCGAGTTTCGCTATCGCGCTCCGGTGCTCGCCGCGGGCGGCGCGGCGCTGGCGATTTCCCAGTCCGGGGAGACCGCCGATACCCTGGCGGCGCTGCGCCTGGCACGGGAACTCGGCCAGACCACGCTGGCCATCGTCAACGTCGCGGAAAGCACCATGGCCAGGGAGGCCGAGGGCACGCTTCTCACCCATGCCGGGCCCGAGGTGGGGGTGGCCTCCACCAAGGCGTTCACCACCCAGATGACGGTTCTCGCCTGTCTCGCCATCGCCGCCGCCCGGGCCCGGGGCGCCATCGATCACCAACGCGAGGCGGCCTTGTCCCAGGCCATCATCGAGGTGCCGGCGCGGGTCGCCGAGGTGCTGCGCCACGACTCGAAATTGAAGGAACTGGCCAAGGAAATCGCCGCCGCCCGCCACGTGTTGTTCCTGGGCCGGGGCACCGGCTACGCGGTGGCCCTGGAAGGCGCGTTGAAGCTGAAGGAGATCACCTATATTCCGGCCGAAGGATTCGCCGCCGGCGAGATGAAGCACGGCCCTATCGCCCTGATCGACAACGATATCCCCATCATCGTCGTGGCGCCGTCCGACGGTTTGTTCGAAAAAACCGCGTCCAACATGCAGGAAGTGGTCGCCCGCGGCGGCCGGGTGATCTTCCTGTCCGACGCCGAAGGGATCGCCCGGCTCGGCGGCCTGGCCGCGGCCAGTGTCGAGATTCCCGCCGTCGACGCCTTCGTCGCGCCGATACTCTATACCATCCCGGTGCAGCTCCTGGCCTACCACGCCGCCGTCATTCGCGGCACCGATGTGGACCAGCCGCGCAACCTCGCGAAGTCGGTCACGGTGGAGTGAGGTTTGGCTCTGTAGATCCGCCGCATGGTTCCAGGGGGCGGCGGGCCGGGTTTCCCCGGCGTCCGCAACGCGGTCTGGAATCCCCCGGGGATCACCCTGCAGCCCTGACGGCGCGCGCCGATTATTGCGGTTAACAGCCCCAGGGGTGGGCGGTATAGTGGCGCCAAATCTTCAGGGGCACCGCCCCCCGGTTCCTTGATCAGAAGGGGAGAGCGATGAGGCTCAGGGACAGGAAGCTTTTCCGCCAAAAATGCTACGTCGGCGGGGCCTGGGTCGGCGCCGATGACGGCAAGACGTTCCGCGTCAACAACCCGGCCGACGACTCGACGCTCGGCACCGCGCCCAGCCTGGGAAAGGCGGAAACGCGGCGCGCCATTGTGGCGGCCAATGCCGCCTGGCCCGCCTGGCGCGCCAAGACCGCCAAAGAGCGCGCCGCCATCTTAGGCCGCTGGCACCGGTTGATGGTCGCCAATGCCGACGACCTTGCCGCCATCATGACCGCCGAGCAGGGCAAGCCCTTGGCCGAGGCCAAGGGAGAGGTGGTCTATGCGGCGTCGTTCATCGAATGGTTCGCCGAGGAAGGCAAGCGGATCTACGGCGACATCATCCCCGAAAACGTGCCGGGCCGGCGCATCATCGTCACCAAGGAACCCATCGGCGTGGTTGCCTGCATCACGCCGTGGAACTTCCCCTCCGCCATGATCACCCGCAAGGCGGCGCCGGCCTTGGCCGCCGGCTGCACCGTGGTGGCGCGGCCCGCCTCCCAGACGCCCTTTTCGGCCTTTGCCTTGGCGGAATTGGCGGAACGCGCGGGCATGCCCGCCGGGGTCTTCAATGTGGTCACCGGGCCGTCCGCTGTCCAGGGCGCGGAACTGACCGGAAACCCCATCATCCGCAAGTTGTCGTTCACCGGCTCGACCGAGGTCGGCAAGCTTTTGATGGCGCAATGCGCGGGCACCGTGAAGAAGACCTCCATGGAGCTGGGCGGCAACGCGCCCTTCATGGTCTTCGATGACGCCGATCTCGACGCCGCGGTCCAGGGCGCCATGGCATCCAAGTACCGCAACACCGGCCAGACCTGCGTTTGCGCCAACCGCATCCTGGTCCAGGACAAGGTCCATGACGCCTTTGTCAGGAAGCTGGTGGCGGCGGTCCGCAAGCTCAGGGTGGGCGACGGCTTCAAGCCCGGGATCACCCAGGGGCCGCTGATCGACCAAAAAGCCGTGGACAAGGTGAAGGAACACATAGCCGATGCGGTTTCCAAGGGCGCGCGCGTTCTCACCGGCGGCAAGCGCCATCGCCTCGGCGGGACCTTCTTCCAGCCCACGGTGATCGTCGGCGTAACGCCCAAGATGTTGGTGGCCAGGGAAGAAACCTTCGGACCGGTGGCGGCGATATTCCGCTTCCGCACCGAAAGCCAGGCCATCCGCATGGCCAACGACACGGAATTCGGCCTGGCCGCCTATTTCTATGCCCGCGATATCGGGCGCGTCTGGCGGGTGGCCGAGGCGTTGGAATACGGCATCATCGGCATCAACGAAGGCATTATTTCCACCGAAGTGGCGCCCTTCGGCGGGGTCAAGGAATCGGGAACCGGCCGCGAGGGCTCCAAATACGGGATCGATGAATTCGTCGAGGTGAAATACATGTGCATGGGCGGCATCGACGCTTAGGACACAGGGCCTTCGGGGGAGAACCATGGCCGATTACGATTTCGACCTTTTCACCATCGGCGCGGGTTCCGGCGGGGTGCGCGCGGCGCGCCTGGCCGCCGCCAAGGGCAAGCGGTCGGGTCTTGTGGAGGAATGGACGGTGGGCGGCACTTGCGTGCATCGCGGTTGCGTGCCCAAGAAGTTCTACGTCTTCGCCTCTCATTTCGCCGACGATTTCGACGATGCCGCCGCCTATGGCTGGACCGTGGAGGGGCGGCGTTTCGACTGGCCGACCCTGGTCGAGGCCAAGAAGACGGAGCTCCGGCGCCTCGAGGGCATTTACCACAAGGTCCTCGCGGACGCCGGGACGAAACTGTTCACCGGCCACGCTACCTTGGAAGACGCCCACACCATCCGCATCGGCGCCAATACCCTGAGCGCGGAGAACATCCTGATTTCAACCGGCGCCAGTCCGTACCTTCCGCCCATCGACGGCGCCGAACTCGCCATCACGTCCAACGAGATTTTCGACCTGCCCGAATTCCCGAAACGGCTGGTGATCAATGGCGCGGGTTATATCGCTCTCGAATTCGCCTGCATCATGCACGGGCTGGGCGCCGATGTGACCATGGTCTATCGCCGGCTCGGCGTGCTGCGTGGCTTCGATGAAGACATCCGCATCGCGGTGCAATCGGAATTGACGGAAAAAGGCATCCGGTTTCGGTTCGAGGCCGAGATCGAGAGGATCGAACAGGCCGAGGACGGCCTGGCGGTTACGCTTTCGGGTGGAGATGTTCTCGCCGCCGACCAGGTTCTCTTCGCAACCGGCCGGGTGCCCAACACGGCCGAGCTCGGCCTGGAGGCGGCGGGTGTGACCCTGGAAGAGAACGGCGCGGTCCGTGTCGATGAATATTCGCGCACGGCCCAGTCCCATATCTTCGCCATCGGCGATTGCACGGACCGGGTCAACCTCACGCCGGTGGCCATTCACGAGGCCGTCTGCCTGATCGAAACCCTTTACGGCGAGGCCCCCCGCGCGCCGGATCACGAGAGCATCGCCACCGCCGTGTTCACCCAGCCGCCGGTGGGTACGGTAGGTTTGACCGAGGACCAGGCGCGCGCCCGATTCGATAACATCGACATCTACCGCACCCGGTTCCGTCCCCTCAAGCACGCCATCACCAAGCGCGAGGAATACGTGATGATCAAGCTCGTCGTCGACGGCGCGTCCGACCGGGTTTTGGGTGTTCACATGGTGGGGATGGACGCCGCGGAAATCATCCAAACCCTGGGGATCGCCATCAAGGCGGGGGTAACCAAGGCCGAGATGGACGCCACCATGGCGGTGCATCCGACCACCGGGGAGGAACTGGTGCTGATGTACGAACCCATGGCTCGAGGGTAGGGAATAGCCAAACCGGGATGATATCGCGTCTTTGCGGGTGAACGAAATTCCCCCGTTTGGCTGGAAAATCGGCGCGAAGGAGCGTATAAACGCGCCTTCGAATCAGAAGTTGGTTCGTTTTCCTGATTTTTGAGGTGAACCATGGCTTCCAAGTGGACGCCTTCAAGCTGGCGCGAAAAACCCATTGTGCAGCAACCCGATTGGCCCGATGCGGCCAAACTGGCCGAGGTGGAGGCGACCCTTGCCAACTACCCGCCGCTGGTCTTCGCCGGCGAGGCGCGCAGGCTGACCGAGCAGCTCGCCCGGGTGGCGGATGGCAAGGCCTTCCTGTTGCAGGGGGGCGACTGCGCGGAAAGCTTCGCCGAATTTCATGCCGACAATATTCGCGACACCTTCCGGGTGCTGCTGCAGATGGCTGTGGTGCTGACCTTTGGTGCCAGCTGCCCGGTGGTCAAGATGGGGCGCATGGCGGGCCAGTTCGCCAAGCCACGGACCGACGACTTCGAGACCCAGGACGGGGTTACCTTGCCGAGCTACCGGGGTGATATCGTCAATGGCATGGAATTCACCGAAGAGGCCCGGAGGCCCGATCCGGAACGCTGGCTCAAGGCCTATTCCCAGTCGGCATCGACCCTTAACCTTCTCCGTGCCTTCGCCCAGGGTGGTTTCGCCGACCTCCATCGGGTGCACCGCTGGAATCTGGGCTTTGTCGCCGAGAGCTCCCAGGGGGAGCAGTACCGGGAACTGGCCGACCGCATCGACGAAACACTGGGCTTCATGGAAGCTTGCGGGCTGACGTCGGAAACAATCCCGCAGATCCGCGAGACCGACTTCTTCACCTCCCATGAGGCGTTGTTGTTGGGTTACGAGGAAGCCTTGACCCGCACCGATTCACTGACCGGTGAATGGTATGACTGTTCCGCCCATTTTCTTTGGGTTGGGGACCGTACCCGCCAAGCCGACAACGCCCAGGTCGAGTTCCTCCGCGGGGTCAAAAATCCCCTCGGCATGAAGGTTGGCCCGACCATGGAGGCTGACGACCTCATCAGGATCATCGACCTCCTCAACCCGGACAACGCGCCGGGGAGGCTCACCCTGATTTGCCGCATGGGGGCGGACAAGGTGGAAGTAAAACTGCCGCCCCTGGTCCGTGCCGTCGAGCGCGAAGGGTGCAGGGTGGTGTGGTCCTGCGATCCCATGCACGGAAATACGGTGGCGTCATCCAGTGGCTACAAGACGCGCCATGTGGACCGGATCCTTGAGGAGGTGCGTGGATTCTTCGCCGTGCATCAGGGCGAGGGCACCTATGCGGGCGGCGTTCACTTTGAAATGACCGGCCAGGACGTCACCGAATGCATGGGCGGCGCCCAGGCGATAACCGAGCACGCGCTCGCCGACCGCTATCACACCCACTGCGACCCCCGTCTCAATGCCAGCCAGGCCCTGGAACTGGCCTTCGTCATCTCCGA
This sequence comes from Alphaproteobacteria bacterium, assembly GCA_004356985.1. Classification (GTDB taxonomy): domain Bacteria; phylum Pseudomonadota; class Alphaproteobacteria; order SMXQ01; family SMXQ01; genus SMXQ01. The sequence continues at coordinate 227 of SMXQ01000081.1, read as the reverse complement.
CATGCTCAAGGACGCGCGCCAGCAGAATGGCGGCTCCCGAATTAGGGCGGTTTCCTGAGCACATGTTTCCCGAAGGCGCGGGCGGCGGGAAGCGTCCCCTCCGCCTTCAAACTAATGCGATGATGCAAGACCCAGTGAACCATTGAGACCATGGCTGGAAAATTGAAAATCGGCTTGGCCCAGATCGATCCCACCGTCGGCGACGTCGCGGGCAACCTGGAATTGAT
>SMXQ01000080.1 GCA_004356985.1 Alphaproteobacteria bacterium | reverse complement strand
TCGCCCTCCGCCGCCATGGGCAGGACCAGAGATTTAACCAAGGCCTGGGTGCCCGATAAGCGCAGCGCGGTCCTCTGCCGGGCGGCGCCGGCCGCTTTCAGGATTTCCCGGGCGGCGCCACTGGCCTCTTCCTGGTCGCCCGCATTTGCGGGAAAGCGGCCGATCTCCTCGAAATGGTGTTCCCCACAGCGGGCCACCACCACCTCCGGCCCCGAAATATCGACCATCACGGTGTCGGGCCGGGCGCGAAAAAAACGGCGAACGGCGCCGGGCACCAGGGCCGCCAGTTCGCCCGCCCACCACCGGAAAAACCACCTTATGCGGTTAATGCCTTGCGAGATCAGCGCCAACGGTCATGCCCTTCGCTGTAGGTTCGGGGTCCCGCCCTCGGGGCTCCCAGGGTAGCGCTTGTGCGCCGCCGGGGACAAGGCCGCGCCATGGGCCGCCTCTCTCCGCGCCGCGGCCCGGGATGGATCAGTTGCGGGCGCGGGCATTGGCGCGGGTATTGGACGTGGGAAGGGCGACGATAAGTTCCGGCCAGACGCGGGGGTCGCCCGGCGGGAAGACGACCTTGATGCTGATCAGCCGGGGCAGGTCCCGGCCCCCGCGCCAATCGTCGTGCCAGGCCATGGCGCCGGTTTCCCCGCCATCGCCGAAATACGATAGGCGGATGTCTCGCGCCCCTTGGAGCAACAGGCGCCGGCCCGACCCGGGGCCGGATTCCTCGCCGCCATAGGGCCACCATTTCACCGCCATGCCCATGCCGTCGTCCCCGGCGGTGGCGGCGATCTCGAAGTGATAGAGGCCGCCGCGGGCGACATAGGCGGGCATCAGGGTCACCAACGCAAGGGCCGCTCCATCGCCGGAAAATCCCACCGTCCGGCCCTCGGTGTCGTCGCCCATGGCCCGCACCGGCCGCGTGGCCAAGGCGCGTTCGCGCACGAAGCGGCGGATCGCATGGATCTCGTTGGCGGCTTCGGTCTGCACCCGCGAGGCTTCCCAGACCCGCGCCCCGAAGCGGATTCCGCCCGTGAGAACCATGGTCAAGAGCCCGGCCAGGGCCAAGGACACCATCAATTCCAGCAGCGTGAAACCGGCTTGCCGCGGCGGCGGCGCGCGCCTTGGGGCCGTGGTTGGGCCGGCCATGACTATTGCCCGGTGCCGTATCGAAGGGTGGTGAGGGACACCGTGCGCCGGTGCACGCCATCGCGCCAGCCGATCCGCGCCGTCACCTCATAGAGCCGGGCGTCGGTGGCGGTGGCGGCGGGCCCGCCGTAAGGCCGGACCGTGAGGCGCGAGGTAAAGCGCGTCTGTTCCAAGGTATTGGTGAATTCCCCTTCGGTGATCAGGCCCTCCACGCCGACGCCGGCGATCAACGATTGGGCATAGGCGGTGGCGGTCAAGGTGTCGTTGCTGGTGCGTGTTGCCGAGAGGCTGGCAGACAAACTCGGCAGCACGGCACCCAGGAATAGCGCCAGAATAACGAAGGCGACCAGCACCTCGATCAAGGTGAAGCCGCGCTGGATGCGGTCTTTGTCGCTTGGTGCCATGGCTCACTCGCCCAGCCTGATGCGGCCGGTCAACCAGTCGACCTCGATCGACCGTTTGCCGCCCGCGCCCTTCAGTTCGATACGCCCGCCGGTGGAACTGCCGTCGGGGAAGAAGCGGATGGAACCCTGGTTCGCTCCGCTAATTTCCCTTCTCCCGGTCACCAGGGTGATGGCCAGTTTTCCTGGCAGTTGCCTGGATTCGCCGCCGCGGCCGATGGTATAGAGGTTGGCGCCGCCGCGCAGGGTAAAGGGGACCGCGCGGTTGGTTGAGACCGCCAGCGAACGGGCCTCGCGGAGGCCCGCGGCCAGTTTGCGGGCGCCGGAATCGAGCTCGGCGCCAGGCAGGGCGGCGGCAAAACGGGGCGCCGCGATGGCCGTCATCAGGGCGACGATGGCGAGCACCACCAGGAGTTCGAGCAGCGTAAATCCGTCTGTGCGGGCGGGCTTCACCAGCTCACGATGTCCTTGTTTTCACCCTCGCCGCCGTCTTGTTTGTCGGCGCCCAGGGAATAGAGATCATAGCTCCCGTGCCGGCCGGGCACGCGGTAGTGAAAGGGCTCTCCCCAGGGATCCACCAGCATCGCTTTCTTTTTCACGTAGGGCCCGTTCCAGCGCGCGGCATTGGCGGGCCGTTCGATGAGCGCGGCCATGCCGTCCTGATCGCTGGGATAGCGGCCCACGTCCAGGCGGTAGAGGTCGAGGGCGCCGCCCAACTGTTCCACCTGAATCGCCGCGGTCTTGGACTTGGCGCCGCCGAGATATTGCAGCACCCGCGGGGTGGCGATGACCGCGAACAGCCCGAGGATCGTCAGCACCACCAAGAGCTCCAACAAGGTAAACCCCGATTGGCGCTTTTTCCGATCCCCGACCCTGTCCTTATCCTTGCCGTGTTCTGTCATCTCTACCTCTGGGGGCGGGGTGGCGGGCCGGCGCGGCCCGATGCTACCCCTCATGCCTATAGGGCCAATTCATTGACGCTCAGGATCGCCACCAGGACGGAACCGATGATCGCCGCGATCAGGGCGCCCAAGCCGATGGTCAATAGAGGGACCAGAAGCGCCACCGCCCGGTCGATGGCGTGCCTCACCTCGGAATCGTAAATATCGGCGGCTTTCAATAGCATTTCCTCGAGATGGCCGCTTTCCTCGCCGACGCTGATCAGGTCCACGGCCAATTGGGGAAACACCTTGGCCTTGGCCAGGGGCCGGGCGAGGCCGCCGCCTTCCCTGACCGTGACCGCCACCTCGGCCAGCGCCCGGCTGAGAACTTCGTTGCCCGTGACCTCGCGCGCCAGCGCCAGCGCCGACAGCACGCCCACCCCATTGGCGAGCAAGGTGCCCAGCATGCGGGAGAACCGGGCGAACGCCAGCCGCCGCCAGAGGGAGCCCAGGACCGGCATCCTGAGCGCCAGCCCGTGCCAGCGGTGGCGGCCGTCGGCGGTCGTGAGGTCGCGGCGAATCACCACGGTGGCAAGCAAGCCGACCAGGGCGGCGGCCCACCAGTAATCCCTGAGCCCATGGCCCATGGCGCGCACCACCTGGGTGGCGGCGGGCAGGTCACGGCCGGCCTCGGCGAAGATCGGCTCGAATTCCGGCAGCACCACGGTCAGCACGATGACCAGGGACAGCCCGGCCATGCCGATCAGCACCGCCGGGTAGACCAGGGCCGAGCGCACGGTGCTGTTCAGCTCGCGGGAGCGCTCGAGAAACTCGGCCAGCCGCTTGAGAACCGCGTCCAATTGTCCGCTGGCCTCGCCGGCACGGATCATATTGACGTAAAAGGGTGGGAACGCCTGGGGGTGCGCTTCCAGGGCGTCGGCGATGGCGGCGCCCCCTTCGACCCGCCCATGGACGTCGGTCAGGACCTCGCGCAGGGCCGTCTTGCCGGCCAAGCCGATGAGCATCGCCAACACCCGGTCCAGGGCGATCCCGGCGCCCACCAGGGTCGAGAATTCCCGGGTGAACAGGGCGACGTCCTTGGCCGCCACCGAACGGCGCGGCAGTTCGCGGTCCAGCCACCGGCGGATGGCGGAGCGCGGGGCGGCCGGTTCCGCGTCGATGGGAATATTCCCGTCGTCGCGCAGCCGCTCGATCACCAGGCGTTCGGTGCGGGCCTCCATTTCCCCCTGGAGAAGCTGCCCCCCCGGCGATAGGGCCTTGAACCGGTAAAGCGGCATGGCTCAGCCCTCGCGCGTCACGCGCAGGACTTCCTCCAAAGTGGTGATGCCGGCGACGGCCTTCTTCAAGCCGTCTTCGAACATGGTGGTCATGCCGGCCAGGGCCGCCGCGCGTTGAACGTCCTGGGCGCCGGCCCTGGCGACGATGGCCTGGCGCACGGCGTCGGTCATGACCAGGATCTCGACGATCCCCGTCCGCCCCCGATACCCGGTGCCGTTGCAGGCCGCGCAGCCGGCGCCCGCGGCAAGCACCGGTTGGGCGCCCCCTTGGAAGAAACGGTCGAGGCCGAGCTCGTCGACGATCTCCGGCAGCACCGGCTGCGGCGCGCTGCAATCAACGCAGATCAGGCGCACCAGCCGCTGGGCGACGATGCCGTTGATGGTGGAGGTCAGGAGGTAATCCTCGACCCCCATGTCCAACAACCTGGTGATGGTGGCCGAGGCGGAGTTGGTGTGAAGGGTGGACAACACCTTGTGGCCGGTCAGCGCCGCTTGGACGGCGATCTCCGCGGTTTCCAGGTCGCGAATCTCGCCGATCATCATGATGTCCGGGTCTTGGCGCAGGAGAGAGCGCAGGGCATTGGCGAAGGTCAGGCCGATGCGCGGGCGCACCTGGACCTGGTTGATCCCTTCCAGGTGGTATTCCACGGGGTCTTCCACGGTCACGATCTTGCGTTCCCCGGTATTGAGCCGCACCAGGGAGCTGTAAAGCGTGGTGGTCTTGCCGCTGCCGGTGGGGCCGGTCACCAGCAGAATTCCGGTGGGTTGGTCGAGCACCGAAAGAAAGGTCTCCAGGGTAGCGCCCTCAAAACCCAGGGCGGGCAGCTCCAGGGCGATGGAGCCCCGGTCCAGCAGCCTGAGCACGATGCTTTCGCCGTAGAGGGTGGGTACGGTGGAAACCCGGAGGTCGATCTCGCGGCCTTGGACGTGGAACTGGAAACGGCCGTCCTGGGGCAGGCGGCTCTCGGCGATATTGAGGCGCGCCATCAACTTGACCCGCGAGGCGATGGCCGGCCTGAGCGCGAAAGGCGGCGCCTCCATCTCGACCAGCACCCCGTCGATGCGAAAGCGCACCTTGAGCGCCTGCTCGAAAGGCTCGATATGGATATCCGACGCGCCCATTTCGGCGGCCTTGTTGATGAGGTGGCTGACCAGGCGCACCACCGGCGCCCCGCTGGCCATGTCGCGCAGCCGGGCGATGTCTTCCTCGGTGGTCTGTAACTCGGCGCCGGCGGCGTCGACGATTTCGCCCATGGATTCGGGCGCCGCCCCATAAAGCCGGGCGAGCGCCCGGTCGATGGCGCTGGGCGTGGCGACGCGCACCTCCACGTCCTTTTCGGCGGCGAGCCGCACCGCGTCCACCGTGTAGCCGTCGAGAGGATCGGCCACCGCCAGGATCACGCTGGATTCCGATTCGGCGAGCGGCAGGGCCCGCGCGCCCCTCAGGAACTGCACGCTCAACCGCTCTTCGAGGACGGCCGCCGCGGGAAAGTCGTCACCGTCAACCAGCGCTAGATTTAGATGCCGGGCCAGGGCCGCGGCGATGGCCTGCTCCGAGGCCAGCCCGAGGCGGGTCAGGACCATGTCGAGCCGATCGCCGGTTTCCTCGCAAACCCGGCGCGCACGGCGCAGCGCGTCGGGGTCCATGTCGCCATGATCCAGCAGCGCCGTTTCCAGTATTTGGTCCGGGCCTGGCGGCTGGTTTTGCGAAATATCGGCCATGTTCAATGCCTTGTGGCGCTCGGGCGGATGATATCCAGGAGAACCTTAGG
>SMXQ01000079.1 GCA_004356985.1 Alphaproteobacteria bacterium | reverse complement strand
TTCCTCGGCCAGTTCGACGTTTCCCAGGCTGACCGCCAGAAGGTTGTTGAAATCGTGGGCGATGCCGCCGGTCAACTGGCCCACCGCCTCCATCTTCTGGGCTTGTTGCAGTTGCCTCTCCGCGTCCTGCCTTTCGGTGATGTCCGTCACCGTCGAAATATAGCCGCCATCGGGGGTCGGCGTGCGTTCGTAAGAATATGATCGGCCATCGGGGAGGGTGCGCTCGCTGCTTTCCGGTCGATTGGCGCTGGCGAGCCTTTCCTCGATTTTTACGTCGGCGTCGGTCCCAAAGTAATGTCCCTGTTCGGCTCGGAAGCGGAGAATGTCCCTGCGGTTGATCCCGCGGTGCAGGAGGTCCGGGGGCAGCCCCAAAATTTCGGAATATTGGGGATTGAAAGCAAGCAGCGTGTGGTCGGCATCGTAAACCGCGATGCCCTGGATCATGTTCTCGAAGGTGGCTTCGAGGAGAGCGGATTTCGCCGCGGCCTCCCGTTCCACCTGCTTGAGGTCGGTGATGTCGGTATAGGATGCCACGATTCCGCCATCGGGCATCGTTTTATGGGTGAAAATATAGTATCTATTGTTAGGCTGTTGGCGCTCGACGGGTATTCCTTCTTCCCCCTTCATATTTGAAATTCTTTTCTCGACCCACTTGTCGATTTCGTCCTCGCTGTAGTTATACTGTTTAGCGAGAAACCGGAGCACTTCCCGCCGGTCGATGCCGAGATGAATGAAGTCAGGTGGGAATCCCGCCATCTCGACAAATTCTTCATTATATGCGACGAGCTTTTGATTGCGGTCATAGACACAAAATCCCTGGGCAATATTGGTAAGAATGGTTTCAAGGAGAGCCGATTTCTCCGCTGATTTCTCCTCCACCCGCTTGCGCTCGGTGATGTCGCGCAGGTCGCCGATGAACAGGCGGCGGTCGCCCAGCTGCATCTCGCCGATGGCGAGTTCCAGCGGGAAGGTGGAACCGTCCTTGCGTCGGCCCGTCACCTCCCTGGGCCCGACACCGATGATCTTTCCTTCCCCGGTTTCCCCATAGCTGCGGAGGTGATCGTCGTGGGAACCGGCGTCTTGGGCGGTCATGAGTTTGGCGACGTTCTGCCCGATCACCTCTTGGGCGCCATAGCCGAACATTCGTTCGGCCGCCGGGTTGAAGGATTCGATCAAGCCCCTGTCGTCGATGGTGATGATGCCGTCCGAGGCGTTTTCCATGATACTGGTGGCGCGAATCTCGCTTTCGGCAAGCGAACGCTCCACCGCCCTCCGCTCGTCGGCCTCTTCCTTCAGCATTTTGTTAAGGCGGATGACACTGCGATAGCGCCACAATCCCATGCCTAAAAGAACGAATGCCAGCAGTAAGCCCATGAGCAGGGTTATTCGGCTTCGGCTCCAAGACGGCCTGGGCTTTTCATACCACTTGGCGTAAATGCGCTGGTAGGCGGGGGTCCCGACGAAGCCCTTCACCGCCGGGTCGAGGATCGCCAGAAGGGCGGTGTTGGCTTTCATCACGAGGATGCCGCGGCGGATCTCCCGCAACGGCCGGCCGACGGTCTTGATGCGGTCTCCAACGCCGATTTCCTTGGCCAAATTCAATATCACCGGCCGTGGATAAACCAAGGCATCGACGTGGCCGGCGAGGAGCTGGAAAAGGGCCGAGCGGACATCGGCCAGAACCTGGACGTTGATGTCCTGGCGCTTGGCGAACATGAACGCGCCGACATTCCTTTCGACCACGGCCAGGTTTCGCCCGGCCAAGTCGGAAACATTATTTAAATTATCGGTGTCCCGGCGAACGAACAGGGAGACGACGAAGGTCTCCACGGGGGCGGTGAAGGCGAATCTGTCCAGGCGTTCGGCAACGATGCCGCTGTTGGGGATGAGGTCGGCCTCGCCGCGCGCCAGAATGTCCACGGCCGCGGAGAAATTCTCCGCCACCTTGTAGGTGATGGTCAGGCCGGCGCGCTTGGCGACTTCGTTCATCACGTCGATGGCGAAGCCGATGGGGTTTCCCTCGGCGTCTTGTTGGTATTGCGGCGGCCAGGAACGGGGAACCACGGCAATGACGTTGCGCCGCTGTTCGATCCCCCCGCCCGGCTGGGGGATCTGGGCCGCGGCGTCATGGGCCAGGGCCAAACAGGCGAACCCAAGACCGGCAAACCCAACAACGGTGAATACGGCCACGCCCCATGCGCGCGCCAACAGCGCGGGGGCATCTCTAAGAAGGCGGATCGAAAATCCAATTGGGCCGATCAGCGAGAAGCACGAGGACATAGATGTCCCTCTTTCCCCAGCGGTTCCTAAATTTACCTTGGCATCCTTTATACCCTATGGTTAATAATTAATTGGTAATAGCTAAATATTTTGTGATTAAGGAAGTATTTTGGGTTCCCTCGGGCATATTCCAGTCAAATGGTTCAATTTGACTGGAATATGCCTTGGAAATTTGCCGTGGCAGCCTGCCCCCATGGATAGGTCCACGCCTTAAGAGAGAGTAGATGTTCCGCCAAGACCTTCCCACCGGGCAGGCCGATGACATGGCGATTGGACAAGACCGTCTCGGGTGCCCATGGTCCGTTAACCCAATACCCACTTATAGGCATAATCAGATATTGGCTTAACGGCGTCGGCTCACACTCAGGGGATTTCCGCCCCCCTCTTGCCAACGCTTGGGATGCTCTGGCCCTTACCCCGGCAGAAGATCGTAGCCGCCGAGCAAGGTGCTCACCGAGATCAACTTGCACTCGGTGGGATTGCCGACCTTGGAGATTTGGACGTGAGGGATACCGTTGACGGAACTCAAATCCACGACTTCCCACACAACGCGGTTCCGTTGAAACCGCTGCCCGGGCTGTAGGTCGGTATGTTTAATCCGTGCCATGGCGGCGATTCTACGGTCGAGCGGCCAGAAATGCAACTATACCAATCACGTTTGGCGGCGGTCGCGAGGCGCGCTTGGCTCGGGCACTTTCCAACCTAGCCGCCGTTCCTATCATTGGCAAAGGTGCGCCGGCTTGGGGTTCAATTTGGCCCGGAAATGCTCTAGCCGCCGCCTTCGCCCCCGATACCGCCATAACGCATGAGCACGAAGCGGGCCGCGCCGGAGGTGCGTTGGGTCAACAGCGCGAACCTCTCGGGCGGGGAGAATTGCTCGCTCTCCGCCACTTCCACGATCACCATTGCGCCGGTGGCGATCCAGCCCTGGTGGGCCAGCGCCGCGAGGGCCTTGGCCGCAAGCCCGCGCCCGTAGGGCGGGTCGGCGAAGACCAGCCCATGGGCCGTGGCCGCGGCGCGCGGCCGGGTGGCGTCCATGCGCCGGATCGACGTTCGGTCCAGCTCGCCCAGCGCCGCCGCGTTGTCCCGCGCGGCATCGATGGCGCGCGGGTCGATCTCCAGAAGCGTGGCCGAGGCGGCGCCCCGCGACAGCGCCTCGAAGGCGAAGGCGCCGGTGCCGGCGAAGGCGTCGAGCACCGAAGCCCCGCCGATGGCCGAGCTTCGCCCCGGCCCATAGCCGCCATGGGCCAGCATGTTGAACAGCCCTTCCCGGGCGCGGGCCGCGGTGGGGCGCGTCTTGTCCCCCTTGGGCGCCGCCAGGGCGCGCCCCTTATGGCGTCCGGCGATGATGCGCATGGCGCGCCTTGGGCTTGGTGCGCCGGGTGGATTTGGCCGCCCATTTGCGCCCCGATTGGCGGGCGGCCGCGCGCGCCGCTTCGCCCGGCGCCAGGGAAACGGGTTGGGGCATCAGCCCGCCCAGTTGCTCGGCCAGGGGTCTGGCGGGCACTTCTTCCACGGCGCCGGGTGCCAGCCGGCCCAGTTGGAAGGGCCCGAAGGAAACCCGGATCAGGCGGCTCACCTCGAGCCCCAGATGATTGAGCAGCTTGCGCACTTCGCGGTTCTTGCCCTCGGCGAGGGCGACCCGGAGCCAGGCATTGGACCCGGTCTTGCGTTCCAAGGCGGCCTCGACCGGCCCATAGCGGATGCCGTCGAGGGTCTTGCCCTTGGCCAGCGCCGCCAGCGCCGCCTCGTCCACCGGGCCGTGGACCCGCACCCGGTAGCGCCGGACCCAGCCGGTGGCGGGCAATTCCAGGATGCGGGCCAGCGCCCCGTCATTGGTCAGAAGCAACAACCCCTCGGTGTTGAAATCGAGCCGCCCGATGGTCATGGTCCGGGGCATGTCCGGGGCCAGGTCGTCGAAGATGGTGGGCCGTCCCTGGGGGTCCCTCGAAGCGGTGATGCGTCCCTTTCGCTTGTGGTGGCGCCACAGACGCACCGGGGCGGCGGCCGGCAGCGGCGCGCCATCGATGGTGACGGTGTCGCTGGCCCCGACGTTGCGCGCCGGGGTGGTGAGGACGACGCCGTTGACCGCCACCCGGCCGGCGGCGATCAGCCTTTCCGCGTCGCGCCTGGAACACACCCCGGCCCGGGCGATGCGCCGGGCGATGCGTTCGGTTCCGGCCTTGTCCGCGCCGGCCTTGTCCGCGCCGGCCTTGTCTGGCCCGGCCATGTCAGCCACCGTGGGCGGCTTCGGTGAAGGCGGCGAGTAGCCGCCTGTCGCCAATCGAGATTTCGAACTCCGGGTGCCATTCGACGCCGATGCAAAAGCGCCGCTCGGGGTCTTCGATGCCTTCGATGACGCCGTCGGGCGCGCGCGCGTTGACCGCGAGCGACGGCGCGACCTCCTTGACCGCCTGGTGATGGGCCGAATTGACGGCCAAGGTCCCGGCGCCGACGATGTCGTAGAGCCTTGATCCGGGGACGATCTCGACCTCGTGGCTGGCCTCGTCGCGCGGGTTGGTTTGTTCATGGGCGAGCGCATCGGGGATCTCGTCGGGGATATGCTGGATCAGGGTGCCGCCCAGCGCCACGTTGAGCAACTGCTCGCCGCCGCAGATGCCGAGGATCGGCAAGTCGGCCGCCAGCGCCGCGCGGGTGAGGGCCATCTCGAAATCGGTGCGCTTAGGCTTCACCGTGACCCTTTCGTGGCGCACCGGTTGGCCGAACAGCGCCGGGTCGATGTCGAACGCCCCGCCGGTCAGCACCAGGCCGTCGATGCGGTGCAGGATATCGGGCACCAGTTCCACCTCCAGGGCCAGCGCCACGGGCAGCCCGCCGGCCCTGATGATGGAGGTGGCATAGTTCTCGCGCATGACATACCAGGGAAACTTGGAATAGCCATAGGCGCCGGCTTCCTCGCGGTCGGGGGTGAGGCCGATCAAGGGCCGACTCGTAGTCTCGATCATGGCCGCAGCTTAGTGCGGTTGGCGGCGTTTCTAAATCACTTTGATGGGGCAAATCCCTTGCGGGCAGCGAAACCAGCGGCCACTCTCCGGCCATGGCGCGAGTTGCATCTTCAGGGGCCGACCCCATGGCGGCGGCGCTGGCCGCGGCGCGGCGGGCGGCGGGAGCCGGCGAGGTGCCGGTGGGCGCCGTCATGGTCGATGGCCGGAGCGGCGTTATCCTGGCCCGCCGCCACAATTTGGTGCTGGCTCATGCCGACCCCACGGCCCACGCGGAAATCCTGGCGATCCGGGCGGCGGCGAAAAAGCTGGGCGCGGCCCGGCTGAAGGATTGCGACCTGTACGTGACCCTGGAACCCTGCCCCATGTGCGCCCAGGCGATCTCCTTCGCGCGCATCCGCAGGCTCTATTTCGGGGCGCCGGACGCCAAGGGCGGCGGCGTCGAGCACGGCCCGCGCATCTTCGCCCAGCCCACCTGCCACCACCGCCCCGAGGTGATCGGCGGCCTGCGCGCGACCGAGTGCGGCGAATTGCTGAGGGATTTCTTCAAGGCGAAGCGGTGATGGGGCGGTAAGTTTCTTCGCCCACCCCCGCTACCCCACCGCCCGGAAGCCGATGTCGCGGCGGCAGAAGCCGCCGGGCCAGTCGATGGCGTCGACCGCCCGGTAGGCCTTGGCCTGGGCCTCGGCGATGGTGGGGGCGAGGGCCGTGACGTTGAGTACGCGGCCGCCCACGGCCAGCAATTTTCCGTCCTCGGCTTTGGTTCCGGCGTGGAACACCTTGACGCCGTCAATGGCGTCCGCCGCTTCAATTCCCCGGATCTCGCTGCCCTTGCCGTAAGCCCCGGGATAGCCCTTGGCGGCCATCACCACGCTCAACGCCGCCTCGTCGCGCCAGCGCAGGTCGAAATGCTTGAGCCCGCCTTCGCGCGCCGCCAGCAGGGCGGGCAGCAGGTCCGAGCGCAGCCGCAGGACCAGCACCTGGCATTCGGGATCGCCGAACCGCACGTTGTATTCCAACAGCTTCGGTACCCCGTCGGCGATCATTACGCCGGCATAAAGCACGCCCCTGTAGGGGCAGCCGGCCTCATTCATGGCCCGTACGGTGGGCTCGATGACCCGGTCCATGATGCGCCCGGCCAGGGCCTCGGTGACCACCGGGGCCGGCGAATAGGCCCCCATGCCGCCGGTATTGGGGCCGGTGTCCGCCTCGCCGGCGCGCTTGTGGTCCTGGGCCGAGGCCAGGGGCAGGGCGGTCACGCCGTCTACCAGGGCGAAGAAGCTGGCTTCCTCGCCGCCCAGCCATTCCTCGATCAGCACCTCCGAGCCCGCGGCGCCGAAGCGGTCGCCGTCCAGTATGTCGGCCACGGCGGCCTCGGCCTCGGCCACGGTTTCGGCCATGATCACCCCCTTGCCGGCGGCCAGGCCGTCGGCCTTGACGACGATGGGGGCGCCCACTCGTTGGAGATAATCAAGCGCCGGGCCGGTCTCGGTAAAGCGGCCGTAGGCGGCGGTGGGGATGCCATAGCGCGCGCAGATGTCCTTGGTGAAACCCTTGGAGCCCTCCAGCCGGGCGGCGGCGGCGGACGGCCCGAAGGCCTTGATCCCGTCCGCCTCGAGAAGGTCGGCGAGCCCCGCCACCAGGGGCCCTTCGGGGCCGATCACCACCAGGTCGATGGCGTTGGACTTGGCAAAGGCGCCGATGGTGCCGATGTCGTCGGCGGCGATATCGACGCATTGGGCTTCCTCGGCCATGCCGGCGTTACCCGGTGCCGCGTACAGCGCGTCGACCAGGGAGGACGCCGAAAGCGCCCAGCAGAGCGCGTGTTCGCGGCCGCCCGAACCGATGACCAGGACCTTCATGGCATTCCCAACGCTATTCGCCCTTGGCGGGTTTGGGGAGCTTATGTACCATGATTTCGCTGCTGTAAGAGGTATTGATGAACGAACCCGCGCCGCCCACCGAAGAGACCGCTTTGCACCCCAATCTGCCGGTCTTCTCGGTGAGCGAAATTTCCGCCGCCATCAAGCGGACCATGGAGGGCGCGTATGCGCGCGTCCGCATCCGGGGCGAGGTCTCGGGCTTGCGCCGGCCCGGCAGCGGCCACCTATACATGGACCTGAAGGATTCCGGCGGGGTCATCGCCGCGGTCTGTTGGCGCGGCGTCGCGGCCCGGCTCGCCCACGCGCCCGAGGACGGGATGGAGATCATCGTCACCGGGCGCATCACCACCTACGGGCCGGCGTCGAAATACCAGGTGGTGATCGAGGACATCGAGCCGGCCGGCGAAGGGGCTTTGTTGAAGCTGATCGAGGAGCGCCGCAAGAAGCTCGCCGCCGAAGGCCTGTTCGACGAGGAATCCAAACGCCCGCTTCCCTTCCTGCCCGACGTGATCGGCGTCGTCACCTCGCCCACCGGGGCGGTGATCCGCGACATCCTGCACCGCCTCGACCACCGTTTCCCGCGCCACGTAGTGATCTGGCCGGTATTGGTTCAGGGCAAGGCGGCGCCGGCCCAGATCGCCGCCGCCATTGCCGGTTTCAACGCCCTTGCAGCCGGCGGCCCGGTGGCCCGGCCCGACCTCATCATCGTGGCGCGCGGCGGCGGCAGTATCGAGGACCTGATGGCCTTCAACGAGGAAGAGGTGGTCCGCGCCGCCGCCGCGAGCGCGATCCCGCTGATCTCGGCGGTGGGCCATGAAACCGATGTGACGCTGATCGATTTCGCCGCCGACATGCGCGCGCCGACGCCAAGTGCGGCGGCCGAAATGGCGGTTCCCGTGCGCATGGAACTGGCCGCCCAGGTCGCCGACCAGGGGCGGCGGTTGGACGCCACCATGATGCGCGGGATCGAGGAAGTGCACGCGCGGCTAGCCCAGTTGTGGCGCATCGCCGGTGATCCCGGCCGCCTGGTGGAGGAAACCGCCCAGCGCCTGGACGACCGCGGGGAACGCCTGCGCGGCGCCGGCGCGGCGCTGATCGCCGATGCCCGGGCGCGCTTCGCCGGGGCGGCGGCGGGGCTCAGGCCGCGGGCGCTGATGCTCTCGGTGGGCCACGGCGCCGAGCGCGTCAAATCCTTGGCCCAGCGCCTGGCACGCGAATCCGGGCGGCTGTTGGCGGATCGCGCGGCCGACCTGGCGCGCCTCAGCGGTTTGCTGGCCAGCACGTCCTATGAAAACACCCTGGCCCGGGGGTTTGCCGTGATCCGCGACGAGGCCGGCGCAATGGTCATGCGCGCGGCGGCGGCGCGCCCCGGGATGGGCGTCGAAATCGGCTTCGCCGACGGCGCGGTGCCCGCCACCATCGGCGCCAAAGGGGGCCCGGCGCCACGGCCCAAGCGCCGCGCCAAGCCCAAGGACGGCGCCGCCGACGGCGGCCAGGGGACCTTGCTGTGAGGCGGGCGCCGATGCCGGCCAATCCCGCGGCGGTCGCCTGCCTCGCCGTGCTCCTGGTTGGGGGCGTGATTCTCGCGGCCAAGCCGGGCCATGGGTCGGACCTCAGGCTCGAGGGAAATTTCGTTCAGGGGGGGCTGGTGATCGGCCACGCGGCGCCCGGCAGCCGCATCCGGCTCAATGGGCGGCCCATCAAGCAGCGCCCTGACGGCCGTTTCCTGCTCGGTTTCGGGCGCGATGCCAAACCCAAGGCGGCGTTGGAAATCCTCCACAAGGACGGCGCTGCGTCCATGCGCATGCTCATCGTCGCGCCGCGCAAATACAAGGTTCAACGCATCACCGGCCTGGCCCCGGAGATGGTCACGCCGCCGGCCCGCGTGCTGGCGCGGATCCGCGCCGATGCCAAGGCGATCCGCGCCGCCCGGCTCAAGGACACCGCCCGGCCGATGTTCGATTCGGGCTTCATGTGGCCCGCCAAGGGGCCCATCTCCGGGGTCTACGGCAGCCAGCGCATCCTCAACGGCAAACCGCGCCGGCCCCATTACGGGGTCGATATCGCGGCGCCCGTGGGCAGCCCCGTCCGCGCCGCCGCCGCCGGTATCGTCCGGGTCGCCGAGGCCGACATGTATTACACCGGCGGCACGGTGCTGATCGATCACGGATATGGCCTGAATTCGGTCTATTCACACCTCTCCGAGGTCGCCGTCACCCCGGGCATGGCGGTCGCCAAAGGTCAGGTGATCGGCGCCGTGGGGGCGACCGGGCGGGTCACCGGGGCGCATCTCGATTGGCGGGTGAACCTGTTCCTCACGCGCCTTGATCCGGCCCTTCTGGTGCCGCCCATGGGGCCATCGCGCCGCTGATCAGGGCCCGGAATCCGGCCTCGTCGTCGAACACCGCGGCGACCTCCACCACCGTGACCTCGGCCCGCGCCGCGGCCGGCAGGCGCACCCGGTCCTTGGCCGTGGTCACCGCTAGGGCGTCGGCCGCCGCCGCCTCGCCCAGCAGGGTCGCGGCCTCGTCGGCGCTGTAGGCGTGGTGGTCGGGAAAGCCGCGGAAGCCTTGCAGGTCGGCGCCGATCTCCAGCAGGGTGGCGCGGAATTTTTCCGGCCGGCCGATGCCGGCGAAGGCGTACACGCGCCGGCCGCGCAGCGCCGCGGTGCCGCGGCTGGGCACCAGACGGGCGCCGAACACGGGCAAATCCGCGGCCAGCGCGGCAACGCCACGGCCCACCCCGGCGCGGTCCTCGCCCATCACGATCACCGCATGGGCCCGGGCGAGACCGGCGCCCACCGGTTCGCGCAACGGGCCCGCCGGGATGCAGCGCCCGTTGCCGAAGCCGGTTTCCCCGTCCACCACGATGATGGACAAATCCTTGGCCAAGGCCGGGTCCTGGTGCCCGTCATCGAGGATGATGACCCCGATTCCGGCGTCGATCAGGCGACTGACGGCGGCCGCGCGCTGGTTGGCGATCCAGGTCGGCCCACAGGCGGCCAGCAGCAGCGCCTCGTCGCCCACCAGCCCGGCGCCATGGACCTTGGGATCGACCCGGAGCGGCCCCCGCGCCCAGCCGCCGTAGCCGCGCGTGAGGAAGCCGGGGACCAGCCCGGATTCACCGAGCCAACGGGCCAGGGTCAGGGCGACCGGGGTCTTGCCGGTGCCGCCGGCTGTCAGGTTGCCGACGCAGATGATGGGAACGGCGGCCTTGTGGCCCCGGGTGAGCGACCGCTCCACGGCTCCGGTGGCGCCGTAGATCCAGCCCGCGGGGGCAAGAAGATAGGGCCAGGGCCCGGCACCGGTAGTCCAGAATTCAGGGGCCCGCATCGCCGCCGCCGCCGATGGCATCGCCGCCGGCCGGCGCCGTGACCGGCCCCGAATCCCGGGCCCGGGCGGCAATACCGGCGAGGACCGGTTGCAATTGATTGACCACCGAGTCGAGGACGTCTTCCTTCTCGGCGGCGATGGCCGCGGCGGTGGCCGAAACCCGCGCCCGCAATTCTTCATCGCCCAGCAATTGCGTCACCGCCTTGACCAGTTCCTCGGCATCGGCGACCTCGATGGCGGCGCCCTTGGCCGACATCTCATCGGAAATCGCCCGGAAATTTTCCATATGGGGCCCGTGAATGATGGCGCAGTCGAGGCGCGCCGGCTCCAGCATGTTCTGGCCGCCGTGGGGAATCAGGGAACCGCCCACCAGGGCCACCGGGGCGATGCGGTAGAACAGGCCGAGCTCGCCCAAGGTGTCGGCCAGGTAGATATCGGTGTCCGGGCCGGGCAGCGCGCCCTCGGCGCGCCTGGCGACGGAAAGCCCAAGGGCCCTGAGCTTGGCCGCGCAGGAGGCGCCGCGCGATGGGTGGCGCGGCACGATCACCGTGAGCAGGCCGGGCCATTGGCCGGCCATCCGTTGATGGGCATAGGCGGCGATCTCCTCCTCTCCCTCATGGGTGGAGGCGGCGAGCCAACGGGGCCGCGCGCCGATGGCCTTGGTCAGCGCCGCCAGCGCTTCTTGGTCGGCGGGCAGGGGGCCGGCGGCGAATTTCAGGTTGCCCGGCGCCGTCACCGGGTCCGCGCCCAAGGCCCTGAGTTGGCCGGCCTCGACCTCGTCCTGGGCCATGGCCAGGGTAAAACCCCGCAGCAGCTTGGCGATGGGCCCCGGCATGCGCCGCCAGCGGGAAAAGGATCGCGGCGACATGCGCCCGTTCAGGAGGACCATGGGGATGCCGCGCGCCTGAGACATGAAGACCAGGTTGGGCCAGATTTCCGATTCGACCCAGAAGGCGGCATCGGGCCGCCAGTGATCGAGAAAGCGGCGCACCCAGGCCGGCCGGTCGATGGGCACGAACTGGTGACAGGCCCGGTCCGGCAATTGTCCCGCCAGCAGGTCCGCCGAGGTCACCGTCCCGGTGGTGATCAGGATGTTGAGCGCGGGATAGCACCCGAGCAGCCTCTCGATCAGACGCATCACCGAAAGGGCTTCGCCGATACTGGCGGCATGGACCCAGACCAGGGGGCCCTTGGGCCGGGGCAGGCCGGGGCGGCCCCTTCGCTCGCCCATGCGCGCGCCATTTTCGCGTCCCGATGCAAGGCGCCGGCTCAGGGCCAACTCGATGACCGGCAAGGCCAGGGTGGTGAGGGCCGCGTAGAGGGCGCCCATGGCGCCCCGGCCGACCGCGGATCCGTCGGGAATCGCCATCTCGTTCTACCGGCCCGCCTGGGCTTTCGCCGACATCGGCATCTCTCCCTCGAACTGCATGGCATAGAGCCGTGCATAAGCCCCGCCGCGCGCGATCAACTGGTTATGGGTGCCGGTCTCGATGATCCGTCCTTCCTCGAGGTAGCAGATCTTGTCGGCATTGGTGATGGTCGAAAGCCGGTGTGCGATGACCAGCGTGGTGCGGCCTGCCATGAGGTGTTCAAGGCCGGCCTGGACCTGGCGTTCGGATTCCGAATCCAGGGCCGAGGTCGCCTCGTCGAGCAGCAGGATCGGCGCGTTCTTCAAAAGCGCCCGGGCGATGGCCACGCGCTGGCGCTGGCCGCCCGAAAGGGTGAGCCCCCGTTCGCCCAGCACGGTGTCGTAACCGTCGGGCATGGCCTCGATGAAAGCGACCGCCGCCGCCGATTCCGCGGCCCGCCGGATGTCGGCCATGTCGGCGTCGGGACTGCCATAGGCGATGTTGGCGGCGATGGTGTCGTTGAACAGGCAGATCTCCTGGGAAACCAAGGCGATATTGGCGCGAAGCGACTTCAGCGTGACATCGCGGACATCGCTTCCATCGATCCGCACGGCGCCGGAATCGACGTCGAAGAACCGGGGAATGAGATTGAGCAGGGTCGACTTGCCGCCGCCCGACGGGCCCACCAGGGCCACGATCTTGCCGGCGGGCAGAACCAGATCGACGCCCTTCACCGCCGGCTGGCCCCGCTTGTAGGAAAAAGTCACGTCCTCGAAGCTGATGTTTCCCCGGGTATCGCCAAGCGGTTGCGCGCCTTTCCGGTCGACGATCTCCGGCTCGGTATCGAGCACCGTGTAAATGCGCTGGACCGCGGCCATCCCTTCCTGGAGATTGGCGTTCATGCTGGAAAGCCGCTTGAGAGGCTCGTAGGCCAACAACAAAGCGGTGATGAAGGACATCAGGTCGCCCCCCGTGCGGCTGCCGTCGATCACCTGCCAGCCGCCGTAAAGGATCACCAAAAAGACCGCCAAGCCGGTCAATGTTCCCATGATGGGATGGACGGTGGCGCGCACCATTCCCGACTTGAAGTTGAGGCGGAATATCTTCTTGACGGTCTTCGCCGTGCGATGGCTTTCGTAGTCTTCCATGCCGTAGGCCTTGACATGGCGGGCGCCCGAGAAGGTTTCATCGAACAAGGTGGTCAGGTTGGCCCATTCCTTCTGGCTTGAATTGGTGACCCCGCGCACCCGCCGGCCGATCCAAATAATCGGAAACGTCGCCACCGGAAACACCAGACACGCGAATATCGCCAGCACCCAGTCGCTGTTGAACATGACGCCGATCAAGAAGACCATGGTCAAGAGGTCCTTGCCGATGCCGATGACCACGCTGGAGGCGGCGCCGCGCAACCGGTTGACGTCGTTGGTGAGGCGCGAAATCAACTGCCCGGTGTGGTTGGCCTGGAAATACGCGAGGTCCGATCCCATCAGGTGATCGAACATGCGGACCTGGATATCGGCGATGGTGCGATGGCCGACGTAGTTCATCAACACCGATTGGGCGAAGGTCGCCACCCCCCTGGTGAAGAAAATCACGAAGATCATGATAGCGACGAAGACCAGCATGTCCTCGTTGCGGGCCACGAAGATGTCGTCGATGATAATTTTCATGATCAGGGCGATGGCCGCCGTAGAGCCCGCCACCACCACCATGCAGACCATCGCCAAGGCAAGCCGCCCGACATAATTTCGGATATGGTCGCGCCACAGCCGCCCCAGCAGAAACCAGGTGGACTGGTCGACCGGGTCGGCGCCGTCGGGTTCCGTGCCGGCGAGCTCTTCATCAAGGAATTGTGTCATCCTGCGCGCACCTTACAGGAGGTGGAATCCGCTGGCCAGCGCATGGGTTGGTTCACCTTCCCGCCACCGTCATGCCGTCGATGCGCAGGCTCGGCGCGTCGGTGCCGGTGCGAAACACCAGATCGTCGGCGGCGGTGAGGTTCAGATACATGTCCTTGAGGTTTCCCGCCACCGTCACTTCGCTCACCGGATAGGCGATTTCACCGTCCTCGATCCAGAATCCCGCCGCCCCCCGGGAATAATCGCCGGTCACCGCGTTGACCCCCATCCCCATCATGGCGTTGATGAGAAAGCCGCGCTTGATCCCTTTGATCATGGCGGCGGCGCTGAGCACTCCGGGCTCCATGAAAAGATTGGTGGGCGCGGGAGAAGGCGGACCGGAGGTGCCGCGCGACGCATTGCCGCTGGTCGCCAGCCCGAGCTGGCGGGCCGAGGCGCAGTCCAGCACCCAGTTCTGCAGCACGCCGCCTTGGATCAGGGTGCGCCGCGCGGTGGCCACGCCCTCTCCGTCGAAGGGTTTTGTTCTCAAGCCGCGCGGCCTCAAGGGATCGTCGATGATATCGATCTGGGCGGCGAACACCGCCTTGCCCATGGCATCCTTGAGAAAACTCGTGCCGCGCGCCACCGAAGGCCCCGAAATGGCGCCCGCAAAGGCCCGGAGCAGGCCGCCCGATACCCGGTTGTCGAAGACCACGGGAATTCGGGCGGTTGCCGCCTTGCGCGGGTTGAGCCGGGCCACCGCCCGTTCTCCGGCGCGGGCGCCCACCACCTCGGGGGCCTCGAGATCGCCGGCGAACACGGCCGAGGAGAAATCGTAATCGCTCTCCATGTCCCTGCCGGTGCCGGCCACCACCGACGCCGAGACGCCGTGGCGGGTGACCGTGTAGGTGCCGGCGAAGCCGTTGCTCGCCACCAGGGCGATGGCGGTGCGCGACCAGCTGGCCTCGGCACCTTCGGAATTGGTGACGCCGGCCACCGCGCGCGCGGCGTCTTCCGCCGCCGCGGCACGGGATTCGAGAATTTTCGGCGAGGGTTCCTCGGCGTCGGCGATGTCGAGGTCGGGGAAATCATGGGTAATTTCCGAGGGGTCGGCGAGCCCGCACCAGGGGTCTTCGGGCGCGCTCTTGGCCATGGCGACGGCTTGGTCGGCAAGGCGGTCGAGGGCCTCGGCGCCGAGATCGGTGGAAGACGCCACCGCCTGGCGCTTGCCGACCAACACGCGCAGGCCGAGATCGGCGGATTCCGCGCGTTCTATTCCCTCGGTCTTGCCCAGCCGCTGGCTATGGGTCAGCGCCGCCGACTCGAAGAGCACAGCGTCGGCGGCGCCGGCGCCGCGTTTCCGCGCTTCCGCGATCAGGCTGGATAGCAGTTCGAGTTGGCTGTCTTTGTCCATGAGGGTCCTCTGATATTCCGCCGTTATACGGAACCCGCCAAGGCCGATAAAGCAGAAAGCGACCGGCCCATACGGCCGAGATGTTTCGCACCGCCGGCCATGGCATCGAAGCGGTGGAGAAAACACCCGGGAGCGGGCATCGGCGGCGAGCGGCGAACACCAAGACGGCGGAGGGGGGGCCGCCGGGGAGTCAAGGTGGCAATGGCGGCCCGTCCCTGGACGTGTTGGCCCTGGACGTGTTGGCCCTGGATGTGTTGGCCCTGGATGGGAGGTCCCTGGAGGCGATGGATTTTTGGGGTTTGTTAACCTCGACCCGCCAAAATCGCGCGCGAATTCACGAAGGTTGTTTTTTTAGGGAATCCGGGGGGGCCCATTTACGCTCGACCGGAAAAACCATGGGAAAAGAATCGTCGTGCCAAGTTTCCCTGGGGGGCCGATTACGCGCGCTTCTGGCATGGCCGCAGGCCCGCAACCTCTTGGAATGCCGGCTATGCTGGAAAATCGCCTTTGCCGTCATGGTCAGTATATTGGCCATCGAAATTGTCGTTTTCATCCCGTCCTACCAAACCCACCAACGCGATCTGATGGCCAAGCTGCACGCCAGCAGCAAGGCCGCGGTGATCGCCGGATTCAAATTCAACCGCCCTGACAATGACCGCGATCTCTTGCGGGCCGGCAAGTTTCTGGTCGAGAAAAACTTGTTGAAAGGCGGCAGCCTCTACCGCGCCGACGGCACCCTGATCGGCCATTTCGGTGAAAGGCCGCAATTGACGCCGGCACTGGCGGCACGGAACAAGGTCAAGGATATTCACTCGGCCGGCGGCCGGCGCATGGATTTGATTTGGACCCAGGGTGACACCGGCCTGCCGTTTACCGTGATCGGACATCTCGATTCTTCGAAGATCGCCGCGCAGATGATGGCCTATGTGATGCGGATCGCCGGCCTGGTCCTGATCATTTCGTTGTTCGTTTGTACGGCGACCATGTTCGCCCTGAGCAGGATCATTCTGGTGCCGCTTTTGCAACTGAGGGCCAAGTTGGCCGAAGCCTGCGACGATCCGGCCAACCCGGAAAATTATACCTTGAGCCTCGAACGCGGCGATGAATTCGGCGATGTGGTCGATCGATTCAACACCTTGTTGCATTTGATTTCCCAATCCCACGACACGGCCTTCGCGCGACAGGCGCTGCTGCTCAAGACCACCTTCGATACCATCGCCCATGCATTGGCCATTTACGATTCCGAAGCGAGGCTGATCGGCTACAACAAGCAATTCGAGGAACATTTCGAATTCCCCCCGGGGTTCCTCCGCATCGGCATCACCATGGAGAAAATTTCACGGCAACGCGTCAAGCAAGGCCATTTCGGCACCGAGAACACCGAGGAAGTGATCGCCGGGCGGGTTCGAAGGACCATGGCCTTGAAACAGGAAAGAAAGGTGGAGCGCACCCTGCCCAGCGGAAAAATCTTTATCTCCCACCATAAGCCCATGCCCGGCGGCGGCGTCGTCACGTCCTACACGGACATAACCGACCGCAAACAGGCGGAACGGGAACTGGCGGAAAAATCGGCGCTTCTCGAGACCATATTCAACAACATGTCCCAGGGTTTTGCCGTCTTCGACGCCGAGTCGCGCCTAGTCGCCTTCAATAACCGGCTGGTCGAACTTCGCGGCTACCCGCCGGGGGTGCTGCGCGTCGGCATGAATTACGAAGACTTCGTGCGATTCAACACCGAACTGGACGGGCTTAGCCCGGCCCAGGCGCAACAAAGGGTCGATGATCGCATCCAGGCCGTCAACCGGCGGGAAAAGCATCAACGGGAGATAAATTTACCCAACGGTAAGGTGATCGTGATCCACCGCAATCCGATGCCCAGTGGGGGCTTCGTCACCACCTACACCGACATCACCGAGCGCCGGAAAGCCGAGACCCTGAGCCAACGCTTCGGGCGCATCCTCGACAACTCGTTCAATGAAATCTACGTGTTCAATTCCGAATCCTACCGCTTCATCCAAGTCAGCCAGGGCGCCCTGAGCAATCTCGGCTACGATCAAATGGAGATAGCCCACCTGACCCCTTGGGACCTCAATCTGGCGTTCGATGAGAAAAGCTTCAAGGCGAAGGTTGCCCCGTTGCTGCGCGGCGAAATAGAGCTTTTGGTATTTGAGACCGCGCATCAGCGCAAGGACGGAAGCCATTATCCGGTGGAAGTCCGCATGCAATTGTCGATTACCGAATCGCCGCCGGTGTTCGTCGCCATCATTGCCGACATAACCGAGCGGAAACAGGCGGAAAAAATCATCCAGGACGCAAAAGAACAGGCTGAATTCGCCAACCGCGCCAAGTCCGAATTCCTCGCCAATATGAGCCACGAGCTGCGCACGCCCTTGAACGCGGTCATCGGCTTTTCCGAAGTGATGATGACGCAAGGTTTGGGCGCCATCGGCGAAAAGAAATATCGCGAATATGCCGAGGACATCAATTCATCGGGCCAACATCTCCTGGGCCTGATCAACAATATCCTCGATCTCTCCAAGGTCGAGGCCGGCAAGACCGAACTCCAAGAGGAGGAAATCGACCCGGTGGGCGTGGTTCGCTCATGCATAAGCATGGTGAAGGGCCAGGCCTGCAGCCAGGGCCTCGACCTGGAGACCGACATGGCGGAGCAATTGCCTTGGCTGCGCGCCGATAAACGGTTGCTCAAGCAGGCCATCATCAACTTGCTTTCCAACGCGGTGAAATTCACCCGCAAGGGCGGCAAGGTCACCCTTAAGGCTTGGTGCAAGCCCAAAAGCGGTTTCGTATTCCAGGTCATCGACACCGGGATCGGCCTCTCCTTGGAAGATATCCCGAAAGTCATGCAACCCTTCACCCAGATCGATAGCGAGCTGAGCCGAATACATCAGGGGACCGGCCTCGGGCTTCCCTTGGTCAAACACCTGGTTGAACTTCATGGCGGTTCGGTGGATATCCAAAGCGAAGTGGGCGCCGGCACCACGGTCACCATCCGTTTGCCCGCCGAGCGGATCGTGCCAGGCGCACCGGGGGATTATCAGGTTGGCCGGGCGGGGGTGGGCTGATCAGATTCGGCCGAACCGCGCGCCCGCCCCGCCGCGGGCCATGGGTTTCACCATGGTGGCGACGACCTTTAGGTCCGGCGCTATTGCCCTGGCGGCGGTTTCATGCGTTGTGCCCAATGGTGGTTCAGTTGCTTTTCCAAGGCGCCCTTACAGCCGAGCCGCCGAACTGTCCGGCAAGGTGGGGCCGCTCACATGGGCTGACGGATCCTCGCGGTCGGGTTCACCAGATAAAGCGCGGAGATATTCTCCCGTTTTCGTTTGAGAGGGAAACTCAGGACTTTCCGTTCTTGGTCGATGGAGACCGGCACTTCATCGCCATCGATATACGCGTAGGTATTTTTTCGCGGCGCCGGGCCGTCCCATTTTATCCACATCACGTCGCCCTGCCTGACCTCCGACTTCGAGATGTCGATAACCACGCCCAATTCGAAATCGTCCAAGCCTTTCAGGAGCCCGTCAAGATCGACCGAAGTTTCCAGCCTCCAGGATGACGGCGAACCGATGGGCCCGGAAATCACGTACTTTTTCACTTTGGTGAAGCGATCCGAGCGCATCGCCAAGAGGCGATTAGGCTCGAAATCAAAATACTCCCGTTCGATATTCCCGCCGCGCCGAGCCGAGAGCATCGATTCCGCCGGTAACGCGCCGTCGATTCCCAGGATGTCCAGCACCGTGGCGGGAATATCGATCAGCTGAACCTGCTTCTTGCTCGTGCGGAGCGGTCCCCGGGATGCCAACGGCTTGATGAGGATCAATGGGTTGGCCTTACCCACGTATTTCGGGAAATCAACGCTCCCATCGGGAATTTTGAAATCGAGGTTTCGCGCGGCGCCGTGGTCGCCGTGCACGAGGATCGCGGCATTATCGTAAATGCCCTTTGCCTCGAGGGAATCAAGCAAGGCAACCAAGGCAAGGAGTGTGCATTTGGACTGTTGGTAAAGAGCGGTTTCCGTGCCACGCGCATGGGCTTGATCGCAATGCGCATCGGTGGTCCACGGGCCATGGGGAGTCAGGAGGTGTATGAATTTATATACCGGCCGCGTCGTCGTCGGTTCCATGCGGTCACCGAAAATTTTTAAAAATTCTATCGCCCGATTGGCCCGCGGCTTTTCGTTGTCGAACAGTTGTGTGAAATACCAATCACCATTCCGGTAGATGCTGGATTT
>SMXQ01000078.1 GCA_004356985.1 Alphaproteobacteria bacterium | reverse complement strand
CTTCGATGGTGAGAATGTCGCTGGCGGCCGCCTGGGCCAGGGTGATCTTGCAGGAAAAGGCGCGTTCGCCGTCGAGCAAAACGCTGCACGAGCCGCATTGTTCCGAACCGCAGCCGTATTTGGCGCCTACCAGGCCGAGCGGGCCGCGCAGCGCATAGAGAAGCGGCATGTCGGGATCGCCAACCACCTGCCGCGCCGCGCCGTTGACCCTGAGATTGAAGGTTTCAGCCATGATCCTCCCCCTTGATCGGGGGGATTCATCCCCCCTTATTGGCCCGCGCCGGGATGCGCGTGGGGCGCCGCCTTTGTGGCGCGGCCGGGGCGCCCCTGTCAAGCCGCCAGCCCCGGGACTTGTATAATTCGGGCGGTATCGTTATCTGTTGAACAGGATAAGACCAGGGAGAACGCCCAACATGAACGATATCGTACCCGGCAGCGACGACGATGTGCTCAGCACCGCGGCCAAGTGGAAAGACGAGGGCCGCGAGGTCGCCCTGGCCACGGTGGTGACCACCTGGGGCTCGTCGCCGCGCCCGGTGGGCAGCCAACTGGCGGTCGACGGCGACGGCAATTTCTCGGGCTCGGTGTCGGCGGGGTGCGTGGAGTCCGCCGTGGTGGAGGCGGCCGCCGAGGTGATCGCCAACGGTGCGCCCAAGCTTCTTGAATTCGGCATCGGTGACGATCAGGCCTGGGAGGTAGGCCTGTCGTGCGGCGGCAATATCGAGATCTACGTGGAGAAGATTGAATGAAGGCGGACACCCTTCGCGCCGTCCTCGAGGCGCGCGAGGCCAAACGCGAATGCGCCCTGGTCACCGACCTGGAAAGCGGCGCCGAAATGATGGTCGCCCAGGGCAAGGCAGAGGGCGCCCTTGAGATCGGCGATGGGCTGAAAGCCGAGGTGGACGCGGCCCTGGCCAAGGGTGAAAGCCGGCTGGTGGAGGATGATGGCCGGCGCGTCTTCATCAAGGTGTTGGTGCCGCGGCACCGCCTCGCCATCATCGGCGCCGGGCATATTTCCCAGTACCTCACCACCATCGCCGGGGTCGCCGGATTCGACGTCACGGTGATCGACCCGCGGACGCTCTATGCTTCTCCCCAGCGTTTCCCCGGCGCCACCATCAACCACGATTGGCCCGACGAGGCCCTGGACGCCTTCGGTCTCGACCGCGGATCGGCGGTGGTGGCCCTGAGCCACGACCCCAAGCTCGATGAACCGGCCCTGGCGACGGCGCTTCGGTCCGACGCCTTTTACGTCGGCGCGCTGGGCTCGCGCAAGACCCAGGCCCTGCGCCGTGAACGCATGAAGGGCGAAGGCTTCACCGATGCCGATCTCGATCGCATCCACGGGCCCGTGGGGCTCGATATCGGGGCCCTTTCACCGGCCGAGATCGCGGTCTCCATCGTCGCCGAGATGATCGACGTGCTGCGCCCCGAAAAGAAGGGGTATGGCAAAAAACAGTCCGCCTAAAGACCACCCGGCGCCGCGCATCGCGGCCGTCGTCCTCGCCGCCGGACGAAGCACCCGGGCGGGCGCCACAAACAAGCTTTTGGCGCCCATCGGCGGCATCCCCATGGTCGCCCGCGCCCTTGCCCGCATCACGGGCTCGAACGCGTTTCCCATCATCGTCGTGACCGGGCATCAAAGCGCCGAGGTCTGCGCGGCGCTGGCCGGCCAGGGTGTGGAATTCGCCCATAACGCCGATTTCGCCCAGGGCATGGCCGGTTCCATCATTGCCGGAATCAAGGCGCTGCCCGGCGACGTGGCGGCGGCGCTGATCTGCCTGGGCGACATGCCGGCCATCAAGGCGGCCGAGATCGACCTATTGATCGCCGCCTTCGACGCCCAAGGGGGCGCCGCCATTTGCGTGCCCAAAGCGGGCGGGCGCCGGGGCAACCCGGTGCTGTTCGCCCGCCGGTTTTTCCCCGAACTGCTGGCCCTCACCGGCGACAGTGGGGCCAAAACGGTGATCGCGGCGCACCCCGAATTGGTGGCCGAAATTGCCATGGCCGGCACCGGAACCCTGGTCGATCTCGACACCTCCGAGGACATCGCCGGTTTCTCGGCCCGAGCTTGACGCCAATGGGCGCGGCCTGGCGGAAATGTCCCAACGCCCTTGACTCCGGGGCGGCCCGGGCCGAAACTTTCCAGCGTTGCAGCCTGGAATAAAAAGAATGGATTAGGGGAACTTTCAAACGTGGGAATCGGAGCGGCGGCGCGCCCGCGCGTTTCGTTGCTTCTGTCATTTTCTTTGGCTTTTGACCAGTCCCCCTAGCTTTTGGCGGTAATCGAACCGGTGCGACGGCATCGGCGGCATAGGGCTTCCCCGTCCCTGGCCGCCCGCGCGTCGATCTATAGGGAGGGGTTCACATGGCGAAACCTCAACGCATGAGACTCAATGTAAACGGCGGTCACTTCACCGTCACCGTCGACCCCGATATGCCGCTCCTCTACGCGCTCAGGAACGATATCGGCTTGAACAATCCCCATTTCGGCTGCGGCCTGGCCCAGTGCGGCGCCTGCACGGTGCATGTCAACGGCAAGGCCATTCGGTCCTGCGTGACGCCGGTGGGCTCGGTTCGCGGCAAGAAGGTGGTGACCCTGACGGGCCTGGGCACGCCCGAAAAACCGCATCCGGTGCAAACCGCCTTCGTGGAAGAACAAGTGCCCCAGTGCGGCTATTGCATCAACGGCTGGATCATGACGGCGGCGGAAATGCTCAACAAGAATCCGAAGCTGTCCGACAAGCAGATCCGTGCCGGGCTCAAGGGTCTCAAGTGCCGCTGCGGGACGCATTTCGCCATCCTGAAAGCGGTCAAGCGCGCCGCCAAAGCCATGGCGTCTTAGGGGAGGGCAGGAAGATGACGAATATGATATCGCCGAAAGATTTCGAAGTTTCCCGCCGCGACCTTCTCAAGGGCGCGGGCGCCCTGGTGGTGGTCATGGGGGCCCAACCCGTGGTGGGCAGCAAAAAGGCCGCGGCTAAGACCAGGGGGGCCAAGGCCATGGGTTTCGGTTCGAAGGTCAAGCCGAAGCTCATCCCCGACCAGTTGGACAGCTTCATCGCCATCAGGGCCGACGGCAAGGTCACGGCGTTCTTCGGCAAGATGGACATGGGCCAGGGGTTGGACGTGGCGATTTCCCAGATCATCGCCGAAGAGCTCGACGTCGCCTTCGAGAAGGTGACCACCCTGATGTCGGACACCGGCACCAGCGTCAACCAGGGCGGGGCATCGGGCTCGTTCGGGGTCAAGTGGGGCGGCAGGACCATGCGCGTCATCGCCGCCGAGGCTAGGCGCGTCCTGGTGGAGGAAGCCGCCAAGAGGTTGGGGGTCAAAGCCGCCCGGCTGGAGGTCAATGACGGGGTGGTCAGCGTCAAGGGCGATATGTCCAAGAAGGTCTCCTACGCGGATATCCTCCAGGGCAACTACTTCAACCACAAGCTCACCTGGAACAAGAAGCTGGGCAACCGGCTCTATTCCCACGGCAAGGCCAAGCCCAAGGCGGTCAAGGATTACCGCATCGTCGGCAAGCCCTTCCCCAGGATCGACGTCGCCGGCAAGGTGTTCGGCACCACCGACTTCGTCACCGATATCAAGGTGCCCGGCATGGTCCATGGGCGGGTCATCCATCCCACCCGGGCGGGCTCCAAGCTCAAGGGGTATGACGCCTCTTCGATCAAGCACATCAAGGGCGTGCGGGTGGTCCAGAAGAAGGACTTCATCGCCGTGGTCGCGGACAATGAATGGGACGCCGTGCAGGCGGCCCGGGACCTCAAGGTCCATTGGACCGGCGGCGGCAAGAAGCCGTTTGGCCGGCAGGAGGATCTCTACGACCACATCCGCAACGCGCCGGTCATCAAGCAAAAGAACAGGTTCAAGGGCGGCGATGTGGACAAGGCGCTAGCCGGCGCCGCCAAGGTGTTGGCCGCGGAATTCGAATTCCCCTTCCAGTCCCATGCCTCCATGGGCCCGGCCTGCGCCGTGGTCGACGCCGGCGCCAATCCGGTGATGTTGTGGACCGGGTCGCAGAAATCCCATTACACCTCCTACGGCGTCGCGAAGATGCTCAAGATGCCCAAGGGCAGCGTGCGGGGAATCTGGGTGCCGGGACCGGGGTCCTACGGCCGTAACGATGCCGGCGATGCCGCCATGCAGGCAGCCCTGCTGTCCAAGGAAGTGGGCAAGCCGGTGCGCGTCCAGGGGATGCGCCACGAAGGCACGGGCTGGGACCCCAAAGCGCCGGCAAGCGTGCATTTCTGCCGGGGTGGGCTGGATGCCCAGGGCAACGTGATCGCCTATGAATTCATCTCCAAGGCGTTCGACCGCCAAAACGTGCGGTCCAATGAATCCCAGCCGCGGGACAACCTGGCGGGCCAGGCGCTGGGGGCGAAGCTGAAGCCGCGCAAATTCTTCAGCGAGCCGGAAAACATTTACAACATCCCCGATTACCGTTTGGGCTGGAAGGTGATTCCGCCGTTCCTGGACCGCAACTCGCCGCTCAGGACCTCGCATCTGCGTGATCCCATCGGTCCCCAGATCCAGTTCGCCTCGGAACAGTTCCACGATGAACTGGCCGAAGCGGCGGGGATGGACCCGGTGGCATACCGGCTCAAGTATCTGCGCACCAAACGCGACCGTGCGTTGATCACGGCGGTGGCGGAAAAGGCCGGGTGGAAGCCGCGCGTCGGTCCGCGCAAGGGCCAGGGCGGCAAAAACACCGTCTCCGGGCGGGGCATCGCCTACGCGCGGCGCTCGGGGTCCAAGGTGGCGGTTATCGCCGAGGTCGAGGTGGACACGCGTTCCGGCCAAATCTGGGTACGCAAATTCACCGTCTCCCACGAATGCGGCCTGATCATCAACCCCGATGGGCTGACCCTCACCATCCAGGGCAATGTGGTTATGGCGCTCAGCCGCGTCATCTACGAGGAGGTGATGTTCGGCCCCGACGAGGTGACCAGCATCGATTGGGATACCTATCCCATCGCCGAAAGCCCCGATACGCCCGAAGCCGTCGACGTGGTGCTGATCAATCGGCCCGACAAGCCGTCCATGGGGGCGGGCGAACCGTCCACCCGGCCGGTGTCGGGCGCCATCGCCAACGCCTTCTACGATGCCACCGGGGTGCGGATGCGGACCGCGCCGATGACCCCGGCGCGGGTCAAGGCGGCGCTGGCAAAAGGATAAAAAAACTTAGAACAACTACCGGCGGCGGGTCTCCGGGCCCGCCGTCTTATTTTGCCTATTTTCCGGGGCGTGGCTTGAACTCATCGCGCACGCCCCTCACACTCCGCGGATCGAACGGGCGCAAGCCTTCGACCGCGCGGTGACGGCGGCCCTGGCGGGTCTTGGCGGCTAAAGGCGACGAGGGGCGAGAACGAAGGATTTGGAAAACATGGCGGAAAAGATCACCAAGACCGATACCCAGTGGCGGGCCCAGCTCTCGGACCAGGAATTCCACGTCACCCGGGAGAAGGGCACCGAGCCGGCCTTCACCGGCCGCTACCACGATTGCCACGATGCCGGCACCTACGCCTGCGTCTGTTGCGGAGAGCCGCTGTTTTCATCCCAAGACAAGTTCGAATCCGGCACCGGCTGGCCCAGCTTCACCAAGCCGGTGGCTGAAGCGGCGGTTAGGGCCGAAGAGGATAACGCGCTCTTCATGTCCCGGACCGAGGCCCTGTGCGCGCGCTGCGGCGCCCATCTCGGCCACGTCTTCCCCGACGGGCCCAAGCCCACGGGCCTGCGCTACTGCATCAATTCGGCGTCGCTCAAGCTCGCCAAGTTTGCGGACTGAACGCCCCGCCCGGCGCGCAGGTATCAGTCGAAAAGTGGCTTAATCAACCAACTGGTTGAATAAGGCACTTTGCGTTTAAGACTCAGGAGAACGGCTCCCAGGCGCGGACGACGGCGGGGCGGGCGGCGATGGCATCGTGCCAACGGGCGAGGTTGGGATAGGCGTCGAGGCCGATATCGCCGGCGCCGTGGACGTGGGTGTCGGGATACATGGAAATGTCGGCGACGGTATATGCGCCGGCCATGTATTCGTTGTCGGCCAGATGCCGGTCCAAGGTGGCGAACATGTCGCGGAGCACGTCGGCGTAATGCTTCTTGGCCGCCGGCACGTCCTCATCGAAACGCCCCCAGAACAGGCCGTATTGCTGGGCCAGGGTGGTGAAGGTGGCCGAGCCGTAAAACAGCCATTGGTCGACCTTGATGCGCGCCATGGGGTCGTCGGGATAGAGCCCGGTGCCCGACTTTTCGCCGAGGTATTTGAGGATGGCGCCGGATTCACAGAGCGTCACCCTCTGCCCGCCCGGCCCGTCATGGTCGACCAGGGCGGGAATCTTGTGTCCCGGGCTGATTTTCAGGAACTCAGGATCGAACTGCGCCTTCTTGCGCAGGTTCACCGGCTTCAGGGTGTAGTCCAACCCGCTCTCTTCCGCCGCCTGGCGCGCCTTGTAGCCGTTGTCCGTGGTCCAGGTATAAAGATCGATCATCCTCGCCTCCCTATTCATATTCCCGGGCGGGGCGTCTGCCCGCTTCGCCGCTCGCCTCCCGTTATAGAACAAACCGCCGCCGCCCGTCCCCTTCTTGCGCCCAGATGTTGCGCCGGGCGGCGATCTGGGCGATGGTGGAAAAAACCATCATCAGGGAGGCGGTCATGGACTGGCAACGAATTCACGGGGCGCGGGCGCGTATCGGCTACACCGTCGCCGCGGTCACCACAGAGGTCTATCCCATCGACTGGTACCGCATCGTGCCCGATGGCGTGTCGCTGATGATGATCACCCTGCCGCTGGGCGACCGGTCCAAGGAAGACGTCGAGAAGTGCTACGCCATATCGCTCGAATCCGCCCACACCATGGCCCGGGCCGGCGCCGACCTGGTGCTGCTGGGCGGGCTGCCCATCAACATCTCCAAGGGCGATGATACGGTCGCCGGGCTGATGGCCAAGCTGGAGGGTGAGATCGGCGTGAAAATGTCGTGTTCGGCCCTGGCCCAGGTCCATGCCTTCGCCGCGCTGGGCTCCAAGAAGGTCGCCATGGTGCATCCCTTCGAAGAAGATCAGAACCCGCGCCATGTTCGCACCATGGAAGATTTCTTCGGCCTCGAGGCGGTGGGGGTCCATGCCGGGGGGTCCTCCCTGGTGGCGCTGGGCACCCTGGCCCCCGGCCGGGCGCTGGAATGGGGCCGGGCCGCCATGGCGGCGCACCCGGAAGCCGACACGCTGTATTTCGGTTGTCCCCATTGGACCGTGATCGACGCCATCCAACCGCTGGAGGACGAGTTCGGTATTTCCGTCATGACCTCGCTTCAGGCCATCGCCTGGGAGGCCATGCGGCAGACCGGCATCGATGATAGAATCGAGGGCTTCGGCCGGCTGCTGAGGGACTTTTAGGGCCGCCGAGGGCCCAGCGAGTCAAATTAAGGGAGGAGGAGCCCCATGTACGGACACCGCGCTCGCATCGGCTATTGCTCGCCGCCGGTGGTCACCGAGGTCTTCGTCTATGAGTTCTACAAGATGGTGCCCGACGGCGTTTCGCTGCTGCTGACCACCCTCGAGGTGGGGCTGGAATACAACAGCCAAGCCTTCGACGGCAGCCACGACCGCTCCATTGAGGCGGCCAAGTACATGGCCGGGGCCGGGGCCGACGTGGTGGTTCTCGGCGGCAATCCCGTCAACCAATCGCGCGGCATCGAAAACCTGCCCGGCATTTGCGCCGACTTGGCGGCCGAGATCGGAACCTCGGTGGTGGCCTCGACGCTGTGCCAGCTTGAGGCCATGGAAAAGCTCGGCGTCAAGAAGGTGGCTTCGGCCCACGCCTCGGGTTCCCAGCACGACGACCGCCACCGCCAGCAGATGGAGAACATGGGCGTGGAATCGGTCGGCGTCGCCTCGTTGGAGGGATACCAGCTTTTGGGCTACGGCAAGATTCCCACCGATGCCGCGTTCGAGATCGCCAAGCGGCTCAAGGACGCCTACCCCGACGCCGATTGCATCCATCTCGCCTCCGCCCATTGGCCCACCGCCCACGCCATCGACAAGATCGAAAACGAGCTCGATGTTTCGGTCATGAACTCCCAGCAGGCCATCGTCTGGAAGGCGCTCCGGACCGCCGGCATCACCGAGCCCATCGAAGGCTTCGGCCGCCTGTTCCGCGAATTCTGAAGCCGAGAGAAAGAGAACGCCCCATGACCATGCTTGGATCCCGCGCCCGCATCGGCTATTGCTCGCCGCCCTTCGTGACCGAGACCTTCCCCCAAGAGTTCTACATGATGGCGCCCGAAGGGGTGACGCTCTTGATCACCACCCTCGAGATCAGGACCCGGACCAAGGAAGAGGTAGCGGCCAGCCATCAGCGCAGCCTGATCGCCGCCCAATACATGGCGGATGCCGGCGCCGACGTGGTGGTTTTGGGCGGCAATCCCATCAACCAGAGCCTGGGCATGGAGAATATCGCCGACGTGACCGACGCGCTCGCCGCCAAGATCGGCACCAAGGTGATCACCTCCACCGAGGCCCAGAGGGAGGCGCTGACCTGTCTCGGCGCCAAAAAGGTCGCCCAGGTCTTTTGCTACGAGGAATCGGAGAAAGAACGCCACGCCAATTCCATGCGCAACCTAGGCTTCGAGCCGGCCGGCGTCCTTGCCTGCGGGTCCGACTTCCAGCATATCGGCGGCCTCGACGGCGAACTCGCGTTGACCCTGTCGCGCCGGGTGAAGGAGGAAAACCCCGATGCCGACACCATCCATCTGGGCTCCGCCCATTGGGCCACCGCCCCATTCATCGACCGGATCGAGGCGGAATTGGGGGTCTCGGTCATGACGTCGCAGCAAGCCATCGTCTGGAAGGCCTTCCGCACCGCCGGCATCACCGAGCCCATCGAAGGATTCGGGCGCCTTTTCAGGGAATTCTAGGGCGCGTTCGGGCCATGTACGGACACCGCGCGCGCATCGGTTATTGCTCACCGCCTTACGTGACGGAGACCTTTTGTTACGAGTTCTACAAGATGGT
The DNA here is from genome assembly GCA_004356985.1 of Alphaproteobacteria bacterium. Taxonomy (GTDB): domain Bacteria; phylum Pseudomonadota; class Alphaproteobacteria; order SMXQ01; family SMXQ01; genus SMXQ01. The sequence continues at coordinate 56,771 of SMXQ01000078.1, read as the reverse complement.
GCCGGCGGGCGTGACGCTGCTGATCAAGACCCTGGAGGTCCGCACCCGGGCGCCGGCGGAGATCGCGGCGAGCCACGCCGCCAGCCTCGAGGCCGCCCGTTACATGGCGCGCGCCGGCGCCGACGTGGTGGTGCTGGGCGGCAACCCCATCAACCAATCCCAGGGGGTCGGGAACCTGGCGGCGATCTGCGCCACCCTGGCCGCCGAGATCGGCACCAAGGTGGTGACCTCGACCCAGGCCCAGACCGAGGCGCTGGCGGCGCTGGGCGCCAAGAAGGTGGCCCAGGTGCATTGTTACGAGCCGGCCGACAACGCGCGCCACAAACAGTCGATCCGCAACATGGGGGTCGAGGCGGCGGGCGTCATCGGCCTCGATTTCGCCGACCACCAAGTCGGCCAAATCCCCTGCGAGCTCGCCTTGACCGCCGCCCGCCAGGTGATGCGGGAAAACCCCGAGGCCGACTGCATCCACCTGGCAAGCGCCCATTGGGCGATCGCCCATGCCATCGACGAGATCGAGGCGGAATTGGGCGTGTCGGTGATGACGTCGCAGCAGGCGATCGTCTGGAAGGCGCTTCGGACCGCCGGCATCACCGAGCCCATCGCAGGCTTCGGCCGCTTGCTCCGCGAATTCTGATACGCCCCGCGCGGCGACGCGGCGACGGAAGAGCGACAGAAAAAACCCCCGGCCGGAACCGGGGGTTTTGCTTGGTGCTGCGCCTTAGGACGCCTTCTTTTTCTTCTTTTTCTTCTTTTTCTTGCGGCACCACTTGGCCGACTTGGTGTACTTGGAACACTTGGTCACCACGCCCTTGGCGGGACGGCCGACCAGCTTGGCCGCGCCCTCGACGATGTCCCTTGGGTTGGCGTAGGCGCGGGTCATCAGGGCGCGGATGGTCTTGGGGCCCAGATAGGTGATCTCGAGCTTGAGGCGCTTGGCGTCGGCCAGGAAGGCGGGATCCTCGATGGCGGATTTGAAGGCCGACGTCAGGACCTTGACGCGCTCGGCGGGAACCCCCGGGGGGGCGATATAGGGGCGGCCCGGTTCCTGCTGGATGAGGATCAACTCGACAATCTTGCGCGTTCTCTCATCCTTGATATCCTGCAGGATCATCGGCACCTGGGCCAGCTTGGGATGCTTGTAAAGGCCGATCTGGGCGAGGAAGTTGAGTTTTTTCTTGGCGATCCAGTCGGGGTTCGAGGCCAGCAGGGTCGAGTAACCCAACCCGCAGATGCCGTCGACCTCGCCGCGTTCCAGGGCCAGGCGCGAGCCCGAGGTGGAATAACCCTGGATCACCTTGAACTTGGTGCCCACGGCCCAGTTGAAGATGCGCGGCATCTTCGCCGAATTGCCGGTGGCGCCGGTGGCCGAGACGGTGAGAACCTTGCCCTTGGCGTCGGCCAGGGTCTTGATGGGGCTGGTGTGCCAGGTGACGCAGACCGCCTGCAATTTGCCGATGGATCCCAGCCAATTGAACTTGAAGACGTCGAACTTGGCGCCCCGGTTGCCGATCAGGGGCTCCAGCATCATGGTGTTGAAGGTCGAGGCGATGACCGAGCCGTCGCGCTTGGCCTTGTTGTACATGTAATTGGTGACCCGCAGGCCGCCGGCGCCCGGCATGTTCTTGACCAGCATCCTCGGCTTGCCGGGGACGTATTTGTTGTAATGCCGGGCGAGGGTCCTGGAATAGGTGTCGTAGCCGCCGCCGACCCCGGAACCGACGAACATGGTCAGGCGCTTGCCTTTGTAAAAATCGCTGAGCGCGTCGGCATTGGCGGTCCCGGCCGCGGCCAGGGCGAGCACGCCGGCGCCTAGGCGCAAAAAGATTCGGGTGGTGATCATGGAAGCCTCCCCAATGTTGGTGGCGCTTTGATGCGCGTGGTAATTTTAATTCCCTGGCAAGGCTAATCGAAAAAGGACGCCGCTTCCAAGCGAATCTATAATCAATGACGCCGCGCCCGGCGGCCGGGCCCGGGCAAGGCCCTGGAAAGGCCCTGGAAAGGCCCGGGCAAGGCCCTGGAAAGGGCCGGGAAAGGGCCGGGAAAGGGGAGGGGCCGAACATGCCGAAAAGCCACGCCAACTCCATCGCCGTCCATTTCGAGGTCACCGGCGCCGGGCCGCCCCTGGTGCTGATCCATGCCATTCCCTTCGACAATACGCTGTGGCTGTACCAGGCGGCCCATTTCTCGACCTGGTTCACGGTGGTCTCGGTCGATCTTCGCGGCTGGGGACGCAGCGAAAAGGTGACCACGCCGTTCACCCTGGAGGACATCTGCCGCGACGTGCTCGGCGTCATGGACGACCTCGGCCTTGGGCCGGCCGTGGTCATGGGATGCTCCATCGGCTCCAAGACGGCGCTGATGCTGGGCGCCCTGTTCCCCGACCGCTTCCGGGCGGTGATCCAGGTGGGCGGCAATTCGGGCCCCCAGGACATGTCGCGGCGGATCACCGGATACCGGGAAGAGCAATTCTCCCCCTACCGCCGGGCCCACATGGACTACGGCGTGACCGACGGGTTCGCCGCCTCGGTCCTGGGTAAATACCTGTTCGCCGGGTTCGCCGAGCGCGACCGGCGCCACCATCCCGCGGCCATCATCCGGACCTTCGAGGCGCTGGCGGCGGCGGACCTGCGGCCTCACCTCGCCGCCTACCCCTTGCCGACCCTGATCATCAACGGCGAATTCGACGGCGCCCGGCCCCGGGGCGCGGAAACCGCTTCGCTGATCCCCCAAGCGCGGCATGAAGTATTGCCTGGCGCCGGCCACGCCTGCATGATCGAAGACCCCGCCGGGTTCGATGCCCTGGTCCTTGATTTCCTGCGGGAAGAAGGATTAATGCCCGAGATCTAGGGTTCCGGCCCGTCCGGCAAAGCCGCCGCGGGCTTTCCATGAAACGCCAAAGAAGAGGATGCAGCCATGCCCATGTACGGTCACCGCGCCAGGATCGGCTATACGTCGCCGCCTTCGGCAACGGAGGTATTCCCTTACGAGTTTTACAAGATCGTGCCCGATGGCGTGACCCTGGTAGTCCATACCCTGCCCCTGGTGGAGCGCACCGAGGAAGAGGTCGACCGGTCCTACGACGCGAGCCTTAAGGCGGCCAAGATCATGGCCCGGGCGGGGGTCGATATCCTGGTCTTCGGCGGCCTGCCCATCAACGTCAGCCGCGGCTTCGACAATATCGACGTGCTGATCGCCGAGACCGAAAAAGAGGTCGGCATCCCCATCAGCACCTCGGCCTCGTCCCAGCGCGACGCCTTCAAAACGCTGGGCTGCAACAAGGTGGGCATCGTCCAGCCCTACGATGAATCCCACGACGAGCGCCACATGGGCTACATGCGCGAATTCGGGCTCGACCCCCAGGGCTGCGTCCGGGTGGAGGCCAAGTTCATCGAGCTCGGCATGGTCCCCGACGAGGTGGCCCCGGCGCTGGGGCGCGAAATCATGGACAAATTCCCCGACGTCGACACCATCTATTACTCCTGCCCCCACTGGGCCATGGTCGGCGCCATAGACGTCCTCGAAAAGGAGTTCGGCGTGACCGTGGTGCAGCCCATCCAGGCCATCATCTGGCAGGCGCTGCGCCGCTCCGGGGTCGATGATTCCATCGCGGGCTATGGCCGCCTGCTGCGCGATTTCTGATGCGCACCGCGCGGGACGGAAAAAAGGGCCGGGGGCGACCCCCCGGCCCTTTCCCTCACGGATGATGGATTTCGGTCCGATGAAAGCCCGATCAGCCGGGGCTTCTCTTGGCGAACAGCCAGAGAATGATGGAGATGGCGATTAAGCCGACCAGGCCGTTCTCGCCGAGTTTCGCGATCAAGCCGGTCAGGTTGCCCACCACATCGCCCAGGAACATCATCTTGGGTCCGATCAGAATTTGCAGGACGATGCCGAGGGCGACAAGAAGAAGGCCCACCTCGACGATCTCGGCGAGCCAGCCCTTTATTTTGTCAAGGAATGTCATGCATCCCCCCTCCTTCGATAAATTTCTCCCTTGAACCGAGATTTGGTATCCTGGGTGGCTAACGGCGGTCTCAGGGGGAAAAGTATTTCAACGGGCCACCCCAAACGCAACAATTAGTACCGAAGAACAAGTACGCCACAACATATCGTGGGTCCTGCCAACATTAATCTATTGCGGGCGCGTTGGGCGCCGGCTGCGGCCGGGCCGGAAAAAGGCGGGAAACCGCTTCTTTTGAAAGGGGAGAATCATGACGGTCATCATTACCGACGAAGACGTCGCGCGGCATCTTTCCATGCGCGAATGCATCGATGCCATGGCCACCGCGTTCGCCGATTTTGCCATTGGCGATGCCGTCAACCTGCCCAGGGTGCGCTATCAGGCGCGCCATCCCGACCCGAGCCGCCGCTACTTCGCCAACGTGCATGTGGGCGCCGTGCCCTCGGTGGGCATCGCCTGCGTCCGGGCCGGTTCCCAGATCATCGTCCCCCCCAGCCCCACCAACAACCGGCGCCTGTACGAAAATCCACGGCCATTTTGTTGGGGCATCGTCATCCTGTTCGACATCGAAACGGCAGAGCCGCTGGCGCTGATGCACGAGTTCAAGCTGTCGGGCATGCGGGTGGGGGCGACCTCGGGGCTGGCGGTGGACCACATCGCGCCCAAGGACGTCAAGACCCTCGGCCTGTTTGGATCCGGCAAACAGGCCGGCGCGGCGTTCGACGCCATCACCTGCGTGCGGCAATTCGAGCGCGTGGTGGTGTTCAGCCCCAATGCCGACCACCGCGAGCAATTCGTTGCCGCCAAGGCCAAGCAGGCGGCCGGAAAGATCGAGGTGGTGGCCGCCCAAGACCCGCGCGAGGTGGTGCGCGGCGCCGACGTCATCTGTTGCTGCACCACGGCCATGGAGCCGGTCTTCGATGGCGACTGGCTGAGCGATGGGCAGCTGGTGATATCCATCGCCAATTCGGACGCCACCAACAAGAAACGCACCGAAGTGGACGAAACCACCTACGCGAAATCGACGGCATTGGTGGTGAACGACTGGGAAAGCGTCATCGACAACGACCAGACCGAGCTCCTGGAGCCCTTGGAAGCGGGGCTTATCAGCCGCGACGCCATCGTCGAGTTGGGGGATATCGTCGCCGGCAAGGTGGCCGTCCGATCGGGCGGCGCGGGGATCGTCTATTACAAGAACAATTCCGGCCTGGCCATCCAGTTCGCCGCGGCTGGGCGAATCGTTTACGACCGGGTGGTGGCGGAAGGCACCAATCGGCAGATTCCCACGGAATGGCTCGGCACCGACCTCGGCGCCCTCTACGATTCCGGTTTCAGGCCATCCCCATGACCGGGCCCATGACCGGGCCCATGAGCGCCGCCGAGCGCCGCCCGGGCGCCGGTGCCTGGTGGTCCCCGGAGGCGCGCTTTAGGTGATCGGCACCCGCGGCATAGACAATATCAGGCGGGCCTTCGGCAACCGGAATTACGCCCTGTACGTCCTCGGCAACCTGATGTCGACCTCGGGAAATTGGATACAGAGGGTTGCCATGGCTTGGCTCACCTGGAAGCTGACCCATTCCGGCGCCTGGCTCGGCATTATCGCCTTCGCCGATATGTTTCCCACCTTTGCCATCGGCTTGTTCGCCGGCACGCTGACCGACCGGACCGATGCGCTCAGGCTGCTGCGGATCACCCAGATGTTCGCCATCGCCCAGGCGGTGGGTCTTGGCGCCGTCACCTTCTCCGGTTTCGCGACCATCGAATGGCTTTTGTTCTTTGCCCTGTTTCGCGGCACCGTGGTCGCCTTCAACCGTCCGCCGCGGATGACCCTGGTCTATAACATCGTCGGCCGCGAGGCCCTGTCGTCGGCCATCGCCATCAACTCCATGGTCTTCAATGTCACCCGTTTCATCGGCCCGGTGCTGGGCGGCGCCATCACCGCCTGGTATGGCCCGGCCTGGGCTTTCTTCGCCAACGGGTTGAGCTATGTGGCGTTCGTGGTGATCCTGTTCATGATCGACATCACGCCGACCAAAAGGGCAGCGACCAACAAGACCGGAATCGCGGCCGAGACCTGGGAAGGGGTGCGCTACGCCTTCAACCATGTGGGCATCGCTCTCGCTCTGGTCATCCTCATGCTGACGTCATTGTTCGTGCGGCCCTTCACCGAGCTCTTGCCGGGCATCGCTTCGGCGGTGTTCGACCGCGGCGTCAACGGCTACTCCACCCTTCTTGCTTTCCACGGGATCGGTGCCATGGGCGCGGGCTTTTGGATGACCCAACGCGGCGGGACGCGGGGATTTACCAATGTCATCACCGTCAGCCTGCTGTTGATTTCGGTGTCCTTGATCATATTCTCCACCATTGCCGGGTTCTGGCTGGCCCTGCCTCTCATGACCGTCGCCGGCTGGGCCATCGTGGTGCAGGGGGTGTCCACCCAGACCCTGGTGCAGACCGCGGTGGCGACGGAATTCCGCGGCCGGGTGATGGCGGCTTACGGCATCGTCGCCCGGGGCGGCCCGGCGCTGGGCGCGCTGGCCATGGGCGGGTTGTCGGAATTTCTGGGGCTGGCGGCGCCGGTCACCGGCGGCGCCGTGTTGTGCCTCATTTTCTGGGCCTGGATGGTGCGCCGCCAGCAGCACATCCGCGACGCGCTGGAGGGCCCGTCCTAGGTTGGGCCGGGCCGGGCGCCGCCGCGATGCGCGCCTGGCTTAATCTGGCGCGCCGTGGCGGGTGCTTATTTCTGTTGCGCAATGGCGCGCCGTTTGTTTTCTTCTCGGGCGCTTTTGCGTTCAGTCAGTCACGAGGTTCTCCATGGCAACCAACGAACCCGGCCACGTTACCGAAGACGCCGCCCAATTCATCGAGGCCGTGCGCTTCGAAGATCTGCCCGCCGACGTGCTCACCATAGCCCGGCGCTGCGTGCTGGACGGTCTCGGCCTGTTTGTCGCCGGCGGGGCCGAGGAATCGGTACGCATCCTGGCCGCGGACGCGGTTGACCAGGGCGGGCGGGCCGATGCCCTGGTGCTCGGCCGGGGTGCGGCCAAGGTGCCGGCGGCGCTGGCCGCGCGCGTGCTGGGCACCGCCGGTCATGCCCATGACTGGGACGATACCCAGGTTTCCCGCGATCCCCGGCATATTTACGGGCTTCTGACCCATCCCACCATCCCGCCGTTGACCGCCGCGCTCACGGTCGTCCAGAAGCTGGGAAAGATCAGTGGCCGCGACTTCCTCACCGCCTTCGTCGCCGGCATCGAGGTGGAGAGCAAAATCTCCGAATGGATGGCGAGCGACCATTACCGCAAGGGCTTTCATTCCTCGGCCACGGTGGGCACCTTCGGCGCCATGGCGGCGGCGGCCAAGCTGGCCGGCCTCGGGGGCGATAAATTGCGCCACGCTTTCGGCATGGCGGCGAGCTTCGGCGCCGGCCTGCGGTGCAATTTCGGCACCATGACCAAGCCTTTGCACGTGGGCCGGGCATCGGAGAACGGGGTGACGGCGGCGCTTTTGGCGGATCGCGGCTTCACCGCCGATCCCGCCGCGCTGGACGGGCCCTGGGGGTTCATGGAGGTCATGGGCGGCGGCGTTTACCGGGACAAGCTCGACCAGGGTTTCGGCAGGACCTGGTCCATGGTCGATCCCGGAATTTCCATCAAACCCTACCCATCGGGCATCCTCACCCACCAGTCCATGGATGCTTTATTGAAATTGGTGACCGAAAACGATGTCAAGCCGGGGGACGTGAAGAAGATCGATTTCTTCGCCGGCTCCAACATCCTCAACCCCATCCGGTACACGGTCGCCAAGAACCACCTCCAGGCCAAGTTTTCCATGGCGGCGCTGTTGTCGATGATGGTCATCGCGCGCCGCGCCGGCCGTGCCGAGTTCACCGACCAATTCGTCCAGGGCGCGGCCATGCAGGACCTTCAGGGCCGGGTGACCTGCATCCTCGATGCGGCCATCGAATCCCAGGGCATGGACGTGATCCGGTCGCGCATCGAGGTGGAATTGAAATCCGGGGAGACCCTGGTACAGGAGGCGGACGAACGCTACCGGGGCGGGCCCGACAAGCCGATGACCGATGACGATCTCGAACAGAAAACCGCCGCCTGCGTCGCCGGCATTCTCGATCCCGCGCGGACGTCGGCGCTGATCGACGCCGCCCGGGGCGTGGTCGATTTGGATGATGCGGGCGATCTCGCCCGGGCCATCCAGACCGGGTGAGGGAAGCCATGGCAACCGTATCGGAAACCCTTGCCGCCTGGCTCGCCGGGCTCGATGCCCATGCGCTTAGCGAAGACGCGGTCCTCGGCGTCACCCACACCCTGATCGACACCGTCGGCCTGGCCTATGCGGCGCGGGGGACCGATTACGTCGCCGCCTTGGCCAAGGGCTGGGAACGCGGCGCCGGCGGGGCGACCGCCTTGGGGCTCGGCGCCGACGGCATGGACGCGGCCTCGGCGGCGATGCTCAACGGCACCGCCGCCCATGGCGAGGATTTCGACAACACCTATGAAGGCTGTCCGGTGCATTCGGGCGCCGTGGTGGTGCCGGCGGTCCTGGCCCTTGCCGAGAGCCGCGGCCTTTCCGGCGCCCGGGCGTTCGCCGGCATGGCGGCGGGCATCGAAGTGATGTGCCGCATGGGCCAGGTCGCGGGCAAGGGAATCCATGCCGCGGGTTTCCATCCCACCGCCGTGATCGGCGCCATGGGCGCGGCGGCGGCGGCGGGGGTCACCCTGGGGCTCGACCAAGGGGCCCTGGTGCGGGCCTTCGGCCTCGCCGGGTCTTGCGCGTCGGGCATCATCGAATACCTCGCCGACGGATCCTGGACCAAGCGCATGCATGCCGGCTGGGCGGCCCAGGCGGGGATTCGCGCGGCGGGGATGGCCGAGGCCGGGTTCGCCGGGCCGCGGAGCGTGTTCGAGGGCGAACACGGCTTCTATACCGCCTTCGCCCCTTCCATCGAGGCCGAATTCGAGCCGCTCACCGGCGCGCTGGGCAGCCGCTGGGAGGCCGGGCGCCTGTCGTTCAAGCCCTATGCCTGCGGCACCATGTGCCAGCCCTACGTGGATTGCGCGGTGCGCATGGGCAAGGCCGGAATCAAAGCCGAGGATATCGACTCCATGACCTGCAAGGTCGGTGAAGGCACGGTGCACAGGTTGTGGGAACCGCTCGCCATCAAGCATCGCCCGCCATCGGCCTACGGCGCCAAGTTCTCGGGCCCCTATTGCATCGCCGTAGGGCTGATCGACGGCGATGCCGGCCTCGCCCAGTTCACCGAAACGCGCGTCGCCGATGCCGCCGTCCTGGACCTGGCCCGGCGCATCACCTACCAGGTCGACCCTGCCAACGAATACCCGGTCAATTACACCGGCCACATCCTGGCCCGCCTCAAGGACGGCACATTGGTCGAGGAAAACCAGCCCTGGCTTCGCGGCGGGACCCGCGAACCCATGACCGATGCCGACATCGTCGGCAAGTTCAGGGCCAATCTGGCATACGCGGGAATGGACGAGGATTCGATCTCCGGGCTGCTTGCGTTTTGCCGTGACCTTAGGACGCTTCCCGACCTGGGTGGCCTTGCCGCGTACCGAAACTAAGAAAGCAGGGAGACCAAACATGGCGACGGGAAAGAGCAACGAGCTGGCGGGACAGGTGGCCATCATCACCGGGGCGGCGCGCAATATCGGCAAGGCGATCGCGCTGGACCTGGTGGACGGGGGGGCCAAGGTCGCCATCAACGTCAAGACCTCTGTCGACGCCGCCGAGGAAGCCAAGGCCGAGATCGAGGCGCAGGGCGGCGCGGCCATGGTGATCCAAGCCGACATCACCGATGCCGACGCAGTGGCGGCCATGGTCGGCCAGGTCGTCGACCGGTGGGGCCGGGTCGATATCCTGGTCAACAACGCGGCCATTCGCCTGCGCACGGCGATCACCGAAATGAGCCTGGAGGAATGGCACCAGGTCACCGCCATCATCCTCGACGGCGCCTTTCTCTGTGCCAAGGCGGTGATCCCCCATATGCGAAAACAAGGCGGCGGCACGATCATTTCCATGGGCGGGCTGACCGCCCACATGGGGGCGTCGGAGAGGGTCCACGTGACCACCGCGAAGTCCGGCCTGGTGGGCTTCACCAAGGGGCTGGCCACCGAGCTCGGCGGCGACGGCATCACCGTGAATTGCGTGGTTCCGGGGCTGATCGACACCGTCCGCGGGGCCACCTCCGAGGTCGCCCAGGATCACGCCCGCATGCGGCCCTTGGTGGGGCGCAAGGGCCGGGTGGAAGAGGTTGCCGCCATGGTCCGCCACCTCTGCGGGCCTCAGTCGCGCTATATCACCGGCCAGACCATCCACCTCACCGGGGGCGCCTACCTGCCTTAGGGCGGCGCCGTTCGGGGCGGTTGTTCCGCCCCTTGGACGTGGTATCCTCGTGAAAGATGTGGTGAATGTTGTTTAGGCGCTAAAGATAATTTATAATTTATAGCTTTTTTCCCGGGTGGTGCTTGGGATGCCGCCCGCCGATTTGCCACTGAATCTGGGATTTGCATGTCGGAGACGGTCCAAGCCCCTGATTTTCAACCGCTTTATCGTCAGGTAAAGCAGCTTCTGCTTCAACGCGTGGTGTCGGGCGATTGGAAGCCGGGAGGGATTCTCCCTAGCGAAGCCAAGCTCGCCGAAGAATTCAACGTAAGCCAAGGCACCGTGCGCAAGGCGCTGGAGGAGATGGCGGCCGAGCATGTGGTGGTGCGTCATCAGGGCAAGGGGACTTTCGTCGCGGCCCGGGGCGCCGAACAACCGGTTCATTTCTTTTCCATGACCGACGCCAGCCACAAGCCGTTGGCCGAGAGGGTCAACGTCTCCGTCCGCCATGTGGTGGCCTCGGCGTCCCAGCCCGAGCAAGAGGCCCTGCATATCGGACCGGAATCCGAAGTGGTCCGCATTTACCGGGTGCGGGCCATCAACGGCGCGCCGGTCCTGCGCGACGAAATCGTCCTGGTGAACGACGTCTTCCCCGGTTTCGTCGATCATTTGGATAAAAATCCCCGGGCCAACACCTATGTGATCATGGAGAAGGAATACGGGGTCCTCGCGGCGCGGGCGGAAGAGTGGCTCTCGGCGGTGGCCGCCGAAAGCCAAGCGGCGGAAGCGCTTGAAGTAGAGATGGGCGCGCCCCTGCTGCAAATCCTGCGCATCTCCTTCGGCCTCGACGGCAAGCCCATCGAGCTCCGGACCACCTGGGTCAATTCCACCGATTGCCACTATTTCAATAGCGTGAGCTGAACGCCGGTCGCCGTCAGATATCGATGACCAGCTTGTCCCCCGGCAAGCCCCGGGAAACGCACATCATCATGGTCTCCCCCTTGGCTTTATCCTCGGCGGTCAGGACCTGGTCGCGATGCTCGACCTCGCCCGAGATCACCCGCACCTGGCAGGTCGAGCACAATCCCTGTTCGCACGATGAATCGGCGAATACGCCGGCTTCGCGGACCACTTCCAAGATCGTGCGGTCGGCCGGCACGGTGAGGTCCATGCGCCGGCGCGAGAGGTAGATTTCGAAGGGTTCGTTGTGCCAATCGCGGTCCGGCGGCGCCGAGAACAGCTCGAAATGGACGTGGTTCTCGGGCCACCCGGCCGCCGCCGCGCGGACCGCTTCGATCAGCGGCCTGGGGCCGCAGACGTAGACATGGGTGCCCGCCGGACATCCGCCCAAGACCGCATCGAGCTCGATGCCCCGGGACGGGTCCCCGCCGTCGTGATGATAGCTGAGATGGTCGCCGGCGATGGCCTCCACTTCGCGCCTGAAACCCGTGCCTTCCGGGGTCCGGGTGCAGTAATGGAGTTCGAAATCGGCATCGCCGGCGGCGAGGGTCCGGGCCATGGCGAGCACCGGGGTGATGCCGATCCCGCCGGCGATCAGGATGTGCTTTCGCGCGTTCTCGGCGAGCGGGAAGTTGTTCAGCGGCTTGGTGATCTTGAGGCTGTCCCCGGCCCTGAGCGTGTCGTGAATCCAGGTCGACCCGCCGCGGCTTTCCGGTTCCCGCAGCACCCCCAGGAGATAGCTCGTTGGGTCGGCGGGGTCGGACGCGATGGAGTACGACCGCCGCATGCCGTTGCCGGTCATCACGTCGATATGGGCCCCGGCGTCGAAAGCGGGAAGCGGTGCGCCGTCGGGCGCTGCCAACACCAGGGATTTGATGTCGGCGGTCTCGTCCTTGACGGCGGTGACCGTGACCTCGAGAAGATCCACGGTCTTGGGGTTGGGGAGCTTCTGGTCGGGGTCCAGCACCAGGCGATCGACCGGCCGGCCGCCCTTGAGGTGGCTCTCGATGATTTCGTCGATGTCGTCCTGGTTGGCGTAGGAGTACCAGACCGCGTCGGGATAGATCACCATGGTCGGGCCCAGCTCGCAGCGTTCCATGCACCCGGCCTCGGTGACGGTGACGTTGTCCAGGCCGGATTCGGCGATGCGTCTGGCGATGGTCTCCATGAGCTCCCGGCCGCCGCGGTCGGCGCAGCAACTGCGCGGATGGCCTTCGGGCCGCTGGTTGCAGCAGCAGAGAATATGGGCCTCGAGGAAGAGTTCCGTGTTCTTGGGCTGGGACGCCATGTGTCCGTTGTCTCCTGTGACGCGCCCCCCTGCCGCGCGGGGCGTGATCTTGAATCGATGTCCGCCCGGCGCGGCTTATTCGGTTTTTTCCGCTAAGGCCAGGTCGCCGGCCACGCAGTCGGAGGGCCGGACAACCAGCCGGTCCACGCGGCGGCCCTCGATAATGTGGCTGCGGACGATTTCTTCGGCGTCTTCCTTGGTGCGGACCGCGTACCAGGTGCCCTCGGGGTAGACCACCATGATGGGGCCGAGTTCGCAGCGGTCGAGGCAATTCGACCGGTTGATGCGGATGCCGGTCACCCCGTTCTGCTTGGCATAGCCGCGCATGTGGGTGAACAACTCCATCACCCCCCGATCGGCGCAGCATCCGCGCCCCGGCTCGGCGCCCTTGTCGTCCAGGCAGACGAAGATATGGGGGTCGTACAGCAGCTTGGGGCCGCGCTCGCCTTGGTTCATGAGGCCGTCCACTTCCTTTTTTCTTGGCCCTCGCGGGGCGTGTCATCCGCTCGCCGGGCAGAGCCCGCGGTCCCGGCTGTGGGGTGATAGCGGATAATAGGGCGGGTTGTCTACGGCGACGGATCGCCGCGCCGATCCGGGGGGCTACTTGCCGCCGTTGTCGGCCGGGGCCGGCTTGGCGCCCGGTTTGAGCTGGATCAACGAGTCCAGGGTCTTGAACATGTTCTTGGTCTCGAACTTGGAAATGGTATAGGCCCAGCCGCCGTTGACGCGGCTGATCTTGGCCACTTCCTCGGCGATCTTGGCCGCCTCGACTTTTTCGCCCTCGAGCGGTGCCGGGTTGGGCCGGGCGCGGAAGGTGAACCAACGCTTCTTGCCCACCGTCTTCATCCAGCCCTCGATGATCAGCCCGTCGAAGGTGACATGGCGGACCCGGGGCGTCCCGGTGACGCCGATGCCGATTTCCTTGGCCGGGCGCACTTCCTCGAAGGCCAGGTTCTGGATCGACCGGGATATGTCCTCGGCGCCGAACAGCTCTTTCAGCTCATGGTCCTCGGACATGCCCTCGACGATGAAATCCTGGTCCCGTTCGGCCTTCTTGAAGATCCGCAACGGCTTATCGCCGGTGGTGAACAGGGTCGTTTCGCGGACCCGGGGGAGGTCGATCTCGACGATCATCTGATCGACCCAGCCGGCGCGCTTTTCGGGCACCGCGATCTTGCCCCGGGCGAGCCAGGCCCGTTGCTCGCCGGGCCGGCGGACATAAAGCTGGCCCAAGCCGCCGAGCGAGAGCTTCTCCATGCCGACGATGAGATCGGCGAGCTTTTCGCCGGATCTGCCGAACAGCTCCACCCGGGCCGAGCGCGAGCCCTTGCCCTTGGGATCCTCGACCCTGATCTTGGCGTAATTGGCGGGCCGCGTGGTCTTGGCTTCGATGCGGGCGACCTGGGCCATTCCCGCCGCCACCGCGCGGACCGAAAGCAGCGGCACCGGATAGCCGTACAGCTCGATCAGCTTCCAGGTGTCCTTGCCGTCTTTTGTCGAAGCCACCAGGGTCGACGTGCCGGTTCCCCGCGTGACCTTGACCCGGCGCACGTCGTTGACCTTGCCGATGAGACCGGGAAACATCACCGTCCCTTCGCCGCGCACGCCGGTGCCGGTGTCGCGCGAGGCGATCATGGCGGCGGCGGCGGCGGCGGCGGCGATGGTCACCACCAGGAGCGCGAGAAAGGATTTGGGGTTCATGGCGGTCTAGCCCCGCGCTTCCGTTTCCATGCGCTGGCGCCGCCGCCGGGTGCGGGCGAGACCCAACACCACCGCCGTCAGCGCCACCAGGAAGGGAATCAGGCCGATATTGAAGAACCACAAGCGGCCTTCGAGCTCTTCGATGTCCTTGCGCAGGCCCAGTTGCACGGCGCGCAGCTCCTTGCGGATGGTCAGCAGCTTACCCTTGAACTTTTCGACTTCCTTGAGCTGCTTGCGGCTGAGGATGGCGCGGTCGCCCTTGCCGCGGACCGGGGATTGCAACTGGCGAAGCTTGCGTTCGGTTTCATCCTGCCGCGATTGAAGCTCGCGTTCCTTGGCGCGGAGTTCCAGCTCCGCCTTGCGGGTCATTTCCTGCACCAGGGTGAAGGGGCGGACCGAAACGCCGCGTGAACGCAGGCCGATCAATTCGTCGGATCCGGTCATGTTGTCGATGGCGTTGGTGACCAGGTTCATGTTGTCGGACACCGGAATGGTGATGGTTTGACCGAGCAGGTTCTGGACCCTGATCCAGAATTCATCGCGCAGCATGTCGGTATCGGTGAACACCACGGCATGAATCGACCCCTTGGACTTGGCGAGATGGACCTTGGCCAGGGCCGCGCGCCGGGTCTCGGCCTTCTTCTTGGCGGCCGCGCTCGGTTCCGCCTGCTTGGCCTTTTCGTCCTCGCCGGGTTTTTTCTTGTCTTTCTTCTTGACCTTGATATAGGCGGCAACCGGCGGCGGGCCCTTGGGGTAGGCCGAGGCCACGGGCCCCGAGACGCGCGCCGCCAGGGTATAGCGTTTACCCGAGGGCTTGAAATCTTTGACGATGGTGACGAAGTCGGGCCGGCCCTTGAGATCTTCGGCCTCGAGCAGCATGGATTGCTCGGAGGTGGCGATGATGGGCGTGAAGGTGAGGCCGCTGCCCGCCTTGAAGCCGAGCGCGCCGGCGCTGGCCATCAACATGTTGTCGATCTCGGTGGTGATCAGGTCGTCGCCCACCACGTTGGTCCGCTTCAATTGCAGCCAGGCCGGATATTCCAGCGGCACCGCCCTCCCGCCCCGGGTGCCGGCATTGACCCGCTGGGCCGCCAGCATGTCGCCCACCACCTTGGTCTTGTCGTATTCCAGGCCCCAGGTCTTGAAGATGGGGCCGAGGTCGGAGCTCGTGGGCACGAACTTGCCGCCGGCGCCGGGCACCCGCTGGGCGATCTCGGCCAGGGGATCGACGAAGATCAAGGCCCGCCCGCCGCGCAGCAGGAACTGGTCGATGGCATAGGCCGTCTTCTCGGCCAGCTCGGCCGGATGCAAGACGAACAAAACATCGATCTTCTTGGGGATTTCGTCGCTATCGGTGGGCACGTTGTCCACCTGGAACAACTGATCGAGCTGGCTCACCAACTGCCACGGCCGGCCCATGGACGAAAGCCTGGACATCATCGAGCCCGGGAAGCCGCGCACCGGCAGCCAGGACATCAATCCGATGGTCTTGCGCTTGGGATTGGCGAGGCGGAAGACCATCTTGGTGAGGTCGTATTCGAGATAGGGTTCCCGGCTTGGCGAGAGGAAGGGGATGATCTCTTCCTCGTCGGTGGAATTGGTGCCGACCAGGCCGAAATAAACCTGTTCGCCGGTTCGGTCGAGAGGCAACCCCCGCAGGCCGAAGGCCACCGCTTCGTCCTCGGCGTCGGAATAGGCCACCGGGTCGATCTCCACCAGGCGGACCTTGCCTCCGGCATTGGCGACGTATTCGCCGATCATGTCCTTGACCCGGCCGGAGTATTTGGCAAGCCCCGGCAGTTCCTTGCCGAGGATCGAGGAGAAATAGAGCCTCAGGGTGACCGGCTCGTCGATTCGCGACAGAACCTTGTGGGTGCCTTGGGACAGGGTGAACAGCTTGTCCACGGTGAGATCGAGCCTGGCCCCGACCAGCATGCCCCGGGCAAGAATATTAACCGACAGGAACAGGGTCACGGCGAGCACGATGCTGCAAAGCGCCAGGGAGCGGCGGCTCATGGGGGCGAACAGGGAAACGATGCCGGCCATGGTTGCCTAGCGCGCCTTCAAAAGGTTGACGAGGATGATGTTGATGAACAGGAACAGCGTCATCACCGAGAGGAAGTAGATCAGGTTGACGAGATCCAGCACGCCTTTGGAAATGGCATCGAAATTGGCGATGAAGCTCAGGCCGGCGATCACGTCGATCACCAGGGCCGGCGCCCAGCCGCTGACCAGCTCCAGGACCAGGGGCGTGCCCGCCACCGTGAACAACAGGCTCACCAGAACCGCCAGCACGAAGGCGATGACCTGGTTCTTGGAGGCCGACGACAAGCACGAGCCGATGGCGAGATAGGCGCCGACCATCACCAGGGAGCCCACGTAACCGGCGATGATGATGCCGTTGTCGGGCTCGCCCAGGTAGTTGACGGTGATCCAGAAGGGAAAGGTGAGCGCCACCGCGATGGCGGCGAAAGCCCAGGCGGCGAGGAATTTCGCGATCACCGCCTGGGTGGCGGACACCGGCAGGGTCAGCAGCAGTTCGATGGTGCCGGTCTGGCGTTCCTCGGACCAAAGGCGCATGGAAATCGCCGGGATCAAGAGCAGATAAAGCCAGGTGTGGAAGGCGAAGAAGGGGGCCAGGTCGGCCTGGCCGCGATCGAAGAAGCCGCCCAGGAAAAACGTCATGGCGCCCAGAAGGCCCAGGAAAAAAACGATGAAGACATAGGCGATAGGGGTGATGAAATAGCTCACGAACTCGCGGCGAAACAATATCCAGATCACGTTCATGGGCGGTCCCCCGTGCCGCTGGGCCCCGTGCCGCTGGGAATGGTCACCGCGCGGAACACATCCTCCAGGCGTCCCCGCTCAACGCGGATGTCGGCCACCGAAAGCCCGCTCTGGCCGACCACGACGCGCACGGGGTCGAGAATGTCGCTGCCGCGCACCGGCTTCACGAACAGGCCGCGGGAATCCAGTTCGGCTTCGGCGACCCCATCGAGAGCGTTGATGCCGGCCATCAGTTGCTGGCAGGTTTCCCGGGTCGCCGTGATGGAGACGCCCATGTGCCTATCGGAGCGGGATTCCAGCTCGTCGGGCGTGCCGTCGGCGACGATGCGCCCGTGGGCGATGATGATGGCGCGGGAGCACACGGCGTCCACCTCTTCCAGGATGTGGGTGGAAATGATGATCGCCTTCCGCGGCGCCATTTCCTGGATCAGGGTCCGCACTTCGTGTTTCTGGTTGGGGTCGAGTCCGTCGGTCGGTTCGTCGAGAACCAGGATTTCGGGATCGTGCAAAAGCGCCTGGGCAAGGGCCACCCGGCGCTTGAACCCGCGTGACAGGGTGTCGATGGGCTGATAGAGCACGCTGCCCAGTTGGGTCTGCTGGGTTGCGGTGGCGATGCGGTCTTCCGCCTCGGATCCGGAAAACCCGCGAATGCCGGCGATGAAGCCGAGGAATCCCAGCGGCGTCATTTCGTGATAGCTGGGCGCCCCTTCCGGCATGTAGCCGAGATTCTGCCGCGAGGCGATCGGTTGATCCTGGATATCGACGCCTTCCAGCCGCACGGTGCCGGAATCGGGCTCGAGGAAACCGGTGATCATCCTCATGGCGGTCGACTTGCCGGCGCCGTTGGGACCGAGGAACCCCAGCACCTCGCCGCGCTCGACCTTGAACGAAACGTCGACGACGGCTTGGATCGAGCCAAACCGTTTGCATAGCCCCTCGACTTCTATCATTGCTGCCATGAACGGCCGGCCCCCAGTGCCGATGACTAAAATTACCGAGCGGTTATTTGATGGCTCATTGTGGTTATTTTAAGGCTACCCGGTCGCCCTAATAACGTTTATCGGCGTATTTTCAAGGGGAATACGTATTTTCCCCGCCCTATCGCCAAACCATCAAACCCGGCACCGGGACCGCAAGGGGTTCTCAGGGGCGTTTTTCGGGGCCGGCGACGACACCCGAATCATGGAGCTTGGCGATCTCGCCCGCGGAAAGACCGAGCACTTCGGCCAGCACGGCGTCGGTATCGGCACCAAGGGCCGGCGCCGGCCGCGGCGCCGGGCGCCCCAGGCCATCCCCCACCAGCGGCGACCCGGCCATCAACAAAGGCCCGATTCCCGGCTGATCGACCATGGCGAACAGCGGATTGGCGGTGGAACACCGGGGATCGTTCTCGACCAGTTCGCGGAAGGTCTGGTAAGGCCCCCAGCACACATTGTTGGCGTCGAAGGCCTCGGCGCATTGGCCGAGGGAACGGGCGCCGATCCACGGCGCCAGCCGGGCGGCGATCTCATCGCGGGCGATGAAGCGGTTGCCCTGGTCCGATAGGTCGAGCGAGAGCTTCTCGCCCAGCGCCGCCATTTCCTCCGCCAACCCGGTCGCCGCCACCAGCCCCTGCCATTGGCGCGCGGTCAGGCCCACCACCATGATGCGCCGGCCGTCGGCGGTGGCGAAGTCGCGGCCGAAGCCGCCGAACAAATCGTTGCCGTGCCGCGCCCGGTCCTGGTCGTTGACCATCACTTCGCCGATCATGCCGAGAGCGCCGGTCACCGCCAGCGCCACGTCGGCCAAGGCCAGGGTCACCAGCTGGCCTTGGCCGGTCGCCCGGCGCTGGCGTTCCGCCGCCAGGATGCCGCAGGCCGCCCACAGGCCGGTGATGGCGTCCCACGCCGGCAGCACGTGATTGACCGGCCCGGCCGCGTCCTTGGGCCCGGTCACCATGGGGAATCCCATGGCCGCGTTGATGGTGTAGTCGACCTCGGAACGCCCCAGGTGGTCGCCGGTGACGTTGACCATCACCAGGTCTTCGCGAAAGCCGCGCAGCCGGTCGTAGCCGAGCCAGCCGCGGGCCGGAAAATTGGTCAGGAATATGCCCCGGTCCTCGCCCTCCGCGGTGATCAGGCGGGTCGCCAGATCCGCGCCCTCGGGGCGCGCCAGGTCGATGGCGATGGACCGTTTGCCCTTGTTCAGCCCGGCCCAGAATAGGCTGGCGCCATCCTTGGTCAGCGGCCAGCGCCGGTGATCGAGCCCGCCGCCGATGGGGTCGAAACGGATGACGTCGGCGCCCAACTGGGCCAGGGTCATGCCGCCCAGGGGCGCCGCCACGAAGGCCGATCCCTCGACCACGCGCAGGCCGTCGAGCAAAGCTTTCGGTTGGGGTGTGGGTTGGTCGCCGGCCGGGCGCCTTGGCGCGTCCTCGGGGCCGTCCTTGATCCTGCTCGCCATGGCCTTCCTCTCGTCGTCCTGGACCGGGCCTTGGCCGGGAGACCCAAAGGGTCTGGCGGCGGGCCGGTTAGCGGCCGGGCTGGGCGCGGAGCAACCGCGCGCGCAGCCATAGGCCGAGGGTGTAAATATACGGCGTCGCCATATTGACCACCAGCACGCGGAATATGTGGAAGGCCACCACCACGGGCACGCCCACCTGAAGCGCCTGGGCTAAGATGGTCATCTCGGCGAGGCCGCCCGGCGCGGTGGCGATGAGCATGGTGGCGATGGGCAGGCCGAAGGCCCAGGCCAAGACCAGCGCCACCAGCGCCGAGACGATCAGGATGAAGAACGAGTTGAGCAGGGCGAAGGGGATGAACAGTTTGTAGCGGAGGAAGAAGGCCCTCTCGTAGCGCGCGCCCAGCACCAGGCCGAACATGAGCTGCGCGAAATCGGTCATCCAAGAGGGCACGGCGGACAGCGCGACGCCGCCCAGGGTGAGCGCCGCGCCGAAGAAAATGGGCGTCAGAAGATAGCCGTTGGCCAGCCCCAGGCGCTCGGAAATCTCGCCCAGCAGGAAGCCGAAAGCGATCCAGGGCACCAGGATCAGCACCTCCAGCGGCAGTTGCGGGCGGTAGGCGGCGGCCTCCAACGGAATGCCGCCATAGGTGAGGGCGAAGGGCACGACGATGACGACGATGGAGACGCGCAGGCTATGGGCGACCGCCACCGGCGGGATGGCGGCCCCGTAGCGGTCGGCCAGCACCGCCATGGCCATGGCCCCGCCCGGGATCGAGGCGAAAAACGCCGATTTGCCGTCGACCCCCGATACCCGGCTGAGGACCAGCGCGCCGAGCCCGCCGATCATGAAGGCCGATGCGGTGGCGGCGGCGATGGCGCCCAGATTGGCGCCCAGGACGGCCACCACCGGCGGCGTGAAATAAAGCGCCACCGCGGACCCCAGGATCACCTGCCCGGTCTGGCGCGCGTAGGGCGGGGCGAACACGGTGTTGCCCATGAGGTTGACCGCCGCCACGGCGATCATCGGCCCGATCATCCACGGAATGGGGGTGTCGAGCCAGTCGAACAGCGCGCCCGCGGGAATGCCGATGGCCAGGGCCCGGAGAATGCCGGGGAGCCGGTGGCGGAGGCTGGAAAGATCGGTCATGGACGGATTCGGGGTGCCGGAAAACGGGGGCGGGGCGGGGCGGCACCTTAGCCCATCGCTGGGAACTTGGCGAGAATCCGCCTAACGGCGATTTACCGTCAAATGGTTCGATTGGGCGGGAATTTGCCGTGGCGGTGGAAACAGGCGATTCACCTGTTGCCACCGGCGGCGCGATTGCTTATCAACCAGGGTGCCGTCTGACAATCCGAGCCGCGCGTTTCGCGCGATTTGTTCACCGGGAGGGCTAACAACGTGGCGGAGGCAGAGGCGCCGGAGGCGAGCCTTTCACCCATCGATCCAGCGCTTCACGACCGGATGGCCAACGCCATCCGTTTCCTCGCCATGGACGCGGTGGAACGCGCCGCCTCCGGGCATCCCGGCATGCCCATGGGCGCCGCCGACATGGCGACGGTGCTGTTCACCCGGTTCCTCAAGTTCGATCCCTTGGACCCCACCTGGCCCGACCGCGACCGCTTCGTGTTGTCGGCGGGCCACGGCTCGATGTTGCTCTATTCGGTTCTCTACCTCACCGGATACGCCGACATCACCATCGACGAGATGCGGAATTTCCGCCAACTGGACAGCCGCACCGCGGGCCACCCCGAATTCGGCGCCGCCGCCGGCATCGAAACCACCACCGGGCCGCTCGGCCAGGGGTTCGCCAATGCCGTCGGCATGGCCATCGCCGAGCGTCACCTCGCGGCGCGCTTCGGCGGTGAACTGGTGGATCATTACACCTACGCCATGGTCGGCGACGGCTGTCTCATGGAAGGCATCAGCCACGAAGCCGCCTCCCTTGCCGGCCATCTGGGGTTATCGCGCCTGATCGTGCTGTTCGACGACAATAAGGTCTGCATCGATGGCCCGACCTCCATGACCGTCTCCGAAGACACCGCCAAGCGCTTCGAGGCCTATGGCTGGGACACCGCCAGCGCCGATGGCCACGACCCCGACGCCATCGCCGCGGCGATCGGTGCGGCCAGGCAAAGCGGCCGGCCGTCGTTCATCGCCCTTGCCACCACCATCGGCTTCGGCGCGCCCACCAAGGGCGGCACCGCCGCGACCCACGGCGCGCCCTTGGGCGCCGAAGAGGTCCAAGCCACCCGCGAGGCGTTGGGCTGGACCAGCCCGCCTTTCGAGATCCCCGATGACGTGGCGGACGCCTGGCGCGCGGCCGGCGCGCGCGGCGCCTCGGCCCGCGCGGCCTGGCGCCGCCGCCTGGCGGCGGCGGGCCAGCGGGCGGAGTTCGAGAGCGCCATTTCCGGCGACCTGCCCGCCGGCTTCGACGACGCCGTCTCCGGCCATATCGCGACCTTGGTCGACCGGGCGCCGGTCTGGGCCACCCGCAAGGCCTCCCAGGAGGTGCTCGAGGTGATCACCGCCGCGGTGCCCGAAATGATCGGCGGGTCGGCCGACCTGACGGGCTCCAACAACACCAAGACCAAGGTCCAAGGCGTGCTGGACGGCAACGACTTCGCCGGGCGCTTCATCCATTACGGCGTGCGCGAACACGCCATGGCCGCGGCCATGAACGGCATGGCGCTGCATGGCGGCATCATCCCCTACAGCGGCACCTTCCTGGTTTTCACCGATTACTGCCGGCCTTCGATCCGCTTGGCCGCCCTGATGGGGCTCCGGGTGATCTACGTCATGACCCATGATTCCATCGGTCTCGGCGAAGACGGGCCCACCCACCAGCCGGTGGAGCATTTGATGAGCCTGCGCGCCATGCCCAACCTGGCGGTGTTTCGCCCGGCCGACGCGGTGGAAACCGCCGAGTGCTGGGCCCTGGCCCTGGGGCAGAAGAACCGGCCCTCGCTGATCGCGCTGACCCGCCAGATCGTGCGCCCGGTCAGGACCGAGGCCGCCGCCGCCAATCTTTCGGCCGGCGGCGGCTATGTCCTGGCCGCCGCCCCTTCGGGCACCGCCGCGGTGAGCCTTCTCGCCACCGGTTCCGAAGTGGCGCTCGCGCTCGCCGCCCGCGACCAGTTGCTCGCCCAGGGCATCGAGACGGCGGTGGTCTCCATGCCGTGCTGGGAGTTGTTCGACCAACGGCCGGCGGCGGACCGGGAAGCGGTGTTGGGCGCAGACGCGGTGCGCGTCGCCGTGGAAGCCGGCGCCGCCTTCGGCTGGGAACGCTATGTCGGCACCGCCGGCGGCGTAGTGGGGATGACCGGCTTCGGGAAATCGGCGCCGGCCAAGGACCTTTTCGAGGATTTCGGCATCACCGCCGAAGCGGTGGTCGCCAAGGCCAAGGCTTGCCTCGAGGCGAAAGGCCGCGGCGGCCGATAGATTTATCAGAGGGGAGAGGATCATGCCGACACGGGTCGCCATCAACGGGTTCGGGCGCATCGGGCGTCTCGTTCTCCGGGCCATTCATGAACGGAGCCGGCGCGACATCGAGGTGGTCGCCATCAACGACCTCGGTTCCATCGAGACCAATGCCCACCTGCTCAAATACGATTCGGTGCACGGCCGGTTCCCCGGCAGGGTCCGGGCCACCAAGACGGGCATAAATTTCGGCCGCGGCACGGTCCCGGTCTTGGCCGTCCGCGACCCGGCGCACCTGCCCTGGGGGAAGTTCGAGGTCGATGTGGCGCTGGAATGCACCGGCCTCTTCACCAAGCGCGAGGCGGCGGGCAAGCACCTGGAGGCGGGCGCCAAGCGGGTGCTGATCTCGGCCCCCGCCAGCGGCGAAGACATCACCGTGGTCATGGGCGTCAATCACAAAAGGCTCAGGAAAAGCCACCGGATCATTTCCAACGCGTCGTGCACCACCAATTGCCTGGCGCCGGTGGCCTATGTGCTGCACCGTGCCTTCGGCATCCAGCGCGGCTTCATGACCACCATCCACGCCTATACCGGCGATCAGCGCATCCACGATACCCTGCACGGCGATCTCCGGCGCGCCCGGGCGGCGGCCCACAACATGATCCCCACCTCGACCGGCGCCGCCAAGGCGGTGGGATTGGTGCTGCCGGACCTCGCGGGCAAGCTCGACGGCACCGCCGTGCGGGTGCCCACCATCAACGTGTCCTTAGTGGATCTCACCTTCGTGCCCAACAAGCGGGCCACCGTCGAAGGCATCAATGCGGCCATGGTCAAGGCCGCCCGGGGGCCGCTGAAGGGGATCCTCGCCACCACCGACGAGCCCCTGGTTTCCAGTGATTTCAACCACAATCCCGCGAGTTCCATCTTCGACCTGGCGGAAACCCAGGTGATCGAGGGCCGCTTGGTCCGGGTGCTCAGCTGGTACGACAACGAATGGGGCTTTTCCAACCGCATGGCCGACGTCGCGGCCATGGTGGGGAAGCTCGGCTAACCGGGCGCATCCCGGTCAAATGGGCTAAATTGACCGGGATGCGCCCTAGCGAAGTCTGGTCGGGCCATGGATCACGGCGGCATCATTTTCGACACCCTCGACGATGTCGAGGTCGCGGGCAAGCGGGTGCTGGTCCGCGTCGACCTCAACGTGCCGGTCAGGGACGGCCGGGTCGGCGACATGACGCGAATCCAACGGGCCGCGCCGACCATCGCCGAGTTGGCGGACAAGGGCGCGCGGGTCATCGTGATGAGCCATTTCGGCCGGCCCCAGGGCGTGCGGGTGGTGGATCTGTCCCTGGCGCCCCTGGCCGCGCCCCTGGCCGAGGCACTGGGCCGCCCGGTGGCTTTCGCCGCCGACTGCATCGGCCCGGTGGCCGCCTCGGTGGTGGGCGGGCTCGAAGCCGGCGGCGTGGCGCTGCTGGAGAACCTGCGCTTCCATGGCGGCGAAGAGGACAACGATCCCCGCTTCGCCGGCGCCTTGGCCGAACTCGGCGAGATTTACGTGGATGACGCTTTTTCCGTGGCCCACCGCGCCCATGCGTCATTGGTTGCCATCACCCGGCACCTGCCGGCGGTCGCCGGGCGGCTCATGCAGGCCGAACTCGAGGCCCTTGGCGCCGCCCTGGAATCACCTAAGCGTCCGCTTTGCGCCCTGGTCGGCGGGGCTAAGGTTTCGACCAAGCTGGAACTGCTCGGCAATCTCAGCGCCAAGGTGGACAAGCTGGTGGTCGGCGGCGCCATGGCCAACACCTTTCTTCATGCCGGCGGAATCGACGTCGGCGCCTCGCTGTGCGAGCGCGAGATGGCGCCAACCGCGGCCCGCATCCGCACCCAGGCCGCGGCCCGGGGCTGCGAGTTGGTGTTGCCGGTGGATGCGGTGGTGGCGCCGGGGCCCGAGGCCGGCCATGAGGCGGCTACGGTGGCCATCGATGAGGTCCCCGCCGGCTTGATGATTCTCGACATCGGGCCGGCCTCGGTGGCGAGGGCCATCGAAATCCTCGGCCAGTGCCGCACGGTGGTGTGGAACGGCCCCCTGGGCGCCTTCGAATTCCCGCCCTTCGATGCCGGCACGCAGGCCGTGGCGAAAAGCGTGGCCCAGGCCACCAAAGCCGGCGCCTTGGTGTCGGTGGCCGGCGGCGGCGATACCGTGGCGGCGTTGGCCGGCGCCGGCGTGATCGAGGATTTCTCTTATGTCAGCACCGCCGGCGGCGCCTTTCTGGAATGGCTGGAAGGGAAAGAACTGCCCGCCGTCTCGGCCTTGGCCGGCTAGGGTTATCGGCCTGGGATCCGTCCTTTGGGCAGGATGACCCCGGGCCGGCCGTCATGAAGATGCTGAATTGCCGCTGTCCCCCGGAGCGGAGGCGCCGTTGGGTGCCGTTTTCGACAAGACGCGCATGGCGTCGAGGTAATCGGGGTCACACCGCCATCTGCCCACAATCGTCTGGGCAAGCTCGAGGCGGACCCGGTCATAGAGTTCCAGTATCCGGGCCGGTTCCGGCCGGCCGGTGACCGGTTCACCGAACCGCGCCTCGCGGCTCAGCATGAAGAGGGTGGCGAAGTCGTCCCGGGGTATTTCGATCCCCTTGCAGGCCACCGCGAGGGCTTCGCCCCCCGGTTCGAAGATGATGCGCTGGACAAGTTTCAGCCTGAGCCCGGCATGGGCCGCGAACAGGGCCTCGAACAGGGGAATTTCGCCTTGGCGCAGGACCCCGATGATGATCTTTGGCGTGATCTGCCCGTTCTCCGCCACCCGCCGGGCGAGTTCCTCCGCCTGGTTCACGACGACGCCGGGCTCCGATTCGTGGGCCGAGATTTCCGCCACCGTGGCGTCGAGGGCTTGATCCAGTTCCCTGGGGTCGATATCGAATTGGTCCGCCAGGTATTTTCTCAGGGCCGCGGACACCCACCAATAGATGCGCTTGGCGACCTCCTGGTTGAAATCGGGCCGGCGCAGCAGGGGGTTCTGATAGCCGTCGACGCGTTTAGACTGTTCCACCAGGTATTCCATGGTGGACTTCGATATGCGTGCATTGGTGTTTTCCATCAACGCCTTGATCACGTCCTGGCCGCCGTTCTCCGGCAATTCCCCGGATATGCCCGCGCCGGCGGAGCGCTGCATGGCGATGGCAAGCTGGTGTTGCAGGGTGCGGTGGCGAATGATCTCGACGAGGTCGGTATCGTAGAGCAGTTTACTGCCGACCAGGATCGGGTAGACGACCTCGATTTCGTCGTCGCCCAGGGTGGCGATCAGATCGTCGGGGACGTTGTCCAAAGCCGCCAGCTTGTCGGCGAGTTCGCGGCGAACCGACATCTCCGCGGCGTGCAGGAGGCCGCGCAGAATGCCGGACATCAAGGTCCGTTCGTGGTCGGTCAGGACATCGTTGCTTTGGCGGAAAAGATCGTCCATGGCGGCGGCGAGCAAGGCTCGCCCGGCGGCGGTTTTGTTCCGCGCCATTTCCAACAATGCTTCGTAATCGTCTTTGTTGATGTCGTCGGTCATGGAAGTGCCTGCGGCCAAAAGGACCCGGTCATCCGCGCCCCCGCCAATTTCCGGACCATTTAGGGGGTATTTAGCTTAATCATTGGTAAACGCCGCTGGTCCGGGGTAGAGGTTAAGGGCTTGTTAATTAAGCAAAACTAGGATGTCCTGGCGTTCACTCAGGCTACCTGGCAGGCCACCGGGCAGGCCACCCGGCAGGTCCAGGTCCGGGGTCGCCGCCGCTGCCACGAAAGTCATAGGGTCAAGGATTTTAATGCAAATTTCACCCAGCGCCGCCCTTTTTCACGTTTTGTCGTCCCAACCGGCCCAGGCCGCCGCCGGCATCACCCAGCCCGCCAAGTCGCCGGTATCGGCTCAACCGCCGGCGCTTGCCGCCGCCGCCAAGGCCTTGGCGGCGCGCGACACCGCGGCCCGGTCGGCCGCCCCGGCACCGGCGTTGCCCCCGGTCCCTGGCCCCGGGTCGCCCAACCTTCCCCGGGGCAGTGTCGTCAACATACTCGTCTAGAGCATTACTCCGCAATAATTCCGGCCCGACCCAGGGGGCTTGTGCACCCGCCCCGACGCGTTCAACATGCCGGCCATGAGTTTGCCGCCCAAGACGCCGCCCGTGGGAAACGGACCCCGGGTCGAGACCATCCCCGAAGGGGATGACCGGGCCCGCCTGATGTGTCCCGATTGCGGGTTCATTCATTACGAAAATCCCAAGATGATCGTCGGTGCCGTGGTGCGGTGGGATGATCGTATCCTCCTGTGCCGCCGCGCCATCGCGCCGCGCCTCGGTTACTGGACCCTGCCGGCGGGCTATCTGGAGCTTAACGAAGCCCCCGAAGAAGGGGCCCGGCGCGAAGCCTGGGAGGAGGCCTGCGCCAAGATCGAGATCACCAGCCTGCTGGCGGTCTACGATATCCCACGCCTCTCTCAGGTGCAGTTGATCTATCGCGCCCGGCTGCTTGACGAAGCGGTCAAGCCGGGCGCCGAAAGCCAGGCCGTGGCCCTCTTTGAGTGGGGGGAAATTCCCTGGTCGGAGATCGCTTTCCCGACGGTGCGCTGGGCCCTTCGCCACGACCGTGAACTGGGCGATACGGAAATCTTCACGCCCCGGACCAATCCCCAGGGCGAAACCGACCTTACTTAGCGGACATCGCCATCGCCATCGAGGCCGAGCAGGGAACGGGCGTAGTCCCTGGCGGTGAAAGGCTGCAGGTCGTCGATGCCTTCGCCGACGCCGATGGCGTAGACCGGCAGGGCGAAGCGCTCGGCCAAGGCCACCAGCACGCCGCCCTTGGCGGAACCGTCGAGCTTGGTGATCACCAGCCCGCTGACGTTGGTGATGTCCTTAAAGACTTCCGCCTGGGCGTGGGCGTTCTGGCCGGTGGTGGCGTCGAGAACCAAAAGCGTGTCATGGGGGGCGGCCGGGTCGAGCTTGCGCATCACGCGGATGATCTTTTCCAGCTCCGCCATGAGGTCCGATTTGTTGTGCAGACGGCCGGCGGTATCGACCAGCAGCACGTCGGTGGCCGCGTCCCGCGCCGCACCCATGGCGTCGAAGGCGACCGCCGCGGCGTCCGTGGCGTCGTCGGAGCCGAAGAATCGCGCCCCGGCGCGGGCCGCCCAGATGCGCAGTTGGTCCACCGCGGCCGCGCGAAAGGTGTCGCCCGCCGCGATCATCACCGAATGGCCCTGGGCCTTGAAGACATGGGCGAGCTTGCCGATGGTGGTGGTCTTGCCGGTGCCGTTGACGCCGACCACGAGGATCACGTGGGGCTTGGCGCCGGCGGTGATCTCCAGGGGGCGGGCGAGGGGCTCGAGGATCTGGGTAATTTCGTCGGCCAGGGCCAGGGTCACCGCCGCGCCGGTCCTCTCGCCGCCCGATTGCCGCTCGGTCGCCGCCCGGGCGAGCCGTGCCGCCGTCGCCGGGCCCAGATCGGCCATGATGAGAAGATCTTCGAGCTCCTGGACGGTGGCGGGATCCACCTTGCCCCCGGCAAAGATCGCCGCCAAACCATCGGCCAAGGTGGTGCTCGACCGCTTTAGCCCGGCCCGCAGCCGGGTGATCCAGCCGCCGCCCTCGCCGCTCTCGCCGCTCATGGCCCCTCTGCCCATGGCCATGTGCTCATGACAGGATCTTGCCGTGGAGCCGCCCCTGGGACGCGCCTTCGATCCGCGCCGCGGCCACGGCGCCGGTTTCCGCCGCGCCGGTGAACGCCACATAGGCGAAACGTCCGGTGCGCCCGATCCCCGGCTGCTCGACCAAAATTGATTCCGTCCCGCCGATGCAACTCTCCAGGAAGCGGTCGCGGGCGGCCTCGCCGGCGGCGCGCAGGCGCCGGGCGCGGTCCTTGACCACTGGTCCGGGCAGGGCGGGCATGCGGGCGGCGGGCGTGCCGGGCCGTGGGGAATAGGGAAATACGTGGAGCCAGGTCAGCCCGGCGTCCTCGATCAGGTCCACGGTGCCCTCGAACGCCTCTTCGCTTTCGGTGGGGAAGCCGGCGATGAGGTCGGCGCCGAAGACGATTTCCGGGCGGGCGGCGCGCACCGCGGCACAGAATTCCACCGCCTGGGCGCGGGCGTGGCGGCGCTTCATGCGCTTGAGAATGAGATCGTCGCCCGATTGCAGGCTGAGGTGCAGATGGGGCATGACGCGCGGCTCGTTGGTGACCAGGTCGAACAGCGCGTCATCGACCTCGGCGACATCGATGGACGACAGCCGCAATCGCTCCAGCCCGGGCACCAGGGCTAAAAGCCGGCGCGCCATCTCGCCGAGCCCGGGGGCGCCCGGCAGGTCCGCGCCATAGCCGGTGATGTCGACGCCGGTCAGGACGATTTCCCGATAGCCCGCCGCCACCAGGTGGGCGGCTTGGCGGACCACTTCGGCGACCGGCGCGGAGCGTGAATTGCCGCGCCCGAAGGGGATGATGCAGAAGGTGCAGCGGTGATCGCAGCCCTGTTGTATTTCGACGAAGGCCCGCGCCCGTCCCTCGAAGCCATCCACCAGATGGTGGGCGGTCTCGCGCAAATCCATGATGTCGGAAACCGCCACGCGCGGCATGCCGCCGCCTTCGGCCAAGGCGGCGAAGGTCTCGGGCGCGAGCTTTTCGGCATTGCCGATGACGTGATCCACTTCCGCCATGGCGGCGAAGGCGCCGGGATCGATCTGGGCGGCGCAACCGGTGACGATGATGGTGGCATCGGGGTTCTGGCGCCGCGCCCGGCGGATGGCCTGGCGCGACTGGCGTTCGGATTCCCGGGTCACCGCGCAGGTGTTGACGATCACCGCGCCCGTGAGCCCGGCCGCCGCCGCATGGGACCGCATGACTTCCGCCTCGAAGGCATTGAGCCGGCAGCCGAGGGACACGATCTCGGTCGCGCCGGCGCCGTCCCCGGGGCCGGCGGCGCCCTTGGCGAGCCTCACGGTCACGGCGTGCCTCCGTCGAGAAGGCCCGGGCCGATGAGCCCGGTAAAGGTGACGGCGGTGGGGCCCGTCATCAGGACGTGGCCGTCGCGCTCGCGCCATTCGACCACCAGTTCCCCGCCGTCGAGGATGCAACGCACCCGGCGGGCCAAAAGCCCGCGGCGGACGCCGTTCACCACCGCCGCGCAAGCGCCCGTCGCGCAGGCCGAGGTCAGGCCGGCGCCCCGTTCCCATACCCGGAGCCGGATGCGGTCCGCCGCGACCACCTGGGCGAAGCCGATATTGGCGCGCTCGGGAAAGATCGGGTCATGCTCGAGCCCGGGGCCGATGGCGGCGATCTCGATCGCTTCCACGTCGTCGACGAAAAAGGTGGCGTGGGGGTTGCCCATGGAACACGCGGCCGGGTCGGCAACCGGGCCCGATCCCAGGGGCAGGTGAGCGGTGTCGTGGTCGCCGGCCAGGGGGATATCGCGCCAATCGGTGCGCGGGGATGCCATGTCGAGGGTGATGCCCTCGGGCGCGCCTTCACCCACTAATATCCCGGCCTCGGTTTCGATGATTGCCTGATCGGTGCCGTTCTCGTCCATCAGAAGTGCTGCAACGCAGCGCGTGGCGTTGCCGCAGGCGGCGGATTCCCCGCCATCGGCATTGCGGATGGTCATGAAAGCCTGGGCGTCGGCATTGCGCGGGCCGGCCAACACGATCAACTGGTCGCAACCGATTCCGGTGTGGCGGTCGGCAATGCGCCGCGCGGCATCGGCGCCGATCTCCACCGGGTTCACGCGCCCGTCGATGATCACGAAGTCGTTGCCGAGCCCGTGCATCTTGATGAACGGTAATCCTTCCATAGGCCGCCTTATATGGTGCCGCGACCGGTGATGGCAATGGGATTCGGAACCGGGGGGCGAAGGTGCCCGCCGGGACATCGTGATGGCATGGTGTCGGCGGCGTGCTGCTTTCCCGCCGCGCCGTGGCCAAGGGGCCCCGGGTCGCGCCCCTGGCCACGGCGCGGCGGGACCATTGGAGAGCCCTTCAGGAACCCTGGGAATCCCTGATGGCGTTATGAACCGCGTCGGTCCAGGTATTGAACGTGGCTTGGACTTGGTCGCCCACCAGGGAAAGCGCGATGATGATGAAAACCGAGATCAGGCCGCCGATCAGGGAATACTCGATGGCGGTGACGCCGTATTCCGATTTCGCCAAAGACCTCCACCATGGGGCCGCGCGCGCAGGCCATGTTTCCTCCACTGGGCAGGGGATCGCTCCGAGGTCCCGAAGCCATGCCAAGGGCGTCTTCACCGGTCGCCTGCCAGGGGTTGGCCCAGCGGTCATCGAGGTAGAAGCCCATGAAAAACAGCGCCGGCCCACCAACGCCAGGGGTTTCGACAGGCCGCCCCTGTCCTCGCCGCCTCTGGCGAGAAGGGCGGTAATGACGCCCAATACGGCAAGGATTCCGCCGCCGACCATCAGCCATGGCGCGACGGCCATAATTTCCTGGGAATTCGGCATATGGCCATTCCCCCCTAGAGTACTTTCCAACCCGGCGCCGGCCGACCCGCTTGGGCCGCTATGGCGCGTCGGTGATCGAAGGCGCCGGCGGTTCCGGGCTTTGGCGGGCCGGTCCACGGCTCCACGCTGGCAGGCAAAAATAAACAAAGTGTTGCGTTTCCATCCAATGCGTAATTTTTCTTGGGCCCCGCTCGCAAGCGCTTCTCTCCCCACGGTTTGGGCGCAAAATGCGCGCATGGCGCGCTTGACTTTTGGCCGTGGCGCGGCCTAAATTCCGCGCGCTCCGGAACCCGCCGTTCTGAGAGCTTCCCGGGGGTGCCCGGGAAGTCCGCCAGCCCGCGAGTTTTCGCGCACTGGCGTGATCGTGCTTTGGCAATTGCAAGGACCGCAGAGAACACGCCGCCATGTTTGAAAACCTGGGCAATAGGCTGAACGACGTCTTTTCCCGGCTCACCCGCAAGGGGGTGCTGGGCGAGGCCGATGTCGATGAGGCGCTGCGCCAAGTGCGGGTGGCGCTGCTGGAGGCCGACGTCGCCTTGCCCGTAGTCAAGGAATTCATCGACGCGGTCAGGGATAAGGCGGTCGGCGATGCCGTCATCCGCTCGGTCACTCCGGGCCAGATGGTGGTCAAGATCGTCGCCCAGGAATTGACCGAGCTGCTCGGCGGCGAAGGCCAGGAGCTCAACTTGGCGGCTTCCCCGCCGGCGGTGATCCTGATGGTCGGCCTGCAGGGGTCGGGCAAGACCACCACGGCGGCCAAGATCGCCGT
Source organism: Alphaproteobacteria bacterium (assembly GCA_004356985.1). Lineage (GTDB taxonomy): Bacteria > Pseudomonadota > Alphaproteobacteria > SMXQ01 > SMXQ01 > SMXQ01. The sequence goes on along the minus strand of SMXQ01000078.1, from coordinate 24,608 downwards.
CCGCCTGACCGGCCGCTCCAACAAAACGGTGCTGATGGCGTCCCTGGATACCGCGCGGCCCGCCGCCCAGGAACAGCTGGCGATCCTCGGCCGCCAGGCCGGCATTCCGACGCTGCCCGTGGTCGCCGGCCAGGGCGCCGCCGATATCGCCCGCCGGGCGCTCGCCAGCGCGCGGCTCGAAGGCTATGACATCGTCATCATGGATACCGCGGGCCGGCTTGCCGTGGACGACGACATGATGGCCGAGGCGGCGCGCATCCACGCCCTGGTGAACCCCGTGGAGACCCTTCTGGTGGCCGACGCCATGACCGGCCAGGATGCCGTCAACACGGCCCGGGCGTTCGCCCAAACTCTCCATGTGACCGGCATCGTGCTGACCCGCATCGACGGCGATGCCCGGGGCGGCGCGGCGCTTTCCATGCGCAAGGTGGCGGGGGTGCCGATCAAGCTGATGGGCACCGGCGAGCAACTGGACGCGCTGGAGGATTTCCACCCCGAAAGGATCGCCTCGCGCATCCTCGGCATGGGCGACATCGTCACCCTGGTGGAGAAAGCCGCCGAGCAGACCGACCGGGAAGAGGCCGAAAGGCTCGCGGCCAAGATGGTCAAGGGCAGTTTCGACCTCGACGACATGGCCGACCAGCTTCTGAAGCTCACCAAGATGGGCGGCTTGCAGGGGATGATGGGGATGCTGCCCGGCGCCCGGAAGATAAAATCCCAGCTGGCGGCGGCCCATCTCGACGATAAGCTGATCGGCCGCCAGGTCGCCATCATCCGCTCCATGACCCGGGCCGAGAAGTGCAACACCAAGCTCTTGAACGGGTCGCGCCGGCGGCGCATCGCCGCGGGCTCCGGCACCGAGGTCCAGGACGTGAACCGGGTGCTCAAGCAGTACCGGGAAATGAGCAAGATGATGAAAAAGGTCGGCAAGCTCTCCAAGTTGGGACTCGCCCAGGGCGGCCTGCCAGGCATGGGGCCGGGCATGGCGCCGGGCATGGCGCCGGGCGGATTGCCGCCCGGCATGGGCCGCTTCGGCGGATGAGGGCCAAGCGCGCGCCTGGGCGTGGTCGCGGCGCCCCCTGGCGGCGCTTGATGGAAACCTTGATGGACGTGAAATTGGACGGAGATTTGAAAGGAAGCAGAACTCAATGGCATTGAAAATTCGCCTGTCGCGGGGCGGGGCCAAGAAGCGGCCCTTTTACCGCATCGTCGTCGCCGATTCCCGCAAGCCCCGGGACGGCCGCTTCATCGAACGCGTCGGCCATTACGACCCGATGCTGCCCCGGGACGACCCCAAGCGCGTGGTGCTCGACGAAGAGCGCGTGCGCCACTGGCTGGGCCAGGGCGCCCAGCCGAGCCACCGCATCGCGCTGTTCCTCGCCAAGGCCGATATCGCCGCCAAGCCGGCGATCCCCGAGCAGACCAAGCAGCACCTGCCCCGGGCCAAGACGCTGGAACGCATAAAGGAGGCCGAAGAGGCCGCCGCCGCCGCCGCCGAAGCCGCCAAGACGGCGGCCGAAGCCCCCCCGGCCGAGGAGGCCGCGCCTGCGGAAGCGCCGGGCGAAGAGGGTCCCGCCGAAGAGGCGCCTGCTGCCGAAGCCGCCGCCGGGGAAGCCCCCGCCGAGGAAGCTGCGGCTGAAGCGGCCCCCGCCGAGGAATCCCCCGCCGAGGAATCTCCCGCCGAGGAAGCTGCCGCCGAAGCCCCCCCGGCCGAGGAAGCCCCCGCCGAGGAAGCTGCGGCTGAAGAAGCCCCCGCCGAGGACGCTCCCGCCGAGGAAGCAGCGGCCGAAGAAGCCCCGGCCGAGGACGCTCCCGCCGAAGCCGCTACCGAAGAGGCACCAGCGGAAGCCGCCGCCGAAGAGGCACCAGTTGAAGCCCCCGCCGAGGAGGCCGCGCCCGAAGATGTGGCCGAGAAAGCCGCCGCCGGGGACGCCCCGGGCGAGGAAGCCCCAGCCGAGGAAAAGAGCGAAGAGAAGGCGAAGGACGAATAACACCGGCGCGCGCGTGCGGGTATGGCGGCCATGGCCAGGGAAGAGCAATGGGTCTGTCTCGGGGTGATCGCCCGGCCCCATGGGGTGCGGGGCCTGGTTCGCATCCGGCCCTTCACCGAAGACCCCCGGGCCATCGCCGCCTATGGGCCGCTGACGGACCGAAAAAGCGGCCGTGAATTCATGGTCTCGGTGACCCATGTGGTGAAAGGGATGGTGACGGCGAGGATCGCCGGCATCGGCGACCGCGGCCAGGCGGAAAAATTGACCGGGACGGAGCTTTGGGTGGCCCGGGCCGCCTTGCCGGAGACCGCCAACGAGGAGGAGTACTATCACCACGATCTGATCGGGCTCGCGGCCTACCGTGAGGATGGCGCGGCCCTGGGCCAGGTGGTGGCGATGCGAAATTACGGCGCCGGCGACCTGTTGGAACTGCGGACACCAAAAGGCCCGGTGGTGCTGGTGCCGTTCACCCGCCGATGCGTTCCGGTGGTTGACGTGCAAGGCGGCCGGGTGGTGATCGATCCCTTGCCCGGCCTGCTGGATGAAGAGCAACCCGCCGCCGGTAGTGGCGCGGACAACCCCGACGGAGAAGAGTGCAGCCAAGACGGCGGCGAAGAGAGCGGATGAAGACCGAGACCCATCAAGGCCCCTGGACGGCCACCGTGGCGACCCTGTTCCCGGACATGTTCCCCGGGCCGCTCGGCCATTCGTTGGCCGGCCGGGCGCTGGCCGGAGGGCTGTGGCGGCTGGAGACCCTGGATATCCGGGACTTCGCCCGCGACAAGCACCGCACCGTGGATGCCGCGCCGTTTGGCGGCGGCGCCTCCTTGGTGATGAAACCCGACATCGTCGACGCCGCCATGGCGGCGGCCATGGCGGTCTGCCCCGGGGCGCCGGCCATTTACCTGAGCCCCAGGGGCCGGCTTTTGAATCAGGCGCGGGCGCGCGAGCTGGCCCGGGGGCCCGGGGTGACCCTGCTTTGCGGGCGCTATGAAGGGATCGACGAGCGCGTCATCGGCGCCCGCGCCCTGGAAGAGGTGAGCATCGGCGATTTCGTGCTGTCCGGCGGCGAGCCCGCCGCCATGGTCCTCATCGATGCCTGCGTGCGCCTTTTGGCCGGCGTCGTGGGAAACGCCGAGAGCCTTGACGAGGAAAGTTTCACCGACGATCTGCTGGAATACCCCCATTACACCCGGCCCAGGGATTGGCAAGGCCGAACGGTCCCCGATATCCTGGTGTCGGGGCACCATGAAAAGGTCCGGGCCTGGCGCCGGGAGCAAATGGAAATGATCACCCAAGCGCGGCGGCCGGACCTCTGGGACCGTCACCTCCGGCGCTTGGCGGAGAAGGCCTGACCATCGGAAGTTCACCAAGGCCCGCCTCGGGCGCGACCCCAGGCGGCGGAATGCAAGGAACGGAGTCATGAATATCATCGAAAAGCTCGAGGCCAAGGAAATGGAGCGGCTGACGGCCATGAGGGAGGTGCCCGATTTCGGCCCCGGCGACACCGTGCGCGTCAGCGTCAAGGTGGTCGAGGGCACGCGCGAGAGGGTCCAGGCCTTCGAGGGCGTGTGTATCGGCCGTAAGAACGCCGGGGTGAACTCGTCCTTCACGGTCCGCAAGCTGTCCTATGGCGAGGGGGTGGAACGGATTTTCCCGCTGTTTTCCCCTAATATCGTCGGCATCGAGGTGAAGCGCCGGGGCGCCGTGCGCCGGGCCAAGCTGTATTACCTGCGCGGGCGCACGGGCAAGCGCGCGCGCATCGCCGAACGGGTCACCCGCCGCCCCGACAAGGCCGCCGCCGCGGCGACGGACTTGGCGGCGCCCGAAATCAAGGCCGAGACCCAAGCGCCGAAAGCCAAGAAAACCGAGAAAACCAAGAAAGCCAAAAAAGCCAAGAAAAAGGACTAACCCGCGAAACCGCCTGGGTCGTCGCATCGCGCCCGGGAAACAGACGAGGACACCATGACCTCCCCAAAGACGCTGTTCGACAAGATTTGGGACAGCCACGTCGTCCGCCGGGATGCCGACGGCACATGCTTGTTGTATATCGACCGCCACATGGTGCACGAGGTGACCAGCGCCCAGGCCTTCGACGGACTGCGCTTGGCCGGGCGCAAGGCGCGCCGCCCCGAGGCGACCCTGGTGGTGGCCGACCACAACGTACCCACCACCGACCGCGACAAGCCCATCGCCGACGACGATTCGCGCATCCAGGTCGAGACCCTGGAAAAGAACGCCGCCGAATTCGGCCTGCCCTATTTCCCGTTGACCGATATCCGCCAGGGGATCGTCCATATCATCGGCCCCGAGCAGGGCTTCACCCAGCCCGGCATGACCATCGTCTGCGGCGATTCCCACACCGCCACCCATGGCGCCTTCGGGGCGCTCGCCTTCGGCGTCGGCACGTCCGAGGTGGAACACGTTCTCGCCACCCAGACGCTGATCCAGAAACCGGCCAAGAACATGCGCATCACGGTCACCGGCAGCCCCCATCCGGGGGTCGGCGCCAAGGACATCATCCTCGCCATCATCGGCCAAATCGGCACCGCCGGCGGCACCGGCCACGTCATTGAATACACCGGCGAGGCGATCTCGGCACTTTCCATGGAAGGGCGCATGACGGTCTGCAACATGTCCATTGAGGCCGGCGCCCGGGCCGGGCTGATCGCCCCCGACGAGACCACCTTTGCCTATATTTTGGGCCGGCCCATGGCGCCGGGCGCCGACCAATGGGATGCCGCCCTGGCCCATTGGAAGACCCTGCCGTCGGACCCGGGTGCCACCTATGATTCCGAGATCACCCTGTCGGCGGCGGACATCGAGCCCCTGGTCACCTGGGGCACCAGCCCCGAGGACGTGCTGCCCATCACCGGCCAGGTTCCCGACCCGGCCGCCGCCAAGGACGCGGCCAAGCGCCGGTCCATGGAACGGGCGCTGGAATACATGGGCCTGGAGCCGGGCACCAAGCTTGCCGGGATTCCCATCCGGACCGCGTTCATCGGGTCCTGCACCAATGGCCGCATCGAGGACCTGCGCGAGGCCGCCGCCATCGCCAAGGGCCGCAAGGTCGCCCCTGGCATCCGCGCCCTGGTGGTGCCGGGTTCCGGCCTGGTCAAGAAACAGGCCGAAGACGAAGGGCTCGACACGGTGTTCACGCAAGCCGGTTTCGAGTGGCGTGAGCCGGGATGCTCCATGTGCCTGGCCATGAACCCCGACAAGCTGGCGCCCGGCGAACGCGCGGCCTCCACCTCCAACCGTAATTTCGAGGGCCGCCAAGGCCCCGGCGGGCGCACCCATCTGATGAGCCCGGCCATGGTCGCCGCGGCGGCCATCGCCGGCCACATCGCCGACGTGCGCGATTTCGACTGAGCAGCGGGCCATGGAAAAATTCACCACCCTCACCGGCATCGCCGCGCCCTTGCCCATGATCAACGTCGACACCGACAAGATCATCCCCGCCGTGTGGCTCAAGACCATCAAGCGCACCGGCCTCGGCCCGGCCCTGTTCGAGGCCATCCGCTATAAGGCCGACGGCTCCGAAGACCCCGATTTCGTCCTCAACAAGGAGCCCTACCGCAAGGCCGAGATCCTGGTGACGGGCAAGAATTTCGGCTGCGGATCGTCGCGGGAACACGCGGTCTGGGCGCTCGACGGTTTCGGCATCCGCTGCGTCATCGCCCCGGATTTCGCCGATATCTTCTATACCAACGCGTTCAAGAACGGCATGCTGTTGGTCAAGCTTCCCCAGGACGACGTGGACAAGCTCATGGAGGACGCGGAGAAGGGCGGGAACGCGCGGCTTTCCGTGGACCTGGAACGCCAGGTGGTGATCCGCCCCGACGGCGAGGAGATCGCCTTCGACATCGATCCCTTCCGCAAGAATTGCCTGCTCAACGGGCTCGACGACATCGCCCTGACCCTCCAGAAGAAGGCCGAGATCGCGGATTTCGAAAGCGGCCAGAAGAAAACGACGCCCTGGCTGTACGGCTAGGCGCGGCCCACGCCCGGCCACCGCAACTCAATTTCCCAACCAGTGATGCCCAACCAGTGATGAGACACCATGGCCGCCAATAGGAATCTTTTGATGTTGCCCGGTGACGGCATCGGCCCCGAGGTGATGGGCGAGGTGAAGCGGGTGATCGCCTGGATGGATGCCAACCGCGCCGTCGGCTTCGACATCGACGAGGACCTGGTGGGCGGTTGCGCCTACGACGCCCATGGCGTGGCCATCGCCGACGCCACCATGGACAAGGCCATGGCCGCCGACGCGGTGCTGCTGGGCGCCGTGGGCGGGCCGAGGTGGGAAAGCCTGCCGTTTGAATCCCAGCCCGAGCGCGGCCTGCTACGCCTGCGCAAGGACATGGAGCTGTTCGCCAACCTGCGCCCGGCCATGGTCTTCGATGCCTTGGCCGAGGCCTCGAGCCTGAAGACCGAACTGGTCGCCGGGCTCGACATCCTGATCATCCGCGAGCTCACCGGCGGGGTTTATTTCGGCGAGCCCCGGGGCATCACCGATCTGCCCAACGGCGAGCGCCGGGGCATCAACACCCAGGTCTACGACACCTATGAAATTATCCGCATCGGCCGCGTCGCCTTCGAGCTGGCGGCAAAGCGCTCGGGCCGCGTGTGCTCGGTGGAAAAGGCCAACGTCATGGAATCCGGCCTGCTGTGGCGCGAGGAGATGACCAAGCTTCACGCCGCCGAGTACCCGGACCTGGAGCTCAGCCACATGTACGCCGACAACTGCGCCATGCAATTGGTGCGGATGCCCAAGCAGTTCGACGTGATCGTCACCGACAACCTGTTCGGCGACATGCTGTCGGACACCGCGGCCATGCTGACCGGGTCCCTCGGCATGCTGCCCTCGGCCTCGTTGGGCGCGGCCGACGCGACCGGGCGGCGCAAGGCGCTCTACGAGCCGGTGCACGGCTCGGCGCCCGACATCGCCGGTGAAAACAAGGCCAACCCGCTGGCCACCATCCTGTCCTACGCCATGATGCTGCGCTATTCCTTCGACCTTGGCGCAGACGCCGAATTGGTCGAGCTGGCGGTCAGGGGCGTGCTGGACAAGGGCCTGCGCACCGCCGACATCATGGCCGACGGCAAGGAACTGCTCTCCACCACCGGCATGGGCCAGGCGGTGGTCGACGAAATGGCGGCGCTGGCGGGCTAGGGCCGCGTGGGATGTTTGCCTTGGGCTATGAGCGGACATAAGTTCAAAAAATTAGTTCGCCACTACTCGCTAAATTAATTCTTATTTGAATTTCATGAACTAGCGGGGTTAATCTGTACTCCGGGACAATATGGGGAAGAAGAAGGATTCGTGCTATGTCTTTGAGAATGCTATCAGTCCTAGCTGTATTCACCCTAGCATCAGGCCTTATGGCTCTCACCGTAGGAGAGATAGAAGCATCCGAGTACAAGGCAGTTTCGGAAAATTTACCGAAATTAAAGATTGCGTTTGCTGATCCTGCTTGGGATGGAAAAACTATCCCGGATGGTCAGCAATGTCCCAGCCAAGATGGACACGGGGCCACACCCGCTCTGATCGTCGATAATATTCCTTCCGGCACTAATGCAATAATTGTGGAGTTTAACGATAGCGATTATCGCCCATTAAGTTACGATGGCGGGCACGGAAAAATCGGATTTTGGATAGGCGCTGCGAATCCAGCCACGTTACCTTCTGTTCCTGGTTTGTCAGACAAACTACCCAAGGGTAGTTTTATCGAAGCAGACAATCGCGCTTGGGGAAAGGGATATGTCCCACCGTGCTCTGGTGGCAGAGGAAATTCCTATTTCGCCATTATTAAGGCCGTTTACAAAGCGAAATCAGATAAAGAAAAATCTTTATTGCTCGCCACTGGAACAATCGAATTGGGGAGCTACTGAACCGATTAAAAGTCCGCTTATGACCGAGGCTGTTGAAAAACTAAATCGATAGCTTTGGAACGCAAGAGAGATTCGCGCATTGGGCCATTTGGGCGAGAATGATTCACTTGGTTCTTGCCCTGGGTTCAATTGTTCCGCTCAGGTCTTCAATGACATAGTTTTTCAACAGCCTTGGTCAATACCAGAAATAATGCCAACGTCCGGTATTAGCCAGAAGGCTTCGTTATTACCTGCCACCAGCATCCATAAGTAACTCGGTAGTGGAGGGCTGGTCATGGTGCTTGGAAACCGCCAGCGGCGTTTTTCCTGCCGTATTTTTCACATTCAAATCAGCACCAGAGGCGATAAGCAGACGTATCGCATCTAGGCTACCTCCCTCAGCAGCGTGATGCGGCGCGGCTTCGACTTGGTTCTCGCCGAGCCCCGGGCCGGCACCCGCCGCCCCGGCCTGGCCCAGCGGCCCTGATCCATCCCCGTTACCGGGCTGAAGCCAGCCGATGATCAACGCGTGCTTAGGGGCAGGTGATCCACTCCGCGTGGGGCCCGCCCCGCTTGCGCTCGCGCGCCTTTAGGGGTAAGTGATCGGCGCCCATTCATAGGACAGTCAGGACACTAGGCCCATGGGGTACAAGCTCGCCGTGGTCGGCGCCACCGGCAATGTCGGCCGGGAGATGCTGCAGACCTTGTCGGAGCGGAAATTTCCCGCCGACCAAGTGGTCGCGCTAGCCTCCTCGGCCTCGCGCGGCAAGGAGGTGTCGTTCGGCGAGAAAAAGGTGCTCAAGGCCGCCGTGCTCGACCACTACGACTTCGAGGGCACCGACATCGCGCTGTTTTCCGCCGGCGCCGCGGTCGCCGACATCCACGCGCCGCGCGCCGCCGCCGCCGGCTGCATGGTGATCGACAATTCGTCGCGCTTCCGCATGGACGAGGACGTTCCCCTGGTGGTGCCCGAGGTCAACCCCGAGGCCCTGGCCGGGGCCCATGAACGCAACATCATCGCCAACCCCAATTGCTCGACCATCCAGATGGTGGTGGCCCTCAAGCCGCTCCACGATCTCGCCACCATCCGCCGGGTGGTGGTGGCCACCTACCAGTCGGTGTCGGGCGCCGGCAAGGCGGCCATGGACGAACTGTTCACCCAGACCCGGGCGATCTTCGTCAACGACCCATTGGTCAAGGAGCAGTTCACCAAGCAGATCGCCTTCAACGTCATCCCCCATATCGACGCGTTCATGGAGGACGGCGCCACCAAGGAAGAGTGGAAGATGCGGGTCGAGACCCAGAAGATCCTCGATCCCGCCATCGAGGTCCAGGCCACCTGCGTGCGGGTGCCAGTGTTCATCGGCCATGGCGAGGCGATCAATATCGAGTTCGAGAGCCCGCTGCCCGCCGACCAGGCGCGCGAGGCGCTCGAAGAGGCGCCGGGAATCGTGGTGGTCGACCGCCGCGCCGACGAGGGTTACGTGACGCCCGAGGAATGCGCCGGCGAGAATGCCGTCTATGTCAGCCGCATCCGCGTCGACGACACCGTGGAATACGGCCTATCGCTGTGGGTGGTGTCGGACAACCTGCGCAAGGGGGCGGCGCTCAACACCGTGCAGATCGCCGAGGAACTGGCCCGGGGCTATCTCTAGGCCCTGGCTTTAGGGCCCGGCCTTAGGCCCGGTCCCGCGCCGGGCCCGCCGCTTAGTAGCGTTTATAGGGCAGGAATTTGCCGTTCATGGTGACCTTGACCCGGTCGCCGTTGGGGTCGGGCACCCGTTCCACGGTCATGGAGAAATCGATGGCGCTCATGATGCCGTCGCCGAATTCCTCCTCGATCACCGCCTTCAAGGTGGTGCCGTAGACCTGGACGATCTCGTAGAAGCGGTAGATCAGCGCATCGGTGGGCACCTCGCGGCCGAGGGATCCGCGGCTCGGGCAGGTCGCCAGCAGCCTGGTTTCCATCTCGTCGAGGTCCAACAGCCCGGCCACGGCCTCGGCCTCCTCATTACTCATCTGCATCTGGCCGAGCAGGGCGGCGGTGGCCCAGACCTTGGATTGGCCGACGGCTTGCGCCAAGTGCTCCCAGGTCAGGCCCTTGGCCAGCTTGGCGGCGAGGATCTTGGCGGTGACATCGGCCCGGGTCATGGGGGCCCGGGTCAGGGGCGCGATGGCGGCTCCGGCGGTGGTGGCCGGCTGGCCGACGGCGTTCTCTGTGGGCTCTGCTTGGGTCATGGAAATGTCCTTCTCGTCGATGGGCGCGGGTTGGCGCGGTTGGATCAATCAGGCGGTGGCGTCAGCGATGACGGCGGGTGGTTGGCCGGGCTCCTCGGCCCGGGGGAAGACCGCGGGCGGCTTGCGGGGGTCGACCCCGGCGACCAATTCGCGCAACGCCTCCGAGCGGCTCACCAGGAAGTCGATCAGGTGATTGCGCAAGGGGTAATAGTTGGCGTGGCGATGGAACTCGCTGCGCGTCCGCCCCTTGGGAAGCGTGTTGACGACGATTTCGGCGATCCGCGCCTTGGGGCCGTTGGTCATCAGCAGGATGCGATCGGCCAACAGCAGCGCCTCGTCGATATCGTGGGTGATCATGAAGGTGGTCTGGCGGGTCTTGGCGCAGATATCCAAAAGCTCGTCCTGAAGGGCGCCGCGGGTTAGCGCATCGAGCGCGCTGAAGGGCTCGTCGAGCAGCATGATCCGGGGCTCTATGGCGAGCGCCCGGGCGATGCCGACGCGTTGGCGCATGCCGCCCGAAAGCTGGGCCGGCTTCTTGTTTTCCGATCCCGTCAGATGGACCATGTCGATATAGGCTTGGCAGTGGTCGCGGATTTTGGACCGCGGCCAGCGCGGCCAGCGGGAACGCACCGCGAAGGCGATGTTGCCCATGGTCGTCATCCAGGGCATCAGGGCGTGGCCCTGGAACACCACGGCGCGGTCGAGGGACGGCCCGGTGACCTCTTTGCCATCGACGATGACCGTGCCCTCGGTGGGCCGGTCGATGCCGGCGAGGATATTGAGGATGGTCGACTTGCCGCAGCCCGAGTGGCCGATGAGGCAGACGAATTCCCCCTTGGCCGCCGCGAACCACAGATCGTCGAAGACGGTGACGGGATCGTCGCCGCCGGCGCCCGGGAAGCGCCGCGCCAAGCCTTCGACGGAGATCAAATTATTGCGATCCATGACCGGTCTCCGTTCTATTCCGTATAGGTGACGAGTTTGGAAAGGCCATGGAGCGCCTGGTCCAGCGCCATGCCCACCAGGCCGATGAACAAGATAGCGCAGATGATGTTGGTGATGGACAGGTTGTTCCATTCGTTCCACACGAAGTATCCGACCCCGGTGCCGCCGACCAGCATTTCGGCGGCGACGATCACCAGCCAGGCGATGGCCAAGGCGATGCGCATGCCGGTCATGATGGTGGGGGCCGCGGCCGGGAGGATGACCCTGAAGGCGGTGCGCAGGCGGCCCACCTCCAGGGTCTTGGCGACATTAAGCCAGTCCCGGCGTACCGAGGCGACGCCGAACGCGGTGTTCATCAGCATCGGCCAGATCGAGCAGATGAAAATGACGAACACCGATGAGATGTCCGAATCCTTGATGGTGTAGAGCGCCAGCGGCATCCACGCGAGCGGCGAGATGGGCTTGAGAATTTGGATGAACGGATCCAGCGCCCTGTAGAACAGCGGCGACATGCCGATCAGGAAGCCCAAGGGGATCGCCACCAGTGTGGCGATCAGGAAGCCGATCAGCACCCGGGTGAGAGAATAGGCGAGCTGGATGCCGATGCCCTTGTCGTTGGGTCCCTTATCGTAGAAGGGGTCGGAAATGTGCCGCCACATCTCCTTGGCGACATCGAGGGGCGACGGCAAGGCCGAGCCGCCCTTGGCGATGTCGCCCATGAGGGCGGCGTATTCCGGGTCCATGTCGGGAACCGGCCCGCCGCCGCCGCTGATGGCCAGTTGCCAGCCGCCGAGAAACAGGGCCAGGAGAAGCGCCGACAGGGCCAGCGCATGGCGGGATTTGGATTCTTCCATCATCCGCCCCGTCAGCTGGCCCGGGTGATGGCGAAGCTCTTGACGTAGGCCTCGGCCTTGGCGGGGTCGAAGGTCTTGCCCATGATGGTGTAGGATTGATAGGTTTCATTGGGCGCATCCAAGCCCATCTCGGCCATCACCTTCTTGGCGCCGGTGGCGAGAAAAACCTCCTCGGCGACCTTGCGGTAATCGATGTCGCCCTTGATATAGCCCCAGCGCTTCATCTGGGTGAGAATCCACACCGCCATGGAATGCCATGGGAAGGGGCTGAAATCGATGCGGTCGGGAACCCTGCGGATATTTCCCAGCCCGTCGGCGAAGGTGCCCGTCAGGACCTGGCGGACCACCGTCTCCGGCTGGTTCAGGTAGTTGCGCGGGCTGATCGCCTTGGCCACTTCCTTGCGGTTTTCCTTGTTCGACGAATAGGCGGTGGCGTCGATGATGGCCTTGAACAGGGCCAGGAAGGTATTGGGGTTTTCGGTGACGAATTGCTTGGAGGCGGCGAAGGCGCAGCACGGGTGGCCGTCCCAGATGTCCTTGGTCAACAGATGGATGAAGCCGATCCCGTCATAGACGGCGCGCTGGTTGAACGGATCGGGGGCAAGGTAGCCGTCGACATTCTCGGCGCGCAGGTTGGCGACCATCTCGGGCGGCGGCAGCACGCGAATCTGGATGTCCCGGTCGGGATCGAGCCCGTGTTCGGCGACGTAATAACGCAGCAGGAAGTTGTGCATCGAATAGTCGAACGGCACCGCGAACTTCATGCCCTTCCATTGCCTGGGGTCGCGCTTGTCCTTGTGCTTCTTGTGCAGGGTGATGGCCTGGCCGTTGATGTTTTCCACCGCCGGCATGGTCCAGGGCACGGTCGGCGAACCGACGCCGAGGGTGATGGCCAACGGCATCGGCGTCAACATATGGGCGGCGTCGTATTCGCCGGACAGCGACTTGTCGCGGGACACCGCCCAGCCGGCGGTCTTGATGATATCGACGTCGAGCCCGTACTTCCGGTAGAAGCCCATGGGATGGGCCATGATGATCGGCGTGGCGCAGGTGATGGGCACGAAGCCGATCTTCAGTTTGGTTTTTTCCAGCGGCCCGGTCTTTTCCGCCGCCAGCGCCTTGGCCGCGCCCAAGGGGAATACGGCGGCGATGGCGGCGGCGGCGGTGGTGGCGCCGACGGCACCCAGGAAGGCCCGGCGTTTGATGTCGTCGGGGAAGATCGCGCGCATCACCGCGGATTCCACCGTGCGGCCGATAAGATCTTCATCGCCCGCCGAATCCTCGGCGCGCAGGCTGTCGCCGAAGCCCGTGCCGGCGCTTTCGGCCTTGCGCAAAACCGCGTCGCTCTCAAGGGCGTCGTCGTGTTGGCGTTGGCTTTCGTGCTGGCCACATGTGCAGCCCGAAGTCAGGGCGCGTTGGGGATCGAAGGGGTCTGTGAACGGGGAAGGCATTGAAATCACTCCTGGCTGGCGGAAATACGAGAATTTTCGCAATCCACGGCACATTCGCAAAGGCCGTGCCAACCGCCCCTAACTTCCCGATATAGGGAAATTCTATATTATTATTCAATATGTTATAAAGATTCCGCCGCCTCTTCCGGGGGCCCTATTGCCCCCTCATGCGCGGCGCAATTGCCTAAAATATAATCATTTTATATATATGATTACTATTTAGGTAATTGCGCCGCGCAGCGGTCAGGAAATCGCCGCTCCGCGTTGCGGTAGGAGTTCGGGGAAGAACAGGATGACCATGCCCAAGATCAGCACCAGGGCGCCCGCGCCGCGGCTGACCCAGAGGATGCCTTGCGCGTCGATGCGGTGGCGGAACAGGGAAGAGGCGGTGATCAGGATGGTCCACCACAGCGCCCCGCCGGCGAATATGCCGGCCACCAGGGCAAAGGCCCAGAGCCTCTTTTCGCCGATCTCGGCGATGTCGATGGCGGCGAAGATGGCGGCGAAGGACAACAGGGTGAGGGGATTGGTGATCATCACCACGAAGGCCGAGGCGAAGTTGCCAATGTGATGGTCGAGCCCGCGCCAAGACGACAAGGAGGCCGCCCCATGGCCTTCCCCATGGCCTTCCTCTTGGCGCTCCTCTTGGCGCTCCTGGGCCTGGGCGCCGCGGGTCAGGCGCCGGGAAAGCATCAGCCGGAGGCCAAGGGCGACCAGGATGATGCCGCCGCCGATCCTGAACCAGGCCTGGTTGGCGATCAGCTCGGCGGCGATGAGGCCCAGGCCCAAGGCCGCGACGGCGCCGAAAACGGTGTCCGCCAGGGTCGCGCCCAGGCCGCAGACATACCCGGCGAGACGCCCCTGGGCGATGGTGCGGTGAATGCACATTACGGCGACCGGGCCGACCGGCGCGGCCACCAGAAAGCCCACGATCAGGCCCTTGATAAAAAATTCCGCCGTGTTCATCGCCCTTCGCGCGGGCCCCCGTTGGCAACGCTCCCGGTGTCATATCCCAGGCCTGGGCGCGACACAACCCGGGCCTGGGGCGGTTGCCGCGGGACGGCCCTTGCACGCCATCTTCCGGGCCCGTAGTCTCGCCGGGAATTTGCCCGAGCGGCCGGTCGAGGCGGGCCGGCAACCCGGAGGGAGCAATGGCGGAGTTCACCGAGACGGGGGCGGCGCGGCCCCGGCGCAGTTGTCTCTACATGCCCGGGACCAACGCGCGGGCCCATGAAAAAGCGAAGACCCTGGCGGCCGACGTGCTGATCTTCGATCTGGAAGATTCCGTCGCGCCCGACGCCAAGGAGGCGGCCCGCGCCCAGGTCTCGGCGGCCATCGCCGCGGGCGGCTTCGGGCGGCGCGAAATCGTCGTCCGGGTGAACGCCATGGGCACCCCCTGGGCGGAGGCCGACCTCCGCGCCGCCGCCGCGTCGGGTGTCCACGCGGTGGTGTTGCCCAAGGTCGCCGGCCCCGACCAAGTGCGCGCCGCCGGCGACCTGCTCGACGCCGAAGGCGCCGGCGCGCGGCTCTGGGCCATGGTGGAAACCGCCCGGGCGGTCCTCTGCGCCCCCGAGATCGCCGCCGCCCATTCCCGCCTCGTCCTGTTCGCCATGGGGCTCGAGGATCTCGCCAAGGAATTGCACGCCGAGATCGACGGCGCGCGGACCAATTTGCTCTACGCCCTGGAACGCAGCCTGCTTGCCGCCCGGGCCCATGGGCTCGGCGCCATCGACGCGGTCTATCCCGCTTTCACCGACGATGCGGGCTTCGCCGCCGCCTGCGCCCAGGGCCGCGGCCTCGGGTTCGACGGCAAGCAGGTCATCCACCCGCGCCAGATCGCTCCCGCCAATGCCGCCTTCGCGCCGTCGGCGGCGGCGATCAGCGAGGCCAAGGCCATCATCGCGGCCTTCGCCGAGGCGGCGGGGAAGGGGCAACACGTCGCCGTCCTCGACGGGCGCATGGTGGAGGCGCTGCACGCCGCCGAGGCCCAACGGGTGGTCGATTTCGCCGCTGCCATCGCCGCCCTGGAGGGCGAGCCAACCGCCTGAACGCCGGTCCGGCCGGTCTTGGCCCGGCGCGCTTTCTCCGGCGCCGGGACCCGGCGTGCCAAGAGCATCTCCGGGCCACATCGGTTCAATTTGGCCCGCAAGCGCCCCAGCGGCGAACCACCGGTGCCGGCAAATTTCAGTTGCCTTGTGGATAAGTATTGGATAGACAAGGGGCGCCAGGCGCACAAGGACCAAGGACCCTGTACAATTGTCCCGCGAAGGACGGACCTGACGCCCCGGGAGCGAGAGCTGCTCCCGGCACATGAGACCGACAGGCATCCTGCCGACCACCCCAGGCAATCATCGCATCCCCAGGGAGAGAAGCGACACCCGCCGCGGCGGTCAGTGCCCCCGAGGGGGCTGCGGCGCCCAACGAAGGGAAGAGTATATTACCGCGGCGGTCTTTCCCGTTCCCATTGGAAGCTTGGGTTTCCCCGCTTCCCCGAGGTTGCCCCCGGCCCGAAAGTCTCCTCCCGGAGTGCCCCGACGAAAAGTTGCCCTTTCGGCGGAGAGGGACGAATCAATGCAGAGTTGCCCCCGTAATGACCCGCCTGGAACCCGGGCCTCCCTTACGGGAGCCCCGGAACGGCCCGCCTGCCCTTGGGGAGACACGCGGACCAGGAAACACCGGCTCGGCGGGTCAAACCATTCCCCCCGCCCGGGTGCGACCGGCCCGTAAAGGCCGCTTTCTCGCGAAACTCCTCCCGTAGAAAGAGTCGCCCCCGATGCCTGGCCTTTCATCCGCCCGGCCGAAGCCGGCCTGAATGTCCAGCCCCCGGAACCCAAATCCGGACCAATTGAAGAAACCCGGAGGAGCCTCCTCACCTTGGACCCGGTTTTGGACCCGGTACTCCCACGTACCGGGGGAATAATCACCCTGCCTGGCAAATATCGCAAGTAAAAATTCAAGTAATAATGACATTTCTTGTGCATAAAATTGTTATTTACTCACAAGGTGCACACAGTTTATTCACAATTTTATCCACAGGATGGTAAACAATAAGTAACAACTTCCGGTGTAAAGCTCTGATTCCCTGGCATATTCCGGACCGGGGCCCATGGCGCCGACCCTGGATCGGCCACGGTCGCGGAAACCCGACCCGCCGCGCCCGGTTTCGCCGCTTGCCGGGGCCCCCGCAAGCGGCCCGCCGATGGCTCCCCGACCCGCCGGGCGCGCGCGTTTGCAGTCGTTGACTTGCCGCGGGCCAGGGTCTAAACCGGGGCCCTGAAACGGGTGCGCGCGTGGCGTAACATGTGGTGGCCCGGCCCCTGACCGAGGCCCTTCCATGGCTCAAGACGACCGCCCGCTATCCCCCCATCTGCAAGTTTACCGGCCCCAGTTCACTTCCGTTCTTTCCATCCTTCACCGCATGACGGGGGTCGCCCTCGGGCTCGGTGCGCTGCTTCTGGTTTATTGGTTGGCCGCCGCCGCGGCGGGGCCCCAATGGTTCAACGGCGCCCGGGCGGTCGCCGGGTCGTGGCTCGGCTGGCTGGTCTTGGTGGGGTTCACCTGGGCGTTGTTCTATCACCTCTGCAACGGCATCCGGCATTTGTTCTGGGACATCGGCATGGGGTTCGACCTGACCGTCGCGCGCCTGACCGGCTGGTGCGTGGTGCTGGCTTCTTTGGCGCTGACCGGCGCCGCCTGGGTGGTGGGCGCGGGCGGTCTTGGCGGCCTCCCATGAACGGCCCGACGGCCTTCGGAAGCCGATTCCGCCGTCTGGGCGGGCTCGGTTCGGCCAGGGAAGGGGCCGCCCATTGGTGGGCCCAGCGGCTGACCGCGCTTGCCTTGGTTCCCCTGGTCTTCTGGTTCGTCGCCTCCCTGGCGGCGCTGACCGGCGCCGGCCATGGCGAGGTGGTGGCCTGGCTGCGCGGACCGATCGCGCCGGTGATGATGATCGCGTTGCTGGCGGCCGGCTTCCATCATCTGCAGTTGGGCCTGGCAGAGGTGATCGAAGACTACGTCCATAACCAAGCCGCGAAAATCACCCTCATCATCGCCGTCAAGGGGGGCGCGGCGCTCTGCGCCTTGGTCTCCATCCTCTCGGTCCTGCGCATCGCCCTGGGGCCGTAGTCATGACCGCGGCCTATCAAGTCATCGACCATCATTTCGACGTCATCGTCGTCGGCGCCGGCGGCGCCGGCCTGCGCGCGACCCTGGGCATGACGGCGGCGGGGCTGGATACCGCGTGCATCACCAAGGTCTTCCCGACCCGCAGTCATACGGTCGCCGCCCAGGGCGGCGTCGGCGCGTCGTTCGGCAATCTGGAGCCCGACGATTGGCGTTTTCACATGTATGACACGGTCAAGGGCTCGGACTGGCTGGGCGACCAGGACGCCATCGAATTCATGGTGCGCAACGCCATCTCGGCGATCACCGAGCTCGAACATTTCGGGGTGCCGTTCTCGCGCACCGACGAAGGCAAGATCTACCAGCGGCCGTTCGGCGGCCACACCGTCAATTACGGCGAGAAACTCGCCCATCGCGCCTGCGCCGCCGCCGACCGCACCGGCCACGCCATTCTCCACACCCTTTACCAACAGGCGCTCAAGCACAAGGCGCGGTTCTTCGTGGAATATTTCGCCCTCGACCTGATCAGGGCCGAGGACGGCGCGGCCATCGGCGTCATGGCCTGGAACCTGGAAGACGGCACCGTCCACCGCTTCATCGCGCCGATGACGGTGCTGGCCACCGGGGGCTACGGCCGGGCTTATTTATCCTGCACCTCGGCCCATACCTGCACCGGCGACGGCAACGCCATGGTGCTGCGGGCCGGCCTGCCCCTCCAGGACATGGAATTCGTCCAGTTCCACCCCACCGGCATTTACGGCTCGGGCTGCCTCATCACCGAAGGGGCGCGGGGCGAAGGGGGTTATGTCACCAATTCCGAGGGCGAGCGCTTCATGGAGCGTTACGCGCCCACGGTCAAGGATCTCGCCTCGCGGGACGTGGTCAGCCGGGCCATGACGGTGGAAATCCGCGAAGGCCGCGGGCTCGGGCCCAATAAGGACTATATCCACCTCCATCTCGAGCATCTCGACCAGGACCTCCTGGCCGAACGCTTGCCGGGAATATCGGAGACGGCGCAGATTTTCGCCGGCATCGATGTCACCAAGGAGCCCATCCCGGTGCTGCCCACCGTGCATTACAACATGGGCGGCATCCCCACCAATTATCACGGCGAGGCCATCGACCCCACCGCCGACGACCCCGACCGCGTGGTGCCCGGCCTCATGGCCATCGGCGAGGCGGCTTGCGTTTCGGTCCATGGGGCCAACCGGCTGGGCTGCAACTCGCTTCTCGATATCATCGTCTTCGGGCGGGCGGCGGCGGTCAGGGCCGCCGAATTGGTGAAGCCGGGCGGTCCGGCGATCACCCCGCCCTCGGGCGCCGGCGATGAGGCGATCGCCCATCTCGACCAGGTCCGCAACGCCAAGGGGGCGACCCCGGTGGCCCGCATCCGCGACGACATGCAGCGCATCATGCAAAGCAACTGCGCCGTCTTCCGCACCTCCGAGGTGTTGGCCGAGGGCGTGCGGCTGATCGATGCCTGCGCCGAGCAACTCGCCGACATGGGGATCAAAGACCGCTCGATGATCTGGAATTCCGACCTGGTGGAAGCGTTGGAGCTGGAAAACCTGATGAGCCAAGCGGTGGCGACGCTCCATTGCGCCGAGGCGCGCAAGGAAAGCCGCGGCGCCCATGCCCACGAGGACCATCCCGACCGCGATGACGAGAACTGGATGAAGCACACGGTGGTTTACCTGGACGGCGCCCATGACACGCGTCTCGCCTATCGTCCGGTGCACCTCAACACGCTCACCGACGACGTCGAGACCTTTCCGCCCAAGGAACGGGTTTACTAGGATCAGCCGCATGGTGGAATTCACACTTCCGCGAAATTCCAAGGTGAAACAGGGCAAGACCCACAAGGCCCCGGCGGGGGCCGTAAACGTGAAATCCTTTCGGGTCTATCGTTGGGACCCCGATAAGGACGACAACCCGCGTCTCGATACCTTCGAATTGGACCTGGACGATTGCGGGCCCATGGTCTTGGACGCCCTGATCAAGATCAAGAACGAGGTCGATTCCACCGTCACCTTCCGCCGCTCATGCCGCGAAGGCGTTTGCGGGTCGTGCGCCATGAACGTGGACGGCGTCAATACCCTGGCCTGCATCAAACCCATCGCCGAGATCAAGGGCGATGCCAAGGTCTATCCCCTGCCCCATTTGAAGGTGGTGAAGGACCTGGTGCCCGACCTCAACGACGCCTATGCCCAATACGCCGCCATCGAGCCCTGGCTCAAGACCGAGACGCCGGAGCCCGGCCCGGAGAGCGAGCGCCTGCAAAGCCCCGAGGAGCGCAAGGAGCTCGACGGGTTGTGGGAATGCGTCCTGTGTTTCTGTTGCACCACCTCGTGTCCCAGCTATTGGTGGAACTCCGAGCGGTTCCTGGGCCCCGCCACGTTGTTGCAGGCCTACCGCTGGATCAATGATTCGCGCGACGAGAGTGCCGGCGAACGGCTCGACGCACTGGAGGATCCATTCCGGCTTTACCGCTGTCACACCATCATGAACTGCACCAATGCCTGTCCCAAGGGCCTCAATCCCGCCAAGGCCATCGGCGAGATCAAGAAGCGCATGGTGCAGCGCCGTTAAGCGGCCGGCCTGCCGAGGGCGGGTCAAAGGGTGAAATACCCAAGCGGTCCACAGGAGAACGAGGATACCGCCATGACCGAAACGATCACCATAACGACCGCCGACGGCGGCGCCATGCCGGCCGAAATCGCCACCCCGGCCGAAGGCTCGGGCAAGGCCATCATCATGGTGGCGCCGATCTTCGGCATCGAGGACGGCACCAGGGAGATGATGGACGACTATGCCGCCCAGGGCTCGGTGGTGGTGACGCCGGACATGTTCTGGCGCACCATTCCCGGCACCCTGGGCCGCGAGGGCGAGGACCGCGCCAAGGCGGTCGAGCGGTCGGAGAATTTCGACGTCGCGCAGGGGGTCAAGGACCTGGCCGACATCGTCGCCTTTGTTAAGGCCCTGCCCCGGAGCAACGGCAAGGTGGCGGTGTTCGGCTATTGCTTCGGCGGCCGTTTCGCCTATCTGGCGGCCACCCGCCTCGGCGTCGATGCCGCGGTGTCCTTCCACGGCGTCGCCATCGGCCGGCACCTGGACGAGGCCGATAATCTGGCCTGTCCCCTGGCCATCCATGTTGGCGATCAGGACCCGGTGGTTCCCATGGATGAGATCGAGGCGACCAAGGCCGCCCTCGGCGCCAAGCCGGGGGTGGAAATCCGCGTCTATCCCGGGGTCGGCCACGGCTTCACTGGCAAGGGCCGGGCCAATTACGACGAATTTGCCGATGGCGAATCCAACCGCGCCGCCGCCGCCTTGATCGCGGCCATGTAGCCCGAAAAGGGTTCGTGCGCCGGTTAGGGTATTGGCTTTCGTCCCAAACCTGTTGGCGCCTCTGGTCGCGCGCTGGGCGGCACTGCCCGGCAATCTGCGCGGCGGCCTGTGGATGGCCTTGGGGGGCCTCGGGTTTTCCGGCGCCATGGCCATCGCCAAATGGCTGGCCGCCGACATCCATCCGTTCGAGCTCAATTTCTTCCGCTGTGTCTTCGGGCTGGTGGCCCTGGCGCCGCTGTTCCTCCGTGGCGGGCGCTCCATCGTGGCGACGCGATGCATGGGGCTTCATGTGGGCCGCGGGTTGTTTGGCGGGGTCGGCCAGATTTGCGTCTATTACGCGCTCGCCTTCCTGCCGCTGGCGGTGATCACCGCCATAACCTATACCCGGCCGCTGTGGCTGATCGTGCTGGCCGTGCTGTTTCTGGGAGAGCGCGCCCATTGGCGGCGTTGGGCCGCCATCGCCGTGGGTTTCACCGGCGTGCTGATCGTCGCCCGTCCGGTGATGGACGCGGTCACGGTGCCGCTGTTGGTGCTGGTGTTCTCCACCCTGTGTCACTCCTCGGCCCATGTCTTCCTCAAGAAAGCGACGGCCATCGATCAGCCCATGACCATCGTCTTCTATTACCTGATGATTTCCACCCTGGTCGGCGCCGTCCCCATGGCCTTCGTGTGGACCACCCCAACCCCGGGGCAATTCGCCTGGCTGGCCCTGACCGGAATCCTCTATGTCGCCGCCCAGGGCTTCATCACCCTGGCCTTCCGGGTCGGCGAGGCCACCGCCGTCACCCCCTTCGACTATGTCCGGATTCTCTACGCCATCGCCTTCGACATCACCCTGTTCGGCCTGTTCCCCGACGCCTGGACCATGGTCGGCTCCACGGTGGTCATCGGCGCCACCCTTTACATCGCCGGGCGCCACGCGCGCTCGGCGCGGGGGCGCAAGGCGGGCTCCGGGCCGCCGGCTTGAGTGGATGGCAGCGCCCTGGGTCCCGGTTCGGTGATCTTGCGACAAGGCGGAACACCATTTAAAAGAAACCCGACTTAAAAGAAACGCGACAAGTCAGCCGGGTTAGCGCCCAAGGGGGAAATAAATGGATCTGACGACGACGGTCAGTTTCAGCGAAATGTTCGCCATGGCGGGCCAGGCCGCCGTCATCTTGGCCGACCCAACGCGGCTCGGGTTCCTCTTCGCCGGCGTCCTAATGGGGTTGGTTGTCGGCGTCATCCCGGGTCTCGGCGGCATTGTCGGCCTTTCGCTGCTTCTTCCCTTCACCTACGCGCTGGATCCCTATTCCGCCATCGCCATGATGCTGGGCCTTGGCTCGGTCACCGTCACCTCGGATACCATTCCGGCGGTCCTGTTCGGCGTGCCGGGCACCGTCGGTTCGGCGGCGACCATTCTTGACGGTTATCCCATGGCGCGGCGCGGCGAGGCGAGCCGGGCTTTCGGGGCCGCGTTCACGTCTTCGGTGATCGGTGGGTTATTTGGCGCATTGCTGCTGGGGGTAAGCCTGCCCATTCTCCGCCCCTTCATGGTGTCCTTTTCCGAACCGGAGATGCTCGCCATCTGTATCTTCGGGCTGTCGCTGGTGGCGGTTCTGTCCGGAAGCGCCCCGATCAAGGGTCTGATTGCCGCGGCGTTGGGCCTTCTGGTGGCGACCGCCGGCAACGATCAGGAAGGCGGCACCCTGCGCTGGACCTTCGATTCCATGTATCTCTGGGACGGTGTGCCGCTGGTGCCTTTCGCATTGGGAATCTTTGCCATCCCGGAACTCGCGGACCTGGCCATCACGCGCAAGACCATCGCCGGCGATACCAAAAATATCAACGCGCGTGGCCAGCTTGAAGGGGTGAAGGACGTCTTCGAGAACTGGTTCCTGGTCCTCCGTTGCGCGCTGATCGGATCGGTCATGGGCTCGATCCCGGGGCTCGGCGCCTCGGTGATCGATTGGGTCGCTTACGGCCATGCCGCGCGCACCGAGAAGGGCGCCGCGAAAAGTTTCGGCAAAGGCGATGTGCGCGGCGTCATTGCTTCGGAAAGCTCCAACAACGCCAAGGAGGGCGGTGCCCTGGTGCCCACCATTGCCTTCGGTGTGCCGGGTTCGGCATCCATGGCGCTGCTGCTGGGGGCCTTCCTGATTCATGGCATCGTTCCGGGGCCGAAGATGCTCACCGAACAGCTCGACCTGACCTACACCATGGTGTGGTCGGTGGCGCTGGCCAACATCCTCGGTGCGGGCATCTGTTTTGCCTTTGCCGGCCAACTCGCACGGATCGCCATGATCCGGGTGGGTATCTTGGTGCCGCTGGTTCTGTCCATGACCTTCCTCGGCGCCTTCCAGGGGAGCCGCGACTGGGGCGATCTGTACACACTGATGATATTTGGCTTCTTGGGCTGGGTGATGAAGCGGTTCCGCTGGCCCCGGCCGCCCATCATCCTCGGCTTCGTCCTTGGCGGTTTGATCGAGAATTATCTCTTCATCTCGATCTCCCGCTGGGGATTCGAATGGCTGTCCCGCCCGGTGGTCATCATTATCCTCTCCATCACGCTGATCAGCGTGATGTGGCCCCTTTACACGGGCTACCGGCAAAGGAGTAAGGCGCCACGGGGCGGGCGCCGATTTGCCGTGCAACGGGATTACCTCCGCAATCCGGATCTCGGGTTCACGGTTCTGATTTTCGGGATCTTTCTCTATGCCGCCATCTATTCCGCCGAATGGGAATTGGCGACGCGGCTTGAGCCGCAGGCCGTGGCATGGTTCGGCGTGGTGGCGACCGGCCTGGTGATCCTGACCAACCTCTTGATGGCACCCGCCGAGAGGAAACCAGGGGATCAAGCGGTGGCCGGCCAGATGACGGCTGCCGGCGACGATATCCATTTCGATATCCAGGCCGATTACGGGGATCTCTCGTCCCGGGTCATCTACACCCGGGCGGCCCGGTATTTCTTCTGGTGTGTGTTCTATATCGGGGCTTCCCATGTCATCGGGCTGATCCCGGCACTGGCGCTTTTCCTGGTCGGGTACATGCGTTTCGAGGGCAAGGAAAGCTGGCGCGTCATCTTCTTGGTGGTCGGGCCGATGTGGCTATTCTGCTACGGCCTGTTCCACATGGTGCTGCGGGTGTTGTGGCCACAGACCTTGTTCGGTCAATGGTTCCCGGTGTTCCGCGGCATTCGCGAGCTGAACCTGTTCTAGGGCCCACCGGGATCAAATTGAACCCTTGGGCCGGATCATGCGCCGACCCGCCCATATGGCAACGCGCCCGCGAGGGAACCTCGCGGGCGCGCACCAGGCACTTTGGTTGGAGCCTTACGACGCCTTCTTTTTCTTCTTCTTTTTCTTCTTTTTGCAGTTCTTCTTACAGTTCTTGTTGTAGCCCTTCATGATGTTCCGGGCCTTGCGCTGAAGGTCCTTGTCCGTGGCCAGAACCTTCTTGGTGAGGGCATCGAGCTCCTCACCCGTGGTCGGTTGAATATTGGCCCGGCGCTTCTTGGCATCGGCCAGGAATCCCGGGTCCTTCATGGTCTTGTTGAAGGCTATGCGGAGCGCCTTGACCCGGTCCATGGGCGTCTCCGGGGCGGCAATCACCGAACGTCCGATGGCGCCACCGACCGACAGGAACTCAAGAATCTTCTTGTTTTCCTTGTCGTTGGTGAGATCCTGCATCAACGGCACGTTGGGCAGTTCCTTCTCACGCTTGAGACCGATCTGGACTATCGGGATCAACGTCCCGTTATTGATATCGTCCATGTGGCGGATTCGCCAACTGGCCCAGGCGCTGGATTG
>SMXQ01000077.1 GCA_004356985.1 Alphaproteobacteria bacterium | reverse complement strand
CCAGTTCTTCACCGGGCGCGCGGCCAGCGGCGCCGAGCCGGGGCTGTGGCTTTTGGTGGGCTCGGCGGCGATCACCTGGATCTTCGCCAAGTCCATCGCCAATGCCGCCAACCTGGCCGGCGCCTTCGGCATCGCCGGCGGCATCGGTTACGCGCTTTATTACCTGAGCTTCGTCGTCGCCGGCATCACCATCTACCTGATCCGGGTCAAGGGCGGGCATACCTCCCTGGCTGGTTTCCTCACCTCCAAATACGGCACCGTGTGCGCCCGGCTGTTCCTGATCGCCATCGCCATCCGTTTGTTCAACGAAGTGTGGTCCAACACCAAGGTGGCCTCGCTCTATTTCGGCGCCGAGGGCAGTTTTGAGTATTGGATGGGGGTCGCCTTCATCACCGCCTTCACGGTCTATTACTCGTGGCGCGGGGGGTTGAGGTCGTCGCTGCTGACCGATGGCGCCCAGATGATCATGGCGGCGATCCTGTTGGTTTCCATCCTTTTCGTGGTTTGGCCGGGGCTGGCGGCGCGCGGCTTGCCGGAAATATCGGACGGTGCGCACATGGCGGGGCTTACCTTCTGCGGCCTGGCCCTGGTGCAGGTGCTGAGCTACCCCTTCCACGATCCGGTGCTGACCGACCGCGCCTTCATCACCCGGCCCAAGGTGATGATCAAGGCCTTCATGCTTGCCGGGCTGTTGGCGGGCGGCTTTATCCTGCTGTTTTCGACCATCGGCCTTTACGGGCGCGCCATCGGCCTGAGCGGCAACATGAGCGTCGGCGTGCCCGCCTCGTTGGGCCTGCCCATGCTGTTGATCTTCAACGCCATCATGCTGACCAGCGCCGGATCGACCCTCGATTCCACCTTCTCCTCGGCGGCCAAGCTGTCGGGGCGCGACTGGCCGGGCCGGGCCGGGGCCGCCACCGACGCCGAGTTCCGCTACGGGCGGTGGGTGATGGTGGCCATCGCCATCGCCGGAAATATTCCCTTGCTGGGCGTTTACATGGGTGATTCAGTGGGCCCGGCGATCATCGCCGCGACCACCATATCGGGCACCATGGTGATGGGGCTGGCGCCGATATTCCTGCTCTCCTTCATCCCCCATGCCGGACGGATAAGCTTCCACCTGGCGTTCTGGCCGGGGCTTGCGTTGGGCATCCTGGTGACCCTGGAGGCCGTGTTGGGGGTGGAAATATTCCCCGCCTGGATCGACATCGGGTCGGGCAAATACGCCGACGATCTCGGCGTCAACGTCTGGGGCCTGGCGATCTGCACCGGCGGCTACCTGGCGGGCGCGGCGATCGGCTATGGGCGGGCGCGGGCCTAAGGGACGCCGATCAGCCGGTGAACCCGGGTACGGAGTTCCGGGACCACGTCGGCTTCGAACCAGGGATTGCGCTTGAGCCACAGCTTGTTGCGCGGGCTGGGGTGCGGGATCGGCAGGAATTGCGGCCCATAAGCACGCCAGTTCCTGACCGTCGCCGCCAGGGTTTTTTCGCGGGCCGCGCCCAGGTAATGGGCCTGGGCATAGGCCCCCACCAGAAGGGTCAAGGCGAGGTCCGGCATCAGGGCGCGGAGATCGGCGTGCCACAGCGGCGCGCATTCAGGCCGTGGGGCCGCGTCGCCCGAGCGGCCCTTGCCGGGATAGCAGAACCCGGTGGCGGCGATGGCGATGCGGGTCTCGTCGTAGAACGCCTCGCGGCCTAGGCCCAGCCAGGCCCGGAGCGTGTCGCCCGACGGATCGTTGAAGGAAATACCGGTTTCATGCACCCGGACGCCCGGGGCTTGGCCGACGATCATCACTTTCGCTGTCGCAGACACATGCAGCACGGGCCTGGGCGGGTGCGGCAGATGGGCGGCACAGACGCGGCAATCGCGCACCCGGGCGAGCAACCGGTCGAGCGCCGCGGCACCCGGGCGCGGCCCGGTCATGGCCCGGGGCCCGGAATCAACGCCGGAAGCAATGGATGCCCCCGGCCGGGGCCTCGGTCATTTCGGCAATTCGGCCAACAGCCGCCCATAACCCTCAAGCGGCGCGCGGATCTTGAGCGTCTTCTGGATTTCCCAGCAATCCGCCGTGGTGGAGATCACCACCGGGACGCCGAGATCGCGTTCCAGCAACTCGATGATCGGCGTCACCCGCCAGCCGCCGCCCTGGATATAGATGCCGTCGGCGCCGCGGCTGGCCAGGAACATCTTCTTGATGTGTGCGTAGACCTCTTCCGGCGTGAGTTGCCCGACCCGGTCGAAGGGCACGTCGATGGGCCGCATGGCGGCGATCTGGAACCCCGCCGCGCGCATGTATTTGATAACGATGCGGTTTTGCAGCGCCGAATAGCTGGCCGCCACGAACTTGCGGATGCCCAGCGCTTTAAGCGCGTTCACATGGGTCATGCCCTGGGAAAAGATGGTGGTCTTGTATTTACGCTCCCAGCCCCTGACCAGCTTGGCTTCACCCTTGGGCCCAAGAAGCATGAACGGCGGCGTGCCGGAACAAATGATCATGTCGACCCCGTCGGCGGCGAACTCCCTGACCTTTTCCTCATATACGGGAATCGCCGCCCGGAATTCCTTCAGCGTGCCTGCCCGAACATTGAGGAGGGAGGGAATGAGCCCCACCCCGTCCGGCAGCATGCGGATCAATTCTTCAAGCGACCCCGGCCGCCGCGTCGGCTTGACCAGCCCGACCACGCCGCGCCAAGTTGTGTAGGCCATGGAAATCATCCTCTCGTCTCGGTTCGCCGCCGGCGCGCGGGCCAACCCGGGCCACCGCGGGACCATGGCGGCGGCGCCGTGTTTCCCCGCCCCCATGGTGGCGGTGCGGGGTCCGCCCGGTAAGGCGCTAAAAATATGGGGTTTGGCAAGTAGGCCCAAGCCCTTTTTCTGTCGGCGGTGCGCTTTAGGGCATTTTCCCGGCCAATTGGAACCATTTGGCCGGGATGATTTGGCCCGGAAGTGCGCTAGAGCACTTTCCAACCAAATTGGATCAATTTGATTGGAAAATGCTCTAGTTACTAGGTCGTCTGGACCCGCTCGCGCCAAGACGGCCAATTGACGTCTCGTGTCTCTGCGACCCTAAGGTCGTCGTCGTCGGACAGCCGATCCATGAACAGAACCAGATTCAAACAGGGCCACCGCGCGCTCGGCACGATCAAACCGCCCATGTCCAGGAAGCGGGCCGCCGCGCCTATTTCCCGGCAGCGCGAGAAATCTCCTCGGCGAAAAGCCTCTTCATCGACGCCGATATTTTCCAGTGCGGAGAAATCCTTGAACGTCAATGTGCGTGCGGTGTGAACCGAAATCTTGTTCAACTTGACGTGGGAAGACGAAAATATGGGAGCCTTGGAAAGGTGATGATACGCCTCCGCCATCGCGCCATTTTCCTCGAAGCTGGTGTAAAGCGCTTCGAAGTCGTTGGGTGGATGCCAGCGCCCGCCGCCGGTTCCCCCAACCAGGGGATGCCTTGTCGCCCACGTGACGCGCCAAACATCACGGTCCAACGCCTCGGGTTCCATCCTATCCAGAGCGTCGAGAAGGTGGGGATCGTGAACGGTATCGCCGGCCAATGGGAGACGATCAGATGTAAGCCATGTCGCCCAGGCGTTCTATTGCCTCCAGGACAAGCTCGGTTTCACCATCGTGGACTAAATCGATGGCGCGTCGGCCGTCGAGCAATTCATTTCGAGAGTTGATCCATTCCCTCACTTCGTCGGGAGCGTAAAACTCGGCCAATTTATCGACGACGTAGCGCAAATCCGACAGCACAAGCTGCGTCCTGGGTTGCGGTGAATGGGTTCCGGCGGACCATCTCGTGACGGTCGCCTTCGAGACCTTGGCGATATTGGCGACGTCGACACCCTTGAGACCGCCGCGTTCCTTCAGGCTGTCGAGGGTCTTTGTCACGGCATTGCTCATGTCCTTATCCGTCCCTTGACCGTGATGCCGCGCCCGATGGGGCAATATTCCTGTGGCTGGGCGGGCCACCACGCCAATGATGTCTGATCGATGGGACCGGCCTTAGCTCATGGATTAACGCGCTCATGGCTATCTCCTTGATATGGAGATTAACATATTTGTTTCATAAAAATTAATTAAGAAACATTTTTGTGTTAATTTGAAACGCCTGCCTCGGCTATTTCCTGCCTCCATCGACGAGGCTAAGCGCCGTGACCTTGACACTCACGCGCCGGGCCGGCGCCCCGGTCTTGCGGTCGAAGCCGCGATTGGCGGCGACGTTGGCTTGTTCGCCGGGCTTGAGGAAGGCGATGGAACTGAGCCACGAGGCATCGACGTCCATGAGACGGCTTTCGGCGTCGAAATAAGACAGCGTCACCTTGATCCCCTTGATGGTGCGGTCGCCGGCGTTCTTCAGCGTGCCGATCACCTTCTGGCGGCCCTTGAAGCGCCCGGCGACCAGCTTCACGCCCTTGGCCTCCACCCCCATGAGCGCCGCCATCTTGGCTTGGTCCTGCTTTGCCTGGGTGTCCTTGAAGCCGCCATGGGCGCCCACCACGTCCCCGGTGATGGCGCCGATGACGTTTTGCAGGCCAAGGCGCGCTCGAGATTACGCCTTGCCGGGCGGCCGGGCGGCGTGCTTTTGTGGCGCTTTCCTTCGCGGCGCCGGGTTCCCCCGCGATCATGGAACCGCCGCCCACGCTCCGGGGCTCAATCCGGCCCCGGGCCGGGTCCGGCGGTGGTTGATTGTGAGGTCGAACATGGATGCGCCCTTCCTGGGCATGGCCGGCGTGGATGGATGGCTCCTCCTGGGGCTGTCCGCGGCATCGTTCGTCACCACCTTCCTCAGCGTCGCCCTGGCCATGGGCGGCGGCTTGATGCTGCTGGCCATCCTGGCGATGTTTTTCCCCCCGGCGGTGCTCATCCCCATCCATACCCTGGTTCAGCTCGGTGTCGGCGCCGGCCGCATTTTCCTCATGTGGCGCTATATCCTGTGGAACACCTTGTTGCCGTTCACCATGGGCGCGGCGCTCGGCGCCTTCGCCGGGGCCCAGATCTTCATCACCCTGCCCGCCGCCCTGCTCTACGGCGGGCTTTCCGTGTTCATCGTCACCGTCACCTGGCTGCCCGCGCTCGGGCGTTTCGGGCCCGAGCGCGGGCGCTTCGCGCTGCTCGGCCTCGGCGCCACCTTCCTCGGCATGTTCGTCAGCGCCACCGGCACCCTGGTCAGCCCGTTCGTTGCCGCCGCCAGCCCCGATAGGCGCAACCATTCGGCCACCCTGGCGGTGCTGATGACCGTCGTCCATATCATGAAGATCGCCGCCTTCGGGGCGCTGGGCGTCGGCATCGGCGCCTACCTTCCCCTGGTGGCGGCGATGATCGCCACCGCGGCGGCGGGCAGTTGGCTGGGCCGGGCGGTGCTCAACCGCATGGAAGAAAGCTGGTACCGGATCGCCTTCAAGGTGGTGATGACGGTGCTTTCGGTGCGCCTGATGTGGGTGGCGCTGGGCGAAGCCGGGGTTTTCTGACCGCCTTCCGAGCGGCCGAAAGGTGAGGGCGGCCGAAGCCGCCCCTTTGTCATGAGTCGGGCTTGGGTCCGCCGCTAGATACCCAGCGCCGCCAATTGGCCCTGGGGATAGCGGGTGCCCTGGGCCGCGCCCTCGGGCATGGAATCCGACAGCCGGGCCACCTCTTCGGCACTGAGCTCGATTTCGGCGGCGGCGGCGTTTTCCTCCAGATGATCGACGCGATGGGCGCCGGGGATGGGGATCACGCCGCCCTGGGCCATGAGCCAGGTCAGGGCGATCTGTGCCGCGCTCGCGCCCTTTTCTTCCGCCACCGCCTTGAGGGTGTCGAGCAGCGCGAAGTTATGGGCGAAGTTGTCTTCCTTGTAGCGCGGCATGTCGCGGCGCCGGTCGTTTTCTGCGAGATCGTCGGGGGAGGCGAACCGGGCGGCGAGAAAGCCGCGCCCCAAGGGCCCATAGGCGACGTAGGTGATGCCCAGTTCACGGCAGGTGGGAAGGATGTCGGCCTCGGCGAATCGCGACCACAGGGAATATTCGGTCTGCAGGGCGGCGATGGGGTGGGTGGCATGGGCCCGGCGGATGGTCTCGACACCGGCTTCCGACAGGCCGAGCGCGCGGACCTTGCCGTCGGCCACCAGCCGCGCCATGGCGCCCACGGTGTCCTCGATGGGGGTGTCGGGATCGATGCGGTGGACGTAGAAGACGTCGATGAAGTCGGTCTTGAGCCGCTTGAGGCAGGCTTCCGCCGCCTCGGCGACGTATTCGGGCTTGCCACAAGCGCCGCGGCTGCCGTCAGGGTGGCGGATATTGCCGAACTTGGTGGCCAGCACCACCCGGTCCCGCTTGCCGGCGAGGCCGCGGGCCAGGAGTTCCTCATTTTTGCCGTTGGCGTAGGCGTCCGAGGTGTCGATGAAATTGACGCCAAGCTCCATGGCGCGGTGCAGGGTGGCGATGGAATCCTCGTCGCTGGGCGGGCTGTAGATCGGCGTCATGCCCATGCAGCCGAGCCCTATGCAAGACACCTCGATGCCGCTTTGGCCCAGTGTGGTGGTTTTCATGTCTCCCCCTTTCTCCGATCCGCGCGGTTGCTGGCAATCGGGGCCTGTTCTGGTATTCTCAGGCTATAATAATACAGGAAAACCTGGGAGGGGGGCCTCGTGATTTTCCCCAAGGTTAACCCGCCGCCAAGAGCGAGTATCAGTCAGGAGCGTACTTGACCATGAGTGAAATATGGAGTGCCGAATACACCGCGGCCAAAGGGGATGTCTCGCTTTACATGTACCGCAAGCACCATGGCGCGCCCGCTGCCGCCGATCCCCGCCCGGTGCTGTTTTTGGTGCATGGATCGTCCTTTTCCGGGCCATCGGGTTTCGATCTCAGGGTGCCTGGGCGCGACGATTATTCGCTGATGGACGAATTCGCGCGCCGGGGCTACGACGTCTGGACCCTGGACCATGAGGGCTATGGCCGGTCCGGCGCCACCGCCGGCAACTCGCCCATCTCCGAGGGGGTCAAGGACCTGATCGCCGGCATGGAGGTGGTGGCCAGGGAAACCGGCCAGGATGCATGCTTTTTCTACGGCCAGTCGTCGGGCGCGCTCCGGGTGGCGTGCTTCGCCGCCGCCCAACCGGACAGGGTCAAGCGGGTGGTGCTCGACGCCTTCGTGTGGACCGGCGAGGGCGCGCCCACCTTGATCGAACGGGCGAAATTGCTCGACCGATGGCGGGCCACCAATACCCGCCCAGTGGACCGCGAATTCTTCCATTCGATCTTCAACCGCGATCAGCCCGGAACGTCGGAAGACGCGGTGCCCGACGCGCTGGCCGATGCCGAGCTGGCGCTCTGTTCCGAGGTGCCCACCGGGACCTATGTCGACATGTGCGCCAACCTGCCGGTGGTGGACCCGCTCGACGTCACCTGTCCGGTGATGATCCTGCGCGGCGAACATGACGGCATCGCCACCGAGGACGACCTGGCCGCCTTCTTGCGGCTTTTGCCCAACCAGGACAAGCAGTTCTCGATCATCGCCGGCCAGGCCCATGTGGCGCCGCTGGGCCTCAACCGGCAACGTTTTTGGCACGTCATGGACGGCTTCTTCCAAATGCCCGCCCGCCTGGACCCCTACGAGCAGGAGGACCGCCAGAAAATCGAGCAACGCCGCCGGGCGGGGGGCCGCACATGAGCGCTTACTGGAGTTCCGAATACCGCGCAATCAAGGGCGAGGTCGGCCTGCATGTCTGGCGCAAGCGGGTGGGGGCGCCGACGCGGGGGGTCGCCGATTTACCGCTTTTGTTCCTGGTGCACGGCTCGTCGTTCTCCGCACGCTCGGGCTATGACCTGCAGGTGCCGGGCAAGCAGGGCTATTCCATGATGGAGGCCTTCGCCGATTGGGGTTTCGACGTCTGGATCATGGATTTCGAGGGCTATGGCCGCTCCGACTGGGGCGAGGGCGT
>SMXQ01000076.1 GCA_004356985.1 Alphaproteobacteria bacterium | reverse complement strand
TCCCCTGTAAACCGTCGTCGTATCGTCATCCTGCATTCCTCCATAAAGGGCGGAATACACCTTAAACAACTGTCCGACTTTCCGGGACCAGCTCACTCCGTCTTCGGAATCTTTTTCGTAGGCCGGCAAATAATATGTGATGAACCTGACGCCATTGGTTTTGGCTAGGTACCACATCAGTTCGCCAAGGCAGCTAAATGGCCTGCCTCTAATCTCAGTTAGGCTAAGACGCGCTCTTGGGTTTGTGAGTTTGAGTAGGACGCAGATCTCTTCTGAGGCACAGCCGCGGCTTGACTTCACAAGGCTCCTTTCCTCAAGAAGCTTTTCAAGGACTTGTCGCATCAGGTCATCAAGTGTGGGAGCCGTTATATACATTTGGCGATTCCTAAAAACAACTATTAGATTATTACATATCTCCTGTAAATTTCACTCGACGAAATGACGCTAAAGTGGCCACACACTTGCCCCGCCCCAGGTCATTGAAAACGCCAATTCCCTGTTTAAATGAAGCGGCGCCTCCATCGGTGCACTATCCTGTGCCCCCCGGGAGCGGGCGAATCCCGCCCGGGGCTGAAAATTAAATGTCGTGGTGTTCGATGGCATCTGTGGAAGAACCGCTCAACCGGCTCTCGGCCTTGGAAATCACCCAGGGCATCGCCCAGGGCCGGTTCACCGCCGAGGCCGTGACCAAGGCCTGCCTGGCGCGCATCGAAGCGCGCGAAGCCACCCTCGGCGCCTGGGCCCATCTCGATGCCGAGGCGGCGCTGACCCGGGCGCGGGCGCTCGACCTTGGCCCCATCCGCGGCCCCCTGCACGGGGTTCCCGTGGGCATCAAGGACGTGTTCGATACCTTCGACATGCCGACCGAGATGGGCTCGCCGATCTATGCCGGGCATCGCCCGGCCAGCGATGCCTCGGTGGTCGCCGTGTTGCGCGCCGCCGGCGCGGTGATCCTGGGCAAGACGGTCACGGCGGAATTCGCCGGCGTGTTCCCGGGCAAGACCACCAACCCGTTCGATGCCGCGCGGACCCCCGGCGGTTCGTCCAGCGGGTCGGCGGCGGCGGTCGCCGATGCCATGGTGCCGGTGGCGCTGGGCACCCAGACCGGCGGCTCCATCCTGCGCCCGGCCTCGTTCTGCGGCATCGTCGGCTTCAAGCCGAGCTTCGGCGCGATCAGCCGGGTCGGCTTGAAGATCGCCGCCGAGACGCTGGATACCGTGGGCGTCTTGGCGCGCGGCATCGACGACGCGGCGCTGCTCACCGATGTCTTCACCGGCCAGGCCCTGGCGGTGGGGGGCGCGTGCGCGCACGCGCCGGCCATCGGCCTGTGCCGCACCTTCCTTTGGGACCATGCGGGCGCGGAATCCGTCGCCGCGGTGGAAGGGGCGGCGGCCCGGCTCAAGGAGGCCGGCGCCGGGCTGGCCGAGGTGGATATGCCCGAGGCCTTCGCCGCGCTGAGCGGCGCCCGGGACACCATCAACGCCTATGAACGGGCGCGCGCCATGGCGTTCGAGTGGCACCATCACCGCCATGACATCAGCGATAAACTGGCAACGATCATCGAGGAGGGGTTGGCGACGTCCTTTGAGTCCTATATGGGCGCCATCACCATTGCCGAAGGCTTGCGCGCCGGGCTCGATGAATTGTTCGGCGCCAACGACGTATTGCTAGCGCCCTGCGTCCCCGGGGCGGCGCCGGAGGGCCTGGACTCCACCGGCGATCCCGCCCTCCAGGGCCTGTGGACCATCCTTCACGTGCCGGCCATTACCCTCCCCACCCACCGGACCGGCGGCGGGCTGCCGGTGGGAATCCAGCTCATCGGACGGCCCCGGGACGACCAAAGGCTGCTCTCGGCCGCGCGCTGGGTGGCGGCGCGCGCGGGGGCGCGGTGAAACGTATTTGCCTTGGCCTTGATTTGGTGGCATCACAGGGGTTGCGGCCAACCAAAAAACCATCCTTGAACCGGCCGCCCGGGGTTGATCGATGAAATTGGAAAATGCCTTCGAGGTTGCCCTGCCGCCGCCAGAGGCCTGGGCGTTGTTGCTCGACATCGAGCGCATCGCGCCCTGCCTGCCCGGCGCCTCCATCACCGAAGTCGTCGACGAGAAGAACTACAAGGGACAGGTGGCGTTAAGGCTTGGGCCGGTGGCGCTCAACTTTGTAGGTAAGGTCACCTTCGTCGAGATCGACGATTCGGGGCGCCGCGCGCGCCTCAAGGCACAAGGGACCGACGCCAAGGGCCGCGGCGGCGCCAACGCCGAGGTCGAGTTTCGCATCGTTGGGGCGGGCGACGGCGCCAAGGTGATCATCGAAACCGATCTCAACCTTTTCGGCTCCATCGCCCAATACGGCCGGGGCGTCGGCATCATCCAGGCGACGGCGGAGCAGCTGATCGGCGAATTCGCCGACAACCTGGCCCGGCAATTGGCCCAACCTTCGCCCGCGGCCGCGCCCGCGCCCGGCGGGGCGGCGCCCCAGGCCAAGCCGATTTCAGGCTTCCGCCTGATGTTCCGGGTCTTGTGGAATGCCGTCAGGCGGTTCTTCGGCGGCGGCGGGTAAGGCGCGGCACAGGAAATGAAGGGGAGAATGTCATGAAACTAGTGAGTTTCCGCCATGGGGCAAGGGATGGGTTCGGCGTGCTTTCGGGCGACGGCGTGATCGACCTGACGGCGGCGTTTTTCTTCGAGACGCGCTACGCCAACCTCCGCGAGGTCCTGGCCGCCAACGCGGTGGACGAATTACGCAAGGCGGCGGAGAACTCGGAGGCCGACCTCGGGCTCACCGATATCACCTTCGCGCTGCCGATCCCAAATCCGCCCAAGATCATCTGCGTCGGCCAGAATTACCCCGAAGTCGGGGCCGGCAAACCGGCCGGGAACCGGCCCGAGCACCCCAACGTCTTCGGCCGCTTCCGCGAATCCTTCGTGGCCCATGGGGAATCCATCGTCAGGCCCAAGGAGTCCGACCAGCTCGATTACGAGGGGGAACTGGGCGTGATCATCGGCCGCCAGGGCCGCCATATCGCTGAAGCCGACGCCCTGTCCTATGTGGCGGGTTACACCTGCGTCAACGAAGGGTCGGTGCGCGATTGGCAGCGCCACGGCAGCCAGAATTTCCCGGGCAAGAATTTCCGTCATTCCGGCTCCATGGGCCCGTGGATGGTCACCGCCGACGAGATCCCCGACCCCGGCAAGCTGAAGATCACCACGCGGGTCAACGGCGAGATCCGCCAGGCCGGCGAGACCGGCCAGATGATCTTCGATATCCCCTTCCTGATCTCCTATGTCTCGAAATTCGCCCAGCTCGAGCCCGGCGACGTGATCTCCACCGGCAGCCCCAAGGTCACCGCCGCCGACACCGACCCCCCCGCCTGGCTCAAGCCCGGCGACGCGCTGGAGGTGGAGATCAGCGGCATCGGCACCCTCAAGAACGCGGTCGAGGCGGAATAGGGGGATTCCCGGGCCGGTGTTGGCGGCCCGGGGGCGTTAACCTCCTGTCCGCTTATGGCTACAAGCAAACATAAGAGATTTTCCGTTGGTTATTCGATTACCTCAGCGGCGCGGCGCATCATGTGCGAGCGGGTGGAAATGGCGCACGCCGAAACCAACCATCGATGCCGTCCGGGTATTACCGCAATCGTCAGGCCTCGGGAATGTGTTCGGCGCGGAACACGGAAAGCGAGAACGGCGGGTCGCGGTCGCCGGAATCGACCCATAGGTCGAACACAACCTCGCCGCCGGGCGAAACCTCGATCAGCCGGGCGCGGTTGAGGCCATGGGCGTTGTCGCCCGATGGCACACCGTCCAAGGTGGCGATGCCGCCATAGGTGATGAAGGTGTTGCCGGTCTCGGCCAAGCGGGTGGCGCCGCCCTGAAAGCACGCGAACAGGCGCTGGCCGGGCGTCTCGCCATAGGACCAGACCTGGCGCACGGTGCCGGCGGCCTGGTCGACCGCGAACTCGACGGCACGGCTGTAGCAATCCGCCTCGGGCATCTTGGGGTCGAACGGCGTCGCCCGGTGATTGCCGTTATCGAAACAGAGCACCGTGCCCGCGGGCGTTACCGAACAATCGTGCTGGTGGTATTGCCAATCAAGCGGCCCGGCGGGGGTGAGCAGCTTTTCCGCCCAGGGCGCGCGCCAGTTGTTGGGGCTGCCGAGGATCCATTTTAGTTCGCCCGTCGCGCGGGAGAACTTGACGATGCAGTCCTGGGTGCGCAGCGACACCAGGATCGAATCGTCTGCGGCGTCGTAGCCGGCACAATTGGCATGGGCCCAGTCGAAACTGTCGGGGATGCCGCGGGCGGCCCAGTGATCGCGCCGGCTGCCGTAGGAGATGCGGTAGGGATCGATCAGGTCGAGCATCCGCCAGCTTTGCTCGATGTGCCCGTCAGGGGCCACTTCGGCCACCACGTCGCCCACCAAGGTGGCGGTCTCGGTGGCGGCGGTCGGATCGGTATCGCTGCCAGGCCAGTCGGGATACTCCCGTGTCTCGGTCGAAAGCAGCAGCAGATTGCCGCCCGGCAGCACGCCAACGGTGTGGCTGTTGCGGATAAGATCGATCTCGATGCTGCCTTCGGGCGGCGTCTTGCCGCGCCATTTGCCGGCCATGTGCCACTGGCGCAGGCGTTTGCCGATGCGGTCGATCTCGGTGATCAGCCCCAGGCCCGTCTGGCTGAACAGGATATTGCCGTTGGGGTGCAGGCGCACGTCCTGGGTCGGCGCCTCGAATTTCAGGTCAAGCGCCACCTCGCCTTGCTGGTCGATGCCGATGATCCAGCCCGCGGCGGTGCCGCCGTCGGTGCCGCCGGGGCGCACGTTGAACACCATCATGCCGGGCTCACGGCGGGAGGCATCGCAGGTCACTAGGCGCAGGTTGGGCAGGTCGGATATGTTCAATGGGCTCTCCTTGATCGTTATGGGCGGGTCCAGACGCAGCCCGCCTTCGGTCTAACAGCCGTCGTCTCCGTGGGGACAATCACGCGAATATTAAACACGCAAAAGGACGATTCTGACAGGCGGGATTATGCCCGCTCATGCTCACAACGAGTCATCAGGCCAACAGGGCAGCGCCCGGCTACATCCTGAACTCAATGCCCCGTTTGCGGCCGTGGGAGACATCGATGAACAGTTGGTCGAACGGCACCATGCGCGGGGTGACCATGGGCTTCTTGGCGATCGCCTTGGATTCATGGAAGGCGAGACCCGTCCAAGTGCCGGGAACGTCAGGCGCCCCGCAGGCGATCGACCAAGGACACGGCATCATCGGGGAGCACGTCGCCGCGCCAGGCGACGTGGCCGTCGGGGCGCACCAGGACAAGCGGTTTTTGGTAAATCGCCGCGGCATCCGGGTGATCGATATCGACGATCTCCAATGGCACGCCCCGCGCGCAAGCGGCGGCCGTCAAGGGCCCGGCGTCGGCGCCCCTTGATCCGAACCGGACCAGTACGAAGCCGCCGCCGAACAGGTCGAGGATCGAGCGGCCCTGGGCGATCCAGCAATGGGGCGCCCGGGTGCCGGGCCGCGCCGAGGGCGCGAGCAGCGCTTCGCCTTGCGGCGCCGGGGTTCCGTCGGCGACGCAGATCGGCGAATCCTCATAGCTTATCTGCGCCTTGCGCTGATTGGGCGGCGTCAGGCGCCGGGGCAGCCCGCCGTCGGCCGCCACCGCGTCGCCAAACGCCGCCGCGCCGGGCAGGGCGGCGATGGCGTTGAACATGGCGGTGGACAGCGCGACATATTGCCCGGCGACGGGCCGGCACTCGGCCTCGTAGGAATCGAGCAATCGCGGGCCGCCCCAGCCGTCGAGCAGCGCCGCCAGCTTCCAGGCGAGATTGATGGATTCGCAGATCCCGGTATGCATGCCGGCGCCGGCGGTGGGCGACATCTCGTGGGCCGCGTCGCCGGCGATCAGGACCCGGCCGTGGCGATAGGTTCGGGCGAGAAAGTCGCGCCGCTGCCACGGCGACACGTCGAGAATCTCGTAAGGGAAATCGCATCCCGCGAGCTTGCGCAAATAAGAGGCACCGGTCAGGTCCGGGTTCGGGTCGTGAAACACCGACAGCCGCCATAGTTCCTTGCCATCGATGGC
>SMXQ01000075.1 GCA_004356985.1 Alphaproteobacteria bacterium | reverse complement strand
TAGACAGTATTCTTCAACGTGTTTTGAAATCTCTCTAAATAGATTTTCAAATAAGTTTCGAGAATGAAGGAACTCAAAACCCCTCACATCTCCTGTCCACGCCGTTTCATTACTTTTATAATTAATATTTTTATCTTGATAATCCTTTTCTATATTTTCTATAAGCTGCGCCTGATATGATTTTTCTAAGCCAAGTTTGGCTTTATAAGCAGTCAACGGGAAAAAATGTGATATCTCCGCCATAATCCTCCCTCCCAGTTTTCAATGATAAAAACCTCGATCGGTCCTGATCGGCAAAATCACACCAAACTCTACCCGATCAATCCCGGGATGGTCGAGTACCTTAAAATATCCCCGCGGACAACCGGGTTCCGAGACAACATCGTGGCCCGGCTGGTCGAAGGTTAGCCGGAGCTTGCTTATGGGCACCATCCGCGATTGCGGTCTCGGCTTTGAGAAACAAGTCAGTATCAGGCTGCTAGGAGAGTACAAAAAGGAGGCTAACAATGCGCAGTGGTGCAAGCGTCTCTGGCGCTCGGGAGAAGCCGTCGGCGGAACCCATGGGCAAATCAGATGGGAGGATCGTCTATATGGGCAAGATCCCGGAAGTTCTCAACCAGAACATCCTGGACGCGTATCCGGACAACGTCTGCCTTGTCGCGACCCACTAGCCGGACGGTTATTGCCAGGTCTTTCCGCGGGGAAGCGTGTGTGTCAGGACTCCAGGGGCTTGGCTGAGACTCAGTGAGTTAACCTAATGTCCGCTTCTGGCTGAGGCTGTTGAAAAACTATTTCGACGGCGTTGGGACGCAAGATCAGCTCGCGCATCTGGCCTTTTGGGCAAGAATGATTCCCTTGGTTCCCGCACCAGATTCGTTTGTTTCGCCGAGGTCCTAAATTACAGAGTTTTTCAACAGCCTCGGCTATAAGCGGACAGAAGGTTAACGGCAACTGGCGAGCCGGCTTGACACTCAGGGGGCGTCGTTGAGCGACCAGTCATAGCCGCCGTCACCGAAGGTCAGCTCCCGCGCGAGCCGCCGCGCGGCCGGGAGCCGTCCCTTGGACCAACCCCGGTTCCGGGACGCGGGCACCTCCCCCACGGTCCCTTGGAAGGGCCTCATTGATCCGCGTACTTTTTCTCCGCTTTGGCATAATCGTCGAACCCCGCGACCTCGCGCAAATGGGAAAAGCTGGCGAGATTGGCCGGTTCGCGGCCGTCGGAGAGCGCGGCCAGCGCCTCCTCCATGGCCCGGGTGGCCGCCGAAAGCAGGGTTATCGGATAGGCCGCGATCTTGAAGCCGAGCGCCGCGAGCTTATCCGGCGGCAATACCGGCGTGTCCCCTTGTTCCACCATATTGACCAGGTTGGGCCGGGCCGTGGCGGCGGCGACGGCGCGCATCTCATCGACGCTGCGCGGCGCCTCCACGAAGATGATATCGGCGCCCAACGCCTCGAAGTCCCGCGCCCGGGCCAGCGCCTCGTCGAGGCCGAGGGCGGCGCGGGCGTCGGTGCGGGCGAGGATCAGGATATCGGCGCCCTCGTCGCGGGCATCGAGCGCGGCGCGGATGCGCGATAACGCCTCTGGGCGTTCCACCACCTGCTTGCCCCTGGTGTGGCCGCAACGCTTGGGCGCCACCTGGTCTTCGATCATCACGGCGGCGAAACCGGCGGCGGCATACCCCGCTACCGTGCGCTTGACGTTCAAGACGTTGCCATAGCCGGTATCGCCGTCGCCGATCACCGGGATCCCCACGGCGGCGCAGATATTGCGCCCCTGGTCGAGCATTTCGCCATAGGAAATGAGCCCGGTATCGGGCAGCCCCAGGCGGGTGGCGGATACCGCGAAGCCGCTCATGAAGGTCAGCGGGAA
The DNA here is from genome assembly GCA_004356985.1 of Alphaproteobacteria bacterium. Taxonomy (GTDB): domain Bacteria; phylum Pseudomonadota; class Alphaproteobacteria; order SMXQ01; family SMXQ01; genus SMXQ01. The sequence continues at coordinate 3,571 of SMXQ01000075.1, read as the reverse complement.
ACCGGCCCGGGCCACCAGCTTGGCGGAATGGGCGTCGAAGCAACACGGCATGACCACCAACCCCGGCGCCGCCAGAACTTGGCGCAGCCGGCCCGCCGGGGAAGCGGAAGCGGAATCCCCGGGCGGGTTCACCGGGCGGCCTCTTGGGGCCCTTGGGCGGAATCCCCCAGGCTCAGGCGAAAGACGGTGCCCTCGGGCCCGGTGGCGGCGAGCTCTATGGTCCCGCCATGGGCCTCCAGCACCTCCCGGGCGATGGCCAGGCCAAGCCCGGTGCCGCCCGCCCGGACCGATCCGGCAAAGGGCGTGAACAAACGTTCCTGGGCCCTTTGCGGCACGCCCGACCCATCGTCGCGGATCTCGATGACCATGGGATCGGCCGCCACCTGGGCGATGGTGATGACCTGGGCGCCGGCCTCGGCGGAGTTCCTGACCAGGTTGGCGAAAACCCGGAACAACTGGTCGCGGTCCGCCGTCACCCGGGCGGTATCGGGCACGTCGATGGCAAGACGGACCGCGCCGTCTGCGATCTGGGGCACGGCGGCCGGCACTTCGGCCAGCACCGCGGAAAGAGCAAAGCGCGTCGGATGGAGGTCGCCCGGTTCCTGAACGTAATTGAGCGTCTCGGTGCACAGGGTCACCGCCCGGTCGAGGGCGCTGATCAGGGTCGGCGAAGCCTTCTTGACCTCGGGATCGTCGCTGGCCGCCAAGCGCTCGGAGATCAGCGAAGCGGTCGCCAACATGTTCCTGAGGTCGTGGTTGACCTTGGCCACCGCCTCGCCCAGGGCCGCCAGGTGCTGGCGCTGGCGCAGCGCCGCGCGAAGCCGCGATTGCATGGTCGCAAGCTCGCGCTGGGCGGTGCCGATTTCGTCGCCCCGCGCGCTTGGCGCGATCGCCGCGCGGGGATCGTTTGGATCCTCCCGGAAAGCCACCATGGAACTGGTGATGCGCCCCATGGGCACCACCATGAGAAAATAGAGGCTGAGATAGACCAGCACCGCCGTGAATGTCGAAATGGCCACCGACAAGGCCATGATCCGGCGTCCATATGCGAACATCACCTCACGCAGCGGCGCTTCATCCAACACCACCTCGATGATGACGTTCTTTTCCTGGGGCGAGGGGCCCATCACCCTCAGCACCCGGTTCTCGGTCCTGAACAGGGTCGCGAAGGCATCGCCAATAAGGCCGAAAAAGGAGCTCTTGCTGAGGTCGATGGTGGCATCGATATTGGGCGGCATATCCGAAGACAACATCAACACCTTGGAGTCCGGCTTCTGGAGGATGACTCCGTAACCCTGGACATGGCGCAGCAGCTCGCGCTCCAGCGCCTTGCTTACCAGGCCCCGGGGGGTCGCTTTCAGGGACAGGGTAGCGAGATGGGCGGCGGCGATCCTCTCCTGGAACCAGGTCAGCCGGAAGCGGGCGATGGACGGCGCGAAGATGAATATTTCCGCCAACATGACGAAGAAAAGCGTCAGCACCAGAAGCCGCGCCGACAGCGACCTGGCGAGCAGCGGAAAGCGTGATTTAGGCGATGCCATGGGCGTATTCTAGTGCACAATCGGGCCGAATTGAACCATTTGACCGGGATCTGCCCTGGCCGTGCCCAGGGCGGACCCGCGACGACGATCGGCGCGGCCCCCCAATGGGGGACGCGCCGATCATGGGCCGGCGGATGCGCCCACCCGCCGCGAATAAAGGAACCCGCCCTAACGCTTAGCCGCGCAGGGGTTCTTGGCGGCACACGGGTTCTTGGCCCCGCAGCCTGCCTTCTTGGCCGCGCATTTCGCGCCGCAGGCGGCTTTCTTGATGGCGCAGGGATTCTTGGCCCCACAGGGTCCGCACGGCTTCTTGGCGCCACAGGGACCGCACTGGGCAACCTGCACCGGGGCGACGTTATCAGGGGCGGCAACGGCGGCGGGCAGGGCGAACGCCGTCGCGGCGGTGACGATGGTAAGTGCGGTCAGAGACTTTCTAAGCATGAGGACCTCCTTGAAGGGACTGTCTTGGTGGTTTTCATCGGCCCGGACCCGCCGCCGCCAATCAATGGGCGGAGAGCATGGGTGCCGTGCGAGCGGCCCTATTCAGGGGGAATCGCCAGCGCCGGTCCAATGAAACCCGATCACGTTATCGTGAAGGCCCAAGCGCCGCCGTGAAACCCAGGGCACTTCCCCGCCAAGCGCCCGTGAAACCTAGCCCAGCCAGGCCAGCGCGCGAACCATGGCCCGGGTGCGCCGGGAGAAAAGGCGCGGCGTGTAAAAGCCGCCCGCCGCCCGCTTGGTCGCCTCCGACAAGGTGGGGTAGGGCGTGATGACCGAAGCCAGGTCGCCCACGCGGAGCTTGCCCTGCACCGCCAGGACCCAGGGCAGGATCAATTCGCCAGCGTGGGCGCCGACGATGGAGGCGCCCAGCACCCTGCCCCTGGCCCCGACCACGGCCTTGACCAAGCCGTCGGCGGTGCGTTCGGTCCGGGCCCGGTCGTTTTCCGCGAACGGCGCCCGCAGAATGGTAGGGCTCATGCCGGCCGCCGCCGCCGCCGCCGCGTTCAACCCCACATGGGCCAATTCCGGCGCCGTGAAGGTCACCCAGGGCACCGCGGAATGGTTGGCCTTGGCGGGCAGCCTGAACAGCGCGTTGCGGATGACGATACCCGCATGATAGCCGGCCACATGGGTGAACTTGTATCCGCCGGCGACGTCGCCGATGGCGAATATTTTCTTGTTGGTGGTCCTCAGGCGCGCGTCCACCTCGATGCCGCGCGGTGTATGGGCGACCCCGGCCTCGGCCAGGCCTAGGCCCTCGACATTGGCGGCGCGGCCGACCGCCAGGAGAAGATGGGAACCCTCGATTTGGGTGGTCTCTCCTTGGCGTTCCAGGTTCACCCGGATTCCCGTGCCGGCGGGCGCCACGGCGGTCACCTTGGCGCCTTCGTGAAGGGTGATCCCTTCGCCAACCAGGCGCCGGCGCACCACCTCGACCAGTTCGGGGTCATCCATGTTGAGGATATCGAGCGCTTCCACCACCGTCACCTCGCACCCCAGCCGCCGGTGCGCCTGGGCCATCTCCAGGCCGATGGGACCGCCGCCGATGACGATCAGGCGGGCCGGCGCCGCCTTCAGGTCGAACACCGTTTCATTGGTCAGGTAGGGCACCCGGTCGATGCCGGGGATCGGCGGCACCAGGGGGCTGGAGCCGGTGGCGATGACGAAGCGCCGGGCGCGCACCATGGTGTCGCCCGCCGCCAGCTCAAGGCGGCCCGTGAAACGGCCCGCCTCCCGAAGCACGGTGACGCCGAGCCCCTCGAAGCGTTGCACCGAATCATGGGGCGCGATACCGGCGATCACGTCATGGACATGGGCGTTGACGGCGGCGAAATCGACGCCCGGCGGCGCTGCCTTGACCCCGAACCGCCCGGCTTCGCGCACGGCATGGGCGGCATGGCCCGCGGCAAGGAGGGATTTCGACGGCACGCAGCCGGTATTGAGGCAATCGCCCCCCATCTTCCCCTTCTCCACCAGCACGCAATGGGCGCCCATCTGCGCGGCGGCGGCAGCGACCGACAGCCCGCCGG
>SMXQ01000074.1 GCA_004356985.1 Alphaproteobacteria bacterium | reverse complement strand
TGATCGTTGAAGGACCCGAACTGGGAATCATAAATGGCATCGACGATTTTCTGGTTGCCGGTCGAGAGCGCGGCGTCGGTCTCCTGTGCGGTGGCCGGGCCTCCCATGGCGAGGGCTATGGCGATGGCGAAACCGAAAGGCAGCAATAAACGTTTCATGATTTACTCCCACTAGTGTGGCTGTGGCGCGGCTTTTTCGTGTTTGCCGGGCGCTGGGTGGTGTTTTTCTGGCGCTGTTTAGCGTTTTGTTTGCGCCGCTTGGTGTTTTCCAGGCGCCGGGCGGTCTGTAATATGATTTCGGTGCTGGTGGCGCTGTCCTTGAATATGGATCCCTTGTTGGTGGTGACCCGCATGCGGGTGGCGGCGGGGGTCAACCGCTCCAACTCGATCTCGATGGTCCTCTCGAACGCCGTGCCGTCGATGCGCCACCCATATTCCGCCTTTTTGTCGGCGGTGACCTTGATCTGCATCCGGTTGAGGGTCTTGAGCGTGGCGATCCTCATATCCTTGAGGGGGGCGGTGAAGGTCTTGTAAACGATGCCGCTGAGGGTGTGATTGACGCCGGCGCTGCCGGCGATGCCGCCGGCGGTCAACGCGACCCCGGCGCAGCCGGCGAGATTAAGTGCCGCCAACATGGCGAGGATGGATGCAAACCGTCTCATGATGGGCACATCCTATCCCCTAGGCGGGTGCGGGGTGAATACTATTAAATAAAATTTTAGCTATTTTAAATTTGCGTTGAAATGGCCTGGAATGGTGTAGTTTCAATATCTTAGGAATCCATCCATGGGTGGAGATGGGGCATATTTCGGCCTATTCGGGCGCCGTGGACCGGGCAACGGGGGCGGTGAACTGGCGGCGGGAGCTAAAAAGATTTATTAACCTTGCGAGGGTCCGTTGCCATCCATGGCGACGGATGGCGGCGGCCGCCCGATCCGCCCAGGCCGCAAGATATTCGAGGATCACCATGAAACTTAGATTGATCATGCCGCTCTTTCTCGTCGCCCTGCTTGGGGCCTGCGCTGCGGGCAGCACGGTGGCGGAAAAACGCGCCACCATTTTGAAGATGCGCGCCGACACGCTCACCAAGCTCTATAAGCTGGAGCCCAGCGCGCGCGCGCGCATCAGGACCGCCGCCGGCTATGGCGTGTTCTCCAATATCGGCGTCAACCTGATCTTTTTGTCGGCCGGTGGCGGCTGGGGCGTGGTGCACGACAACAAGACCGGCAAGAACACCTACATGAACATGGGATCGGCGGGCATCGGCATTGGTCTCGGCATCAAGGATTTCCGCGGCGTGTTCGTGTTCACCCGGCGCAAGAATTTGCAATGGTTCATCAACAAGGGCTGGGACGCTTCCGCCCAGGCCGACGCCGCGGCCAAGGCCGGTTCCAAGGGCGACGCCTGGGCCGGTGCCGTCGACATCGCACCGGGGATTAGGCTTTACCAGCTCACCGAGAGCGGCTTGGCCCTCCAGGCCACCATCCAGGGCACCAAATACTGGAAGGACCGCGAGCTCAATTAGCAGGCTGGCGAAAAACCGTTTGAAGCAGTTGCCCATCCTTCGAGACAGGCCCCCCAGGGCCTTCCTCAGGATAAGGAATGAGTTATTTCCATAACTTACCCTCATGCCGGGGAACGCGCGTAGAGCGTGTCAACTCACCCTCATGCTAAGGAACGCGCATAGCGCGTGTCTCGAAGCATCGGGCCACGAAGCAGAGTCTTTCAGCAGCCTGCTAGCTCGCAAAATTCGTATTCAACCAGTTGGTTGAATACGACGTTTTCAAACAAAGCACCGCGGCTTCATCGGCCTGCACCGCCCGGGGCTGGTCCGGCGCCCGGGCGGCACGCTCAACGCTCACCCAGCGCCCAAGCGCGGCACCAGGCGCAGCGCGTTGCCGCGTTCAACGGCGGCGCGTTCGGCTTTGGTTAACCCGCAATGGTCCAGCCCGGCCAGGGTCGGGCCGATGCGGCCATAGGGAAAATCGCTGCCGAACAGGATTTGGCTGACCGGCACCACCGCGCGCAGCGCGCCGAGGGCGATCGGGTTGGCCGAGGTGGCGGTGTCGAAATGGAGCCGCGCCAGCTCGGCCCGGTAGCCGTCGGGGGTGAGCGCGGGAAAACCCTCTATCCGCGCCGTGCCCCATTCGATCCGCCCGGTCAGCGCCGGCAACACGCCGCCGGCGTGGCAGAACACGAAACGGATATTGCGGCAACGGATGAAGGTGCCGCCCAGCAACAGGCTGAGGATGGCGCGGGCGGTATCGAACGGGTATTCGACCAGGGACGAGGAGACGCCCAACAGGCCTTCGCAACAGAACGGCACCGTCGGGTGGACGTAGACCAGCGCGCCCCTGCGGTCGAGCTCGTCGAAGATCGGCGCGAATTCGCCATCGCCCGGCCATTTGTCGCCGAACGAGGTGGCGATGCCGACGCCGTCGGCGCCCAGGGTATCGAAGACGTATTCGATCTCGGCCAGGCTGCCGTCGACGTCGCGCATGGAGAGGAAGGCGAACAGCGCGAAGCGGTCGGGCCTGTCCTTGACCATCTCGGCGCCGAATTCGTTGAACCGGCGCACCGTCTTGCGCAGCCAGTCATCGTCGTGGCGCCACCAGGCGGTGGGAATCGACGAGGCCGACAACGCCACGGAGGCGAATTCGTTGGCATCCATTTCGTCGAGCGACGATTGCACCGTCCAGTCCCGGGTCGGTCCGCCGCCGAGAACGTCCTTGAGGTCGGGTGGATAGAAATGATGATGGATGTCGATCCTGTGGCCGGCCATGGCTCCCCCTTTACGGCTTGTTGGTCGAGATTTTAGTCAGGCGAGGGCAACCGGCGCCCCGTCCTCGGCCGATCTCCGAATGGCCTCGAGCACGGCCACCGCGTGGGCGGCTTGTTCCGCCGTGACGGGAAACGCCGCCTTGCCTTCGATGGCATCGGCGAAACCTTCCAACTGGGCCCGCTCGGCCTCGAACCTGGGAAAGGTTTTGCTCTCGCCTTCGCCTTGAGTATAGGCGGTGGTGAGCACGTCCATGCCCCGCACCTCGGCCCAACCCAAGGTGCCGAACACCTGAAGCCGCAGCAGGTCCGCGGTGGTGCCGATCGCCGTCAATGCGCCGCTCATCCCATTGGCGAACCGCAGCAGGGTCGCCGTGGTGTCCTTGAGGGTCGCCAGGCCCGCACGGTCCCCGGCAATCGCATGAACCTCGGCCACCGGGCCGAACATCCTGATCATTTCATAGAGCATGTGGTCGGTGAGCGCGCCGGGCGGCGTCTGCCGGTTGTCGGCTTTCCACCCGCCCGGGGCCACCTGGCCAAAACGGTCGACACAGAAATTACCTTCCGCATGCAAGGGCGTCCCCAGCGCGCCCGAGGCCACCAGGGCGCGCAGTTCCCCATTGGCGGGGAGGAAGCAGCGGTTGTAGCCCAGCGCCAGGATGACGCCCGCGCGCTCGGCTTCGGCGCGCAATTGCTCGGCGTCGGCCTGGGACAAGGCGAGGGGCTTGATCACCATCACCGGCTTGCCCGCCCTGATGACCGCAAGGCCGTGGCGCGCATGGACGCCGGCGGCCGAGGCCACCACCACCGTGTCTATGGAATCGTCGGCGAGCACGGCATCGAGATCCGTGCCGAGGTCGAGTCCGTGTTCGTCCGCGAATTCCGCGACCTTCTCCGGCGTCCGCACCACCGCCGCCGAAAACCCGATGCGGCTGCTCTTCCCCTGGACCGATGAAACGAGCCTACGGCCCCAGCCGCCGAGGCCGATGATTGCGGCGTTGATCACGGTGTCACCCCTTAGATCTTGGTTATGCGCGGCGCGCTTCCATTGTGATCAGTTTATCAGCGCCGCCGGTCATAAAATAGATTCCCGTGAGACGGTCCCGGGAACCGGTGCTGGCGGCCTGAGTGGCAAGCATCGATGAGATTCGGCTTGCCGGCCGCAAATATCACTAAAGATGTATAAAATTTCTTCCACCCTTGGTTAATGAATGATAGAATTATTCTAACAGAATGATTGCGGTAGCTTCATTCAATGCCTTATGGGGGGGTATCGTGCGGTTCCTTGGAACGGCCATTTTGTTAACCCTATTCCTGCTCCCCATGTCCTCGGAGCCGGTTCGCGCCGGGTTCGACGAGGGCGTCGCCGCCTATGAACGCGAGGATTACGCCGCCGCGTTGCGCGAATTCCTGCCCATCGCACGGCGGGGCGACGGCATGGCCCAGAGTTACGTGGGTGTGATGTACCAATACGGACTGGGGGCCACGGCGGACCTGGAAAAAGCCGTTTACTGGTATTCCCAGGCGGCGGACAGCGGCGATACCATGGCGCAACGGATCCTTGGTGATTTGCACGCCGAGGGCGCCTGGGGCAAGCGCGATTACGCCGCCGCCGCGCAATGGTACGAACTCGCCGCCGAAGGCGGCGACGTCGATGCCCAGCGCCAATTGGGGAATATGTACCTCGAAGGGCGCGGCGTTCGCCGTGATCATAATCTGGCGGCCAAATGGCTTCATCAGGCGGCGCGGCAGAACGATCTTCAAGCGCGGGAGTTGCTGCGCAACACCTATGTCGATCGCTCCACGGAAAAGACCCGCCGAGACATGGCCAATGGCCGGATGGAGATGGCCTTGCGGGCGCCGTCGAACTGCGCCGGCGGTTTCCCCAATGCGCCCTATGACGTCAACGTCACGATCAAATTCCCCACACCCCGTATCGACCATTCCCGCAGCATTGCCCAACTGGGCAAGATTTCAGGCCTGGGCCACAACACCCGCGCCCTGGGGCTGATGAAGCCGGATTTCGTCATCGAAACCCGGCCCAGGGCGCAAGGGCTGCCGGTCGGCGATAAATTCTGTTTTTGGATCACCGGCTTCGACGTCAATCTGCGGTACCGCCGGCTCGACGTTTTCGTGGCCAAGGAATACCCCGTGGGGAGCTGTCCCTACAGGGTCATTTTGGCCCACGAACGCGAACATGTCCGGGTTGCCAGGAAAAATCTGGAAGAATATGCGCCACGGATCCGCCGCGCCCTGACTTCCCTTCTCATTCCCACCGGCCAGGATCCCGCCATGGTGAATTCCGCCGGGCAGGCGCGCAAAGAAGTCAAGGCAATCTCCGACGAACTGCTCCGCCCGGTCTACAAAGAAATGATGAAATCCTTGGTTGCGGCCCAGAAAATGGTGGATACGCCGCGCGCCTATGCCCGCGTCAGGCGCAAGTGTAATAACTGGTAGCCCGGCCCCGAAAAGATTATCGTCGATCCCGCGCCCATACTCCGCGGCCTAAGCAAAAGCCAGGCCGCGAACGGGGCTGGCGCGCGGCAGGGATGACGCAAGAAATTTGGGAGAGCGCGAGATGGCAAGGATCGACGCCGACGCACATGTGATCGAGACCGCCCGAACCTGGGACTACATGGAAGAAGGCGAGCAAGAGTTCCGCCCCCAGATCTTCGTCCGCGACGAGAATGACAGCGCGCCATTCCGGGCCAACCAACGCAACGAATACTGGAAGATCGGCGATCACTTCCAGACCAAGACCAACGTCGCCCGCGATCTTCCCGAGGACGTGCGGGACATGGTGGATATCGCCGGCCGGCTGGCCCACATGGACCAGACCGACATCGATATCCAGGTCTTGTTCCCAACCTTGTTCCTGCGCCCGATCACCAACGAACACGACCGCGAAATGGCCCTGGCGCGCAGTTACAATCGCTGGCTGGGCGACATCTGGAAGCAGTCCGGCGGGCGCCTGCGATGGGTGGCGGTGCCGCCGCTCTATTCCCTGGTGGATCCGGGCCTGGTGCGCCAAGAGCTCGAATGGGCCAAGGCCAACGGCGCCTGCGGCATATTCATGCGCGGCTTCGAATGCGAACGGTTCACCAACGACCGCTATTTCTTCCCGCTCTTCGAGATCGCCCAGGAGCTCGACCTGCCGCTCTGCTATCACGCCGGCAATTCCAGCTTCGCCAATCACGACTCCTTCAACCGGGATCTCGGCATCATGATCTTCAAGTTTCCGGTGATGGGCGCCTTCCTGTACCTGCTGGGCGACGAGATCCCCAAGCGGTTCCCCGGCCTGCGTTGGGCTTTCGTCGAAGCCAGCGCGCAATGGGTGCCCTATATGCTGAACGAAGCGCGCATGCGGCTCGCCGCCAAGGGCATCCAAATGACCGACACCACGCTGTCCGACAACAACTTCTATATCACCACCCAAAAGTCCGACCATTTGCATTGGTTGCTCGACGAGATCGGCGACGACAACCTGATCGTCGGCACCGATTACGGACACAACGACGTGGCCGTGGAGATCGAGGTGATCAAGCGGCTCGGCGAAGACGGCGGCATCAAGGCCTCGTCGGTGGAAAAAATCCTGCAAACCAACCCCAGCGAGCTTTACGGCATCGCCTAAGTGCGCGCCCCTGGCCGCACGGCACGTTGGGCGGCGCTGGGTGGGAACGCTGGCGGATGCGCGCATGGGGGGAGGATGCCATGACCATGGTTGAATGCTCGTCCCCCCTGGGACTGGGAATCGTCGGGCTCGGCGGCGCCGCCGTGAATATGCTGCCGAGCTTCCAGCGCAGCCCGTACTTCCAACTGGTGGCGGCGGCGGACAGCGACGCCACGACCTTGGGCCGCTTCAGGCAAAATGTCCCCGGGGTGGAAAACCTTTAGCGACGTCGAGAGCCTGTGCGCCCATGGGGCGGTCGATCTGGTTTACATCGGGACGCCCAATCATTTGCACTTCGCCCACGCCCGGGCCGCCCTGGGCCGCGGTAAGCACGTGCTCATCGAAAAACCCATGGCCGTGACCCTGGAAGACGCCGAGGAAATGATCCAAATCGCCGAGAGCAACGGCGTACTGCTGGGGGTCAACGTCAAGCACAGCTTCGAGCCGCGCATTCAAGGAATTCGCGATCTTGCGCGCGGCGGCGAACTGGGGCGGCTGCGCATGATCCATAGCTGGCGGTTCGTCGACTGGCTCTACCGGCCCCGCACGGGCGACGAGATGACCCCGGGATGGGGCCAGGGTATCCTCTGGCGTCAGGGGCCACATCAATTCGACATCATCCGCACCATCGGCGGCGGGCTGATGCGCAGCGTTCGGGGCATGACCGGGGCATGGGATCCGGCCCGCCGGGTGGCCGGCAGCTACACCGTATATTTCGAATTCGAGGACGGGGTTTGCGGCACCGCGGTGTGCTCCGGCTACGACCACTTTGATTCCCGGGCACTGGTCCATGGCATCAAAGCCGCCGCCCCCCTGGCCGATCCCCAGCGCCATGCCCGGGCTAGGGCCGAACTCGGCCGCCACGCAGACGACCCCGGCTGGGAGGAAGCGGCGGCGGCGGCGGAGCGTTACGGCGGCGGCCGGCGCTCCACCCAGGCCTCGAATTCGCCCGGCCGGTCGGGCGGCTGGATCCTGGGGGGACCCCTGGTGGCGAGTTTCGACCACGGCGACGTGCGGCTCTCGCCCTCAGGCCTGATCGTCGATGGCGACGATGCACAGCGCGAGATCACCTTCACCGATGCCGGCGACGGGCGGGATGAGCGTCTCCGGACCTTCTACCTCGCCGTCGCCGAGGGCCGGGCGCTGCCGGCCGATGGCCGCTGGGGCAAGGCCACCCAAGAGGTGCTGGCCGCCATCGAACGTTCGGCGGAAACCAGGGCGGAAGTGATGCTCTGCCACCAGACCCCCTACCCCGATTAGGTCCGCCTAGCGCAACTCATAAACCAGGGTTGGGCCGGCGGCGGGGCGCCGATGCCGGCGCCTGCCATAACCCGGATGCGGCCTTTCCCAGCCGAGAGCACTGACCGCGGACTATGATCTAGAGTCCGTAGAACGCCTGGGGGTTGCTCACCAGGATCTTGTGGGCTTGTTCTTTGCTGATCCTTTCTTCCTTGACCCAGTCGTTCACCCCGTCCAACGCGCTCGGGTTGGCGGAGATATCGGTATGGCTGTAATCGGTACCGATCATCAGGCTGTCTTCAGTCCCGAACTTTAGAATCGACTCGATGTCGTCGATAAGGTCGATGGTGACGAAGGCGCGGTTCTCGCGGAACAATTCGGGCGCCAGTTCGAATAGGTGGGGCAATCGGCTGTTCTGGCCGCGCTCGACCTGGCGTTTGCGCGCGCCCAATTGCGAAATCATGTAGGGAATCCAGGACGCCCCGGCCTCGATGAACCCGAACCGAAGATTCGGGAACTGCTCTGGAATGTTGGAACTCACCAACTCACTGAACGACGACATGATGGGGAACCCCCTGTCCCATTCCTGGCCGGGCAGCGGGTGACCGGTGTGGATGCACAGGGGCAGGTCAAGGGCACTGGCTTCCTCATAGACCGGAAAGAAATGCGGGTCCGTGACCGGCCTATCCAGGTCGAACCCCCGCTTGAAGATGCCGCAGGCGCCGTGCTCCTTAGCCCAGCGCAACTCCTCCACGGCCGCGTCGGGCCGCATAAACGGCAGAACGGCCGCCCACCGCAACCGCCCGTTCGTCGGCGCGCATTTCTCGGCGAGCCAGCGGTTGTAGGTGGTGGTCAGCGCCCATTCCGCTTCGGCGTTGTTGGTGGCGTAGCGAATGAAGAAGGTCGGAAAAATGATCTGCACGTCCACGCCCATCTCGTCCATCTGGGCCACGCGGCCGGGCACGTCCTCCAGTTCTCTGCGTACCCGGAGAGGATGATTCACTTCATCCCGGACGGCCCGGTTCTGCATCCTGTCTTCAACCACCCACTTGCGGCTGGTCAATCCGCGAAAGCCCGCACGTTTGGACACTTCCGGCGGCAAACTGACCGTCAACGGAATATATTTCTCGAACGGAGTGCCCTCCAATTTCGCCCAGGTGCTTTCCGATTCATCGACGTGGGTATCGGCGTCAATCACGGACATGGCAAAACCCCCTACACTTTGATATGCGCGTGCCGGGCCGACCTAGCGCCGCCGCCGGTGAACTTGTCATCTCCGATCCCCCTGTTGACGGGTCTTCGCCCGTCCCACTGGGAATTGGCGCTATTCTAAATCGCCCACCCTTGCCGCGCCAGCACCTTGCCAATGGCCATGATCCAATTCTAATCGTCGCCGTAGTCCCACTGGTAATCGCGGTCCCGGTAGGCCTCGGGCACCATGAGGCTCTTGGCCCCGCGCTTGGCGAGCTCGGCCTCGAAGGTCTCGCGGATCCAGGGGTCCTCGTCGGGGTATTCGATCTGCCGGTCGGCCCGGTCTTGGGCGGTCTCGCCCTTGCCGCGGAACTGCGGCGGGCCCAGGTGGCGCCCGTTCTTGTAAAGCCCGGGGCCGAACACCGACATATGGCCGCCCATCTCGGCATCGGCGAAGCGCATGAACACCGCAGGCCCCCCCGCCCCCTGCCCAAGCGCCCGGAATCGTCCAAAAACCGGCAAAACAAAGGGCCCGACGGACCGGCCATCAGGCCCCTTGACAAATTGGTCGGAGCGGCGGGATTCGAACCCACGACCCCTTCACCCCCAGTGAAGTGCGCTACCAGGCTGCGCTACGCTCCGTCATCGGACCGTCCCGACATGGACCGGCAGGCACTCTACCATCCTAGCCGCCAGGGGCGCAATCGAGTCGCTGGCGCGCCTTCGAGGGCCCAAGGACGTTCGGGCGCGGGCCGCGAGGACTCAGTCAGCCAACAGCTTCTTGAGCTCGGTCAGTTCGTCGATGATGGCGCGGATTTCCTGGCGCTGGGCATCGTCCAGCGAACCCGCGCCGTCGCCATCCGCGGCGCCGTCCGCCTCGGCGCGGCTGACCTGCCCTTCGCGCAGCAATTTCTGGACACCCTTGATGGTGTAGCCTTCCTGGTAGAGAAGGGTCCGGATATTGTGCAGCAGGACGATATCTTCGGGACGGTAGTAACGGCGCCCGCCGCCGCGTTTCAGCGGCTTGACCTGGGAAAACTTGGATTCCCAGAATCTCAGGACATGTTGGGGAATTTCCAGTTCATCGGCGACTTCGCTGATCGTCCGGAAGGCCTCGGCGGACTTGCCGTTGCGCCGCCCGGCGACGGAGTTCGGATCCGATCGGGCCAACTGCGCCATTTAAATGTTCCCCCCGTCTCGGTCACGCACGGGGCCGGGAAAAAAAGGACCGGCCGCGGGCTCGGCGACGGTCTCCTCCGTGGCCTTCCCGGCGGCGGCGTCTTCCGTCCGCGGCATGGAATTGTCGACCCGGCTTTTCAGGACGTGGGAGGCCCGAAAGACGAGAACCTTGCGCGGAAGAATTGGAACTTCCTCGCCGGTTTTTGGATTGCGGCCGACGCGCGGGCCTTTCTGGCGTACCGAAAAACTGCCGAACGATGAGATCTTGACGGTCTCACCGCGGATCAACGCGTCACTGATCTCCTGAAGCACGGCTTCGACCAATTCGCCAGATTCGTTGCGCGAAAGCCCCACCTCCTGATAGACCGCTTCACCCAATTGGGCGCGGGTTACGGTATTGTCAGCCATGGCATCCTCCCAAGAAGGATGTCAAGGTACCCTTCCCTAAAAAAGCCGTCAAGATCAAAGGGATGCGAGAAGTCGCTTACCTAATTCACGAATCACTGGGGAATCCGGGGGTGGAATTCGAAAAAGGCTTTCGCGGCTACCAGCGCAGGGTCGCGGCGGCCCAGGTAAAACCCGCGCCCATGGCCTCCATAACCACCAGATCGCCCTGCTTGATGCGGTCATCGTTTGCCGCTTCGCTGAGCGCCAGGGGGATCGACGCCGCCGAGGTATTGGCATGCCGATCCACCGTCACCACCATTTTTTTCAGGCTAATTCCCGATTTCCTGGCCGTCGAATCGAGAATCCGCTTGTTGGCCTGATGGGGCACCAGCCAGTCCACGTCGGCAACGGAAAATCCATTGCTTACCAAGGCCTCCCCCACCACTGCCGATAACTTTATAACCGCCTGGCGGAACACTTCGCGGCCTTGCATGCGGACGACGCCGGCCATTTGATTGAACGATGGACCGCCATCGGCGTAGAGGAGATCGTGCTGGCGGCCGTCGGAATGAAGATGGGTCGAAAGAACGCCCCGATCGGTGTTGGCGCCGGTTCCCTCCTCGGCCCGCAGCACCACCGCCCCGGCCCCGTCACCGAAGAGCACGCAAGTGGTGCGGTCTTGCCAATCGAGAATCCGGGAAAAGGTCTCGGCGCCGATGACCAGGGCCGTCCTGGCCTGGCCCAAGCGCAGGAAATTATCCGCCAGGGCAAGGGCGTAAATGAAGCCGGAACAGGCCGCCTGGACATCGAAGGCGAAGGCGGTATGGGCGCCGATCCGTTCCTGGACCCGGGTCGCCGTCGCCGGAAAGGTTTCATCGGGGGTCGCCGTCCCGAGGACGATAATGTCGATTTCCGCGCCATCGATGCCGGCCCGCGCAAGCGCCTGCACGGTCGCGTGGGTGGCGAGATCAGACGTCATCTCACCGTCCGCGGCGATGTGGCGCTGGCGGATTCCGGTCCGCTCGACAATCCATTCATCGGAAGTCTCGACGATCTTGGCGAGATCGTCGTTGGTCAAAATCTTTTCGGGAAGGTACGCCCCCCAACCTTGAACGACGGACCGGATCACCATCAGGAGCTGGCGACTTTCTGCACCGGGGCGCCGAAACTTCCCAGGTGATCGAACTCTTGGGTGATCAGATCGTTGAATCCGCCATCGGCCATGTCGACGGCGACGCCGATGGCATTGGCGAAACCGAAGGCGTCGGTGGCGCCGTGGCTCTTGATGACGATTCCATTGAGCCCCAGCAACATGGCGCCGTTGTAGCGGCGCGGGTCGACCTTGAGACGCACCTTGTTCAGCGCCCCCCGGGACAGCAAGTAACCCAGCCGGGAAATCACCGAGGACCGATAGGCTTTGCGCATAAATGAGGTGTACATCTTGGCGATTCCCTCGGCGGTCTTCAGCGCCACATTGCCGGTGAACCCATCGGTCACCACCACATCCACCGCCCCCGCCCACACGGCATCGCCTTCCACGAAGCCATGGAATTCGATGGGCAGATCGATCTCGCGCAGGGTCGCCGCGGCCTGACGGATCGCCTCATGGCCCTTGAGCGCCTCCTCGCCGACGTTGAGCAGCCCGATGCTGGGTTTGGGAAGGCCCAGCACGGTGCGCGCGAAGACTTCGCCCATGATCGCGAATTCGACCAAGTTGCGGTCGTCGCATTGGATATTGGCGCCGAGATCGAGCATCACGCATTCCGACACCGTGGTCGGCAGGACCGTCGCGATGGCCGGTCGGGTGATCCCCGGCAACGTCCTCAGGGCGAGTTTCGCCATGGCCATCAAGGCCCCGGTGTTGCCCGCCGAGACCAGGCCGGCCGCCTCGCCCCGCTTGACCGCGTCGATGGCCAGCCCCATGGAAGAGCCGCGGCCTTTGCGCAGGGCCGCCGACGGCTTGTCCTCGCCGCTGATAACGGTCTCCGTATGGTGGATCATCGACACCGCGCGCAGTTTCTCGTAACCGCCGAGCAAAGCGCCGATCGGCTCCTGGTCGCCATAGAACATGAACTCTATGCCGGGATAACGGATGCGCGCCAACTCTGCGCCCCCGACGATCACGCCTGGTGCGCCGTCACCGCCCATGGCGTCAAGGGCTATGGTCAAACCCATGGTGTTCCACCTAGCATTAGGATTGCTTCCGGCGCCTTTGGGGGAGCCCCGTCAAACGACGCCTTCGGTCTCGGCCACTTCCCTGCCGTCGTAGTAACCGCAAGAGCCGCACACGTGATGGGGCCGTTTCAACTCACCGCAATTGGGGCATTCCCCATACGCGCTGGCCTTAAGGGCATCGTGGGAGCGGCGTTGGTCGCGCCGCGACTTGGAAATTTTTGACTTTGGAACAGCCATTTATCGATATCTCTCGGTCCTGGGCGGCATCGCCAACCTGCCGCCGCCCACTGGAAAGTGCAGTTTATTACCGAAATTCAGGGACCTGGCAAGCCGCTTGAGGGTTCATTTCCTCTTTAATGCCTCCAACCCGGCAAACGGCGATTTTCGTTCCTTGTCATCAATGGCATGGCCGAGGGACGCCGAGGCGGAATCGGCATCAGCCGCACGCGGATAAGGAGGCAGCGCGAGGCCCAGGCATTCCGCCACCGCTTCGCCGACGTCGATGCCGCTATCGGTGAACGGCTCGGGTTCTTCCTCCTCGTCATGGGCGACCCAGACTTCCCTGGCCGCGCCGCCCTCGGCGCCCGCCGTCTGGCGCCGGGTGTAGCGCACGGCGAAGCTGTCTTCGATGTGGGATGCCACCGGTTCAAGGGTGACCACGCAGGGCTGGACCACGTCGGCGGCCATGCGTGCCTCCAGCCGCGCGCTCTGGCCGCCGTCGAACACCTGGAGACGGCCCTTGGCCGACAGATGATCGAGGGACAGCAGCCCGAACCGGGCGGCCAGGGCCGCGCGTTCCTCGGGCCCGGCCTCGACCTCGATGGCCATTGCCTCGGTCCCGGCCCCCATGCCGGGTTCCACCGCGATCAGCCGCGAGAACTCGCTCATGGCGGAATCCTTCATGTCCGGGGTTGGGGGTTTGCTATCCGTGGGTTTCGCCATGATCGGCCGGTTCCCTCCCGGTGGGTCCTATGGATCCGCCTCGCCGGGGGCGGCGGCGGGCGGCGCGAAGGCCAGGCGCCCGCCGATGATCGCCTCCAGGGGTATTTCCCGGAGACAGGCAACGGAATCCCGGAGGTAGACCGCCAGCGCCGGCGCCGCCCCGTCCCGGGCCGCGCCGGCGAAGACATTGCGGTCCAGCGCCTCGGCCAGCAGCCCGTCGGGGCCGGCCAACCCCTCCTCATAGGCTTTGATGCGGCCATATAACCCCTTGATCAGGGCCTTGACCCGTTTGGCGATGCCGAGATCACCGATGCCCATTTCCCGCAGGTTCCGGTCCATGTCGGCGAACATCATGTCGAACACCGCCTGTCCCAGTTGTTGGGCCAGGGGCTGGCCATCGCGGTGCGCCATCTTGAGCCTGTTGAGCACGAGAAAGCAGTGCAGGGCGACCATTTCGAAGCGGCCCTCGACGGTATCGGGGACGCCGAGTCGGCGATAGAACCACGGGTCGCGCGCCTGGGCCACCAAAGCGCCGTAAACCTGGCCCGCGGGCGCGCGCAACCGGCGCTTTCGGAACAAGGTATCAAGAATCATTTGAGCCCGCGGGTGTTGACAGGGGGAATTCCACGATGCGATTGTGCCCCCAAGATGGTAGCCCATGGGTATCGCGTCAAGCGCGGCGGCGGCCGGAAGGCTCCCAGTCGTGAAAACTCGAAGTGGAATCGTCGAAGTGGGCAATGGCCGCCGCCCGGGCGGCGGCATCGAGAGGTTATGATGGACAACCCCACCCCAGGCCACGGCACCCCCCGGCCGAAAGGGACCATACGCGCGTCGGCGGCGGCGGTGTTCGTAGCGTTGGCGCTGGCGACGGTGGGATGCACGGCGGACATCATCGTCCGGGGCAATGCGGTGGATCAGGAAAAGCTGACCCAGATCCAACCTGGCGTCCAGGACCGCGGCACCGTCCGCGAGCTGTTGGGCTCCCCCACCAACGTCGCGACCTTCGACAACGAAACTTGGTACTACATCACCCAAAAGGACCAGACCGTCGCCTTTTCCAAGGCCAGGCCGCTGTGGCGCGAGGTGGTCGCCATATCCTTCAACGGGGCCGGCCGTGTCACCAAGGTCAAGAAATACTCCCTCGCCGATGGCCGCAAAATCAAGCCGGTCGACCGCAAGACGCCGACACCGGGACAGGAATTCGGGCTCATACAGCAATTGATCGGCAACCTCGGTCGCTTCGAACAGACGGGCGGAGCAGACGGGTTGTAGCGTCCCCTTGCACCGGCCCCGCGCACCATGAACGGAAAAAGCCCCGGGACCTTGCCGGGGCTTTTCCTGTGGCGACCCGGTGCATGACCCGGCCAAATAGTCCAATGCGACCCGGCCGTGC
Source organism: Alphaproteobacteria bacterium (assembly GCA_004356985.1). Taxonomy (GTDB): domain Bacteria; phylum Pseudomonadota; class Alphaproteobacteria; order SMXQ01; family SMXQ01; genus SMXQ01. The sequence goes on along the minus strand of SMXQ01000074.1, from coordinate 41,019 downwards.
ACGGCGCCGCGAAACGCCCAAATCAGGCGACCAAGGCCAGCAGCAACAAGGCGACGATGTTCATGATCTTGATCATCGGATTGATGGCGGGGCCGGCGGTGTCCTTGTAGGGGTCGCCGACGGTGTCGCCGGTGATGGCGGCCATGTGGGCATCAGAGCCCTTGCCGCCGTGGTGGCCGTCCTCGATGAACTTCTTGGCGTTGTCCCAGGCGCCACCGCCCGAGGTCATGGAAATGGCCAGGAAAAGACCGGTGACGATGGCGCCCAGCAGCATCGCACCCAGTGAGCTAAACGCCGCCGCCTGGCCGGCGATGAGCTTGATCGCGAAGTAGAGCGCCACCGGCGCCACCACCGGCAACAGCGAGGGCACGATCATTTCCTTGATGGCGGCCCGGGTCAGCAGATCCACCGCACGCTTATAATCCGGTTTGGCGGTGCCTTCCATGATGCCTTCGATCTCGCGGAATTGGCGGCGCACTTCCACCACCACCGACCCCGCGGCACGGCCCACCGCCATCATGCTGAGGGAAGAGAAGGCGTAGGGCAACATGCCGCCAAAGATCAGGCCGACAACCACGAACGGATCCTGCAGTTCGAACGTCACCGTGAGATTCGGGAAGTAATGGCCGAGATCCTGCACGTAGGCGGTAAACAGCACCAGGGCGGCAAGGCCCGCCGAGCCGATGGCATAGCCCTTGGTCACCGCCTTGGTGGTGTTGCCCACCGCGTCCAGGGCATCGGTGGTCTTGCGCACGTCTTCGGGCAGGTCCGCCATCTCGGCGATGCCGCCGGCATTGTCGGTGACCGGCCCATAGGCGTCGAGCGCCACCACCATGCCGGCCAAGGCCAGCATGGACGTGACGGCAACGGCGATGCCGAACAATCCCGCCGCCAGGTAAGAGATCACGATCCCCGCGCAAAGCACCACCGCCGGCAGGGCGCAAGCCTCCATGGATACGGCGAGCCCTTGGATGACATTGGTCCCGTGTCCGGTGGTCGAGGCCTGGGCCACGCTCTGCACCGGCCGGTGTTGGGTTCCGGTGTAATATTCGGTGATCCAGATCAACAGCGCCGTCACCCCCAGGCCGGTGAGCGCCGCGACATACAGGCCCATCCCGGTGAAACTTTTACCCTGGATGGTGAACGACGCGTCGAACCCCACCAGCTTCCAAATCACCAGGGCAATGCCCATGGCCCCCATGACGGCGGTGGCGATGAACCCCTTATAGAGCGCCCCCATGATGTTTTGCGACGGCCCCAGGCGGACGAAGAAGGTGCCCGCGATGGACCCGATGATGCAAACGGCGCCGATCAACAGCGGCAACATCATCATGGTGTTTTGCGCCGCGCCGGTGAAAAAGATAGCCGCCAGCAGCATCGTCGCGACCATGGTCACGGCGTAGGTCTCAAAAAGGTCGGCCGCCATGCCCGCGCAGTCGCCCACGTTGTCGCCCACATTATCGGCGATGACCGCGGGGTTGCGGGGGTCGTCCTCGGGGATGCCCGCTTCGATTTTGCCCACCAGGTCGGCACCCACGTCCGCGCCCTTGGTGAAGATGCCGCCGCCCAAACGCGCGAAAATGGATATCAGGGATGCCCCGAAACTGAGCGCGACCAGGGCCTCGAGAATCGCACGGGTTTCGAAGCCGTAGCGCTGCAGGGCCCAGAAGTATACCGCGACACCGAGGAGGGCCAGGCCCACCACCAACATGCCGGTGACCGCACCGGCCTTGAAGGCGATGGCGAGGGCCGCGCTTATTCCCTTGCGGGCGGCTTCGGCGGTGCGCACGTTGGCGCGCACGGAAATATTCATGCCGATGAAGCCGGTCGCGGCGGACAGGATGGCGCCGATGGAGTAGCCCACCGCCACGTGCAGCCCCATGCGCCACCACAGGAATATGCCGATCACCACCCCGACCACGGCGATGGTCTGGTACTGGCGGTTGAGATAGGCGCTGGCGCCTTCCCGCACGGCGTCGGAGATTTCGCGCATTCGGTCGTTCCCGGCGTCGGCGGCCAGCACCGCGCGGGAGGCATAAATTCCATAACCAAGGGCAAGAAGGCCGCAACCGAAGATCAGCAAAAAATCAAACGTCATCAGGATTTTTCCCTCGTTTCTATCCCGGGGGCCCAGCGGGAGCCAAGTGAGCCCGGCCCCCTATGGCCGCCGGATTCCATCCATCGGCCGCCCCACCGGTGCCACCCCAAAAGTGGCGGGAACATGCCAGAACTCGCCTCGGGACGCAACCACCCCATGATGGGGCGGTCATCCAGCCCCGTGGACCTGGCGCGCCGGCCAAAGCCACAGGGTGGCGACCAGGGACGCCGCGATCCCAGGCACCACGGCGTAATTCAAGACCTCCCAACCGAGATTCTGATGCAGCATTCCGCCCGACATTGCCGCCAGGGCGACCGCGCCGAACATCAGGAAATCGTTGAATCCCTGGACCTTCGCCTGTTCCGCACGGGCGGTCACCCCGGTCAGCAAGCTGGTGCCGCCGATGAACATGAAATTCCAGCCGACCCCCAACGCCATCAGCGCCGTGGTGAACTGCCAGAGCCCTTGGCCCATCTGGTTCACCGCCACGCAGGCCAGGATAAAAACCGCGCCGGCGAGGATCACCGGCAGGGCGCCGATACGCTTGATCAGGTGGCCGGTGACAAAGGAGGGCGCGAACATCGCGAACACGTGCCACTGGATGACGAAGGCGGTGTCTCCGAACCCGTGGCCCATGCCATCCATGGCCAACGGCGTCGAGGTCATCACCAGGGTCATGGAACTGTATCCCGCCACGCCGGCAAGGATCGCCACGGCGACCGCGGGATTGCGCAGGATTTCCAAGAGGGGACGGCCCTGGTCCTTGCGTTCCCTGGCGCTCAGCCCGGGGATGCTCACGAAAACCAGCAAGGCGATGGTCACCACCTGGATCAAGGCAAGGGCGGCGAAGCTGCCGGCAAAGGCCGCGTCCCCCAAGGCATCCACCGTGACGCGCGCCAGATTGGGACCGGAAAACGCCGCCACGACCCCACCCGCCAGCACTAAGGAGATGGCCCGCGAGCGGTTCTCCTCGTCGGCGCAATCGGCGGCGGCGAAACGGTAATAGAGGGCGAACCCGTTGAGCACGCCGACCAGGGCGGAGCCGACGCAAAACAACACGAAATTCCCGCCCATCAATGCCACGACGTTGATCAGCCCGGCGATGATACCGACCGCCGCGCCGAACTGAAACCCGGCGCGGCGGCCGAACCGCCGCATCATGAAAGAGGCGGGAACCGTCGCCGCCATGGTCATCACGAACTGCAGGGAGATGGGCAGGGTGGCCAGACCGGAACCCGGCCGCAGGGCCTCCCCGGCAAGCGCCGTCACCGTCAGAACCATGGAACTTCCGGTCAGGAAAAGGGCTTGGCAGAGGGCAAGCAGTAAAAGGTTGCGGCGGGCCGCTCGGGGCATGGCGCAAGATTGCGCAATCGTCCCGCCATGGCAACGGGAAAGAAGTCAACGCGCGGGGCTTGGGGGCGCGGGGCTTGGGGGCGCGGGGTTGGGCGCGCGGGGTTGGCGATTTATGTCCGGGGGCGCATGGTGAAGGAGCTTTCGATCAAGACGTCCTTGACCACGTTCCCGCCGACGATCTTCCTGGCCAGTCGCCTCAGCCTTATCTTGATGGTTTGGGCGATATACGGCCGGCCGTTGCCATGGCGCACGGCGACAACCCCGTTGAGGTCGGCCAAGAATGCGTCCTGCAGCCTGAGCCGTGCCGCCATGACCTTTTCCTTGTCCGCCTGGCCAAAGGTTTCGATGCTGATAATCAAATTGACCTGATTGACCACCTCGCCGTCGCGGATGACGGGGATGTAAAAGGGCTGCAATTTATAGAATTGCGGATAATTTCCAAGGAATTGGTCGAGGGCGCCGCCAGATTCCGACTCGTCGCCGGCGGCCCATGCCGTTGGCGCGGCAAGCCACAGGGCGAAACAGGCTATGGCGATCCTCGCCAAGGGTTTCATGGCCGTCTCCCGGGTTTTCGCAACCGCCCGACCTTGACAGAGATTTCTAAATTATCGGTGAATCGATGAATGCGCCCGCGGACCCCGGTTGCAAGCGGGGTTAGGCGGAAGCAACCGGCCGGGAAAGATGGAGAAATTCATAGCATTCCATCATGTCGGCATCGCAGGCGGGCCCGCAATCGTGCCCCTTCCAGGTGCTGTAGCGCATCAATTCCCAGCGGTCGGGGTCGATCCCCACCAAGTGGTAGCCGAGCCCGGGGCCTTGGCGGCGGCGGCGTGACAATTGCAAACCATGAATGGGGGCCATGCGTGAAACCGCGGCCTCAGCGAAAATGCCGATAGCCGCCCTTGCCGATACGCGACTCCGAACCGTCCCCATCTTCCACTTCAAGCCCGCCGCCGTCGGTGATCGACCCGATGCGGGTGACGTCGACGGCGAGATCGCTAGCCATGGCGCGCAGCGCCGTGTCGTCTTCCGGGGGCGCGGTGAACAATAGCTCGTAATCATCACCGCCGGTGAGCAGGTCCGCCAACTTGCCTTCTCCGAGACCCAGCGCCGCTTGGGCCGCGTCGGACAGCGGCACCGCCTGGGCGGCCAGGCGCGCGCCGACCCCGGAGCAGGTACAGATATGGCCGAGATCCGCGATCAGGCCGTCGGAAACGTCGATCGCCGCATGGGCATGACCCAGCAATCGAACCCCGAAGTCGAGCCGCGGCCGAGGCCGGCGGTAACGTCCGAGAAGGTAGTTTTGGTGCGCCTGGTCGAGCCCCTTGAGGGTGCCCTTGGCGACGCCGAGCCCAAGCGCCCCGTCGCCGATGGTGCCGGTGACATAGATCGCGTCTCCCGCCAACGCGCCCGCGCGCGTCAGCACCTGGTTGGCCGGCACCGTGCCCAGCGCGGTCAAGGTCAGTGTCAGGGGGCCGCCGCCGGCAACCGTGTCGCCGCCGATCAGCGGCGCATGGAATTCATCGATATCGGCCTTGAGGCCGGCGGCGAACCGCTCCATCCAATCGCCGGTCACGTCGCGCGGCAGCACCAAAGCAAGCAACAGCCCGAGCGGCCGCGCGCCCATGGCGGCAAGGTCCGAAAGGTTGACCCGGATGATCTTGCGGGCAATGTCGCCGGGCGGGTCGTCGCCAAGAAAGTGGATCCCGGCGACCACGGTGTCGACCGCCGCGACCAAGCGCTGGCCGGCGGGGACATCGACCATGGCGGCGTCGTCGGTAAGGCCAAGGGCACCGGGCGCCCCCGCGGCCAGCGGCGCGAAGTACTTGGCGATCAGATCGAACTCGTCACCGATCCCATTGGCCGCCACCGCCGCCTCCCCGGTCAGGCCCCGCCCGGCGGCACGGGCCCGGCCTCGGACATGCCGGCAACGGAATCCAGGACGCCGTTGATCAGGCCGGGCTCGGCGCCGTCGAAAAAGGCGTTGGCGACGCCCACGTATTCGTTGATGGACACCTTGGGCGGGATATCGTCGCGGAAGGTCAATTCGAAAACCCCGGCCTCGAGGATGAGGCGGACGAGAATTTCGAGCCGCGGGACGGTCCAATCGACGGACAGCTTGGCGCCGATGATGCCATCGAGCCGCTGGCGATGGGCGACCACGCCGCCGACGATGGCGGCAAACAAATCCGGGTCAGGCGCCGGCAGTGCCGCACTCGGCTCATCTTCGCCATCGCCTTGCGGCGCTTCGCCGGCCAAGAACTGGGCGATCACCTGATCCACCGCCACCCCGGCCGTGATCTCGATCTGATAGAGCGCCTGTACGGCTGAGAGCCTGGCGGCGGCGCGGCGCCCCACCGCGGCGGCCGGGGCCGGCTTGACATTGGGCGCGCTATCCCCGGCGGCCATGGCCCTATCCGCTGAATTCACGGGCCAGGCCGATCATGGCGAGGCAGGCAAGGGCGGCGGCGCGGCCCTTGTCGCCCTTTTCCACGGCGCCCCGTTCCGTGGCCTGGTCCCGGTTTTCGACGGTCAAGATACCGTAGCCGATGGCGAGCTTGTGCTCGAGGATAAGCTGCTGCAGGCCGCGGGCCGATTCGCCGCAGACATAGTCGTAATGGGTGGTCTCGCCGCGGATGACGCAACCCAACGCCACATAGCCGTCGAAACGGGCCGCCCCCTCTCGCCTGGCATCCATGGCGAGGCGGATCGCGCCGGGAATTTCGAAAGCGCCGGGCACGGCGATTCGTTCATAGGTCGCCCCGGCCTCCTCCAAGGCCGCCGCCGCACCCCTGACCAGTTCATCGGCGATGTCCTCGTAGAACCGCGCCTCGACAATCATGATATGCGCCATGATTCGGATGCTCACTCATTTCCGATGGCTGTCCCACGACCGCCTGAAATGCGTCGCGACAGCCCCCGGCAGGCCTCAATGCCTGGAACATACAACCGAATCAGGCCAAGGCAAGACGGTTCAGGTAGCGCGCGATCATGTCCGCCTCGAAATTGACATCGGCGCCTTCCCCATGATCGCCAAGGGTGGTGTTTTCCAGGGTATGGGGGATGAGGTTGACCGAAAAGCTATCGTCCGCGACATGGTTCACCGTCAGGGAAACCCCATCGAGCGTCACCGAACCCTTTTCGGCGACCAACTTTGACGATCCCGGGGGCGCCTGGAAGGTCAGCCGCACGCTGCCGTCTTCCCCGCCCACCGGCGCCCGCGCCCGCAGGGTGGCGATGCCGTCGACGTGGCCGCTCACCATGTGACCGCCCAGTTCGTCGCCGAGCCGCATGGCGCGTTCCAGATTGACGCGATGCCCCGGCGCCCAGCGCCCCAGGGTGGTCCGCGCCAGGGTCTCCGCCGAGACCTCGACGGCGAACCAGCCCTGGCCGCCGTCCCGGCCCTTGGCGACCACCGTCAGGCAAGGACCCGAGCAGGCGATGGAAGCCCCTATGTCGAGTTCGTCCACATCGAAACCGGTGGCGATCGAAATGCGGCTATCGGTCCCCGGCGCGATCGACCGGACCGTCCCGATATCGGTGATGATCCCGGTGAACATGGTCGCCCCTTCCTTGCCCTTAGTGACGCCCGACGCCGCCTTGGCGCTCGTAGATTTCAAGGCAATCACGCCCAGCGGAAAAACTGTGGCGGCGCTCGAACGCGGCCATCTGACCGAGCCCGTCGACGCCGAAAGCCTCGGCCACCGGCACCCCGTCGCCGCCGATAATGCCGGGCGCCCGGAACCAGGCGATACGGTCCACGGCGCCGGCCCGGAGCAGCGCCGCCGCCACCTGTCCGCCGCCTTCGGCGAGCACCCTGGTCACCCCCCGTTGGGCAAGGACGCCAAGGACGGCACCGGCATCGGGACGGCCGCCATCGTCGGCATCCACCTCGATCACCTCCACGCCGCAGTCGAGGAAGGCCTGTTTGCGGCCGCGTTCGCCCCCCGCCAAGGTCATGATCCAGGTCGGGCGATCATGTGCCGTGACCACCAGCTTGGCGGTGAGCGGCGTGGTCAGCCGGGAATCCAGCACCACCCGCAGCGGCGAGAACGACTCCATCCCCTGAAGCCGGCAGGTCAATTCCGGATCGTCGGCCCGCACCGTCGCGGCCCCGGTCAACACGGCGTCGTGGGACGCCCTCAAACCATGGCCCCATGACCGCGCGACCTCTCCGGTGATCCACCGGCTTTCGCCGGTATGGGTGGCGATGCGGCCGTCGAGGGTGGTGGCGCATTTCAAGGTCACCAAGGGGCGCCCCTCGGTCACCCGTTTCATGAACCCGGCGTTGAGCCGCTCGGCGTCACGGCGCCCGACCCCGACCCGGACCTCGATGCCGGCCTTCTCCAAGCGGGCGATCCCGGCGCCCGATACCCTTGGATCGGGGTCCTCGGTGGCGATCACGGCGCGGGCGATCCCGGCGGCGATCAAGGCGTCGGTGCAGGGCGGCGTTTCACCGTGATGGGCGCAGGGTTCCAGGCTCACGTAAGCGGTGCCATGGCGGGCCGCGTCCCCGGCGCGGCCGAGCGCCTCGGTTTCCCCGTGGGGGCGGCCGCCGGGCTGGGTCCAGCCGCGCCCCGCCACCGCGCCTTGGGCGTCCACCAATACGCAGCCCACCGCCGGGTTGGGCCAAACCCGGCCCAAGCCCCGGCGCGCCAGCGCCAGCGCCGACATCATGTGGCGGATATCGGATTGATCAGTTCCCGTCGACACTCAATTGGCCCACGAATTCCTCGAAGTCCTTAGCCTCGCGGAAGTTGCGATAGACCGAAGCGAAGCGGACGTAAGCGACCTGGTCGATGCCGGCCAGCGCCTCCATCACCAACTCGCCGATATGGCTAGATGGAATTTCGCTTTCCCCCATGGTCTCGAGGCGGCGCTGGATGGAGGTGACGATCCGCTCCACCTGTTCCTCGTCCACCGGCCGCTTGCGCACGGCGATACGGATCGAACGGATCAGCTTGTCGCGGTCGAACAGCTGCTTCTTGCCATCGCTTTTCAGCACCATCATGTCTCGGATCTGGACCCTCTCGAAGGTGGTCCAGCGCGAACCGCAGGCGGCGCAGAACCGGCGCCGGCGGATGGCCGCGCCTTCTTCGGTGGGACGCGAATCCTTGACTTGGGAATCGTCATGACCGCAGAAAGGACAACGCATTGCACTCGGGCCTCCTCGCCCTTCGGTTTAATTCAGGTCCGGGTAAATCGGAAAGCGCCGGCAGAGCGCGCCGACCTTCTGGCACACCTCGGTTTCGGCGGCGGAATTGTCCTCGGGGTTGGCCTTCAACCCGCCCAGCACCTCGCCGATCCAGGCCCCCACCAACCGCCATTCGGCGGGACCGAAGCCCCGGGTCGTGGCCGCCGGCGTGCCCAGGCGAATGCCCGAGGTCACGAACGGCTTTTGCGGATCGAAGGGCACGGCGTTCTTGTTGCAGGTGATCCCCGCCCGCTCGAGGCTCGCTTCCGCCGCCTTGCCGGTGAGCCCCAAAGGCCTCAGGTCCACCAACATCAGGTGGGTATCGGTGCCGCCCGAGACGATATCGACGCCCTCCTCCTGCAGGACGTCGGCCAGAATGCGGGCATTGTCCTTGACGGCGGCGGCGTAAACCTTGAACTCGGGCGCCAAAGCCTCGCCGAAACACACCGCCTTGGCGGCGATCACGTGCATCAGCGGCCCGCCCTGGGTGCCCGGGAAGACCGAGGAGTTGATCTTCTTGCCCATGTCTTGGTCATTGGCGAGGATCATGCCGCCCCGGGGACCGCGCAGGGTCTTGTGGGTGGTGGTGGTCACGACGTCCGCGTAATCCAGCGGATTGGGATGGACGCCGCCGGCCACCAGCCCGGCGAAATGGGCCATGTCCACCATCAGGACGGCGCCCACGGCATCGGCGATTTCACGGAAACGCGCGAAGTCGATGATCCGCGGATAGGCCGACCCGCCGGCCAGGATGATCTTCGGCCGGTGTTGCCGGGCCAGGCTTTCGACCTCGTCGAAATCGATCAGCGCATCCTGTTTTCGGACCCCGTATTGGACCGCGTTGAACCATTTTCCCGACTGATTGGGCGCCGCCCCGTGGGTCAAGTGCCCGCCGGCGGAGAGCGCCATGCCCATGAACGTGTCGCCCGGTTTCATCAGCGCGAAGAAGACCTGCTGGTTGGCCTGGGATCCCGAATGGGGCTGCACATTGGCGTAAGCGCAACCGAACAGCGCCTTGGCCCGGTCGATGGCCAGTTGCTCGGCGATATCGACGAATTCGCATCCGCCGTAGTACCGCCGCCCGGGATAGCCTTCGGCGTATTTGTTGGTCAGCACCGTGCCCTGGGCTTCCAGCACCGCCCGGGAGACGATGTTCTCCGAGGCGATCAATTCGATCTGGTCCTGCTGGCGCTTGAGTTCGCGGTCAACCGCGGCGAACACTTCCGGATCCCGGGCCTGCAAGTCCTCGCCGAAAAAGGCCTCTTGAGAAGCGGCCTCTGTCCTGTTTGATACGGACGACATGGTCACAAATTCCTCACCCTGCGGGCCCATCCGGCGGCCCGTCTGTCAAGACAGCTTGGCGACGCGCCGGGCATGGCGGCCGCCTTCGAATTCGGTATCGAGAAAGGCGGCCAGGCAGTCCTTGGCCACCTCCATGCCGATGAACCTGCCACCCATCACCAGGACGTTGGCGTCGTTGTGCCGGCGGGCGATCCGGGCGGCCAGGTTGTCATGGACCAGGGCCGCGCGAATCTCGCGGTGACGGTTGGCGGCGATGCTCATGCCGATCCCCGATCCGCACAGCAATACCCCCCGGGCCGCGCGGCCCTCGCGGATCGCCGAGGCGAGGGCGTCGGCAAAATCCGGATAATCCACCGCATCGGGCCCGTCGGTCCCCAGGTCGAGGACGGAAAACCCACGGCGTTCCAGATCTTCCGTGAGCGCATTCTTGAGTTCGAGCGCACCGTGATCGGAGGCGATGGCGATGGTTTCTGAGGGCACGGCCTTTCCCTTCGGACGGCCCGCCGCGGGTCATTCGGCGGCGGGAAATTCGACCGGCTTCATTACCATATGTCGGGGGGCCACGCCACCCCGCCACAAGGACTGCCGAAGATAACGGCGATGCCCCGGGACGGCCGATCAGAAATCGGCGTAATCGTAGGTGCCGTTCTTCCATTCATAGAAAACGTAGCCCGGCGCCGACACGTCGCCTTTGGCGTCGAAGCCGATGGAGCCCAGCACGGTGTCGAACTTGGCGCCGTGGAGCTCCGCCCGCAATTTGGCGGCGTCGGTCCCGCCGGCGCGTTCCGCCGCTTGGGCGAACACCTGGATGGCGGCATAGGTATAGAGGGTATAGCCCTCGGCCGAATACCCCTGCGCCTTGAATTTGGCCACCAGGGGCGCGACCTTGGGGTTCTTGCGGGGGTCCGGGCTGAAGGTCATCAGCGTCCCCTCGCCCAGTTTGCCGGTGATGTTCCAGAATTCCTGGGTCACCAGGGCATCGCCGGACACCAGGCGGGTGGTCAGCCCCTGTTCGCGCATCTGGCGCACGATCAAACCGGCCTCGGCGTGGTAGCCGCCATAGAAGAGAATGTCGATGCGGTTTTTCTTGAGCCTGGTGACGATCGCCGAATAGTCCTTTTCCTTGGGCGTCACGGTTCCGGTCATGGCCAGGGTGATGCCCCGTTTCTTCAGCTGTTTCATGGTCTCTTCGGCCAAACCCTGGGAATAGGCCTGTTTGTCATGCACCACGGCGATCCGCTTGTCCTTGAAATGGTCGGCGATGAAGTCACCGGCGACCTGGCCCTGCTGGTCGTCGCGTCCGCACACCCGGAACACGTTGGACATGCCGCGCTCGGTCAACTTCGGATTGGTCGAGCCCGGCGAGATCATGAGAATGTTTTCCTCCTGGTAGACCAGGCTGGCGGGGATGGAGGAGCCCGAGCAGAAATGCCCAGCCATGAATTTCACGCCCTTGTTGACCATCTGGTTGGCCACCGCCACGGCCTGCTTGGGGTCGCATTGGTCGTCGCCGATCTCGAGCTTCAGTTGCTTGCCCAGCACCCCGCCCGCGGCGTTGATGTCCTTGACCGCCTGTTGGGCGCCGAGGCGCATCTGCTCGCCGAAGGTCGCGTACTGCCCGGTCATGGGCCCCGCCGTGGCGATGACGATGAATTGGGATTCGCCGGTTTTGGAATCGCACCCCGAAAGAGCGAACCCAATAGCCATCAAGGCGGACAGAATGGTGACTGATCTAGCGTTCATGGCGTGCCCCCTGGCGCGATCTTGTCATTGGTCCCGGTGAAAGAGTAATGCACTAGCCGGCTAAATTGAACCATTTGGCCCAATTGAACCATTTGACTGGATCATTCACCTACCGCTGGCGCCAATTCAAGGGCCCCGCCTTCTCGTAAAGCCAGGGATACTGGCCGACCATGCGCCGGACCTGGCCCAGGCGCCACGCCAGCAGGCCGATGGCGGCGATGGCCGCGAAATCGCGGAGAAAATCGGCCCCGGAGGTGAGCGGCGCGCCGAACAGTCCCCAGCTGAGGAAACGGTCGAAGAGCGCCAGCAACAAGGCATAGCCCAGCAGCTGCCGATAGGGCCGCCAAGTGGCGGCCAGGGCCGCCCCGGTAAGCCAGGCGGCGGCACCGAAGATGCCGACGGTCAGGCCGACGAATACCGGCCAATCGGCGATCACCGTCACCCGTGCCCCCCTTCCAGATAGGCGGCGCGGATATCCGCGTCGGCGAGCAGTTCCTCCCCGGTGCCTTCCATGCGGATCTCGCCGTTGGCCATGACATAGGCACGGTCGGCAAGGCCGAGGGCACGATAGGCGTTTTGCTCGACCAGGAAGACCGTCATGTCGCGCTCGGCGTTGATTTCGGCGATGACCTCGAAGATGTGGCGCACCACCAGGGGCGCCAAGCCGAGCGACGGTTCATCCAACAGCAAGAGCCGGGGCCGGCTCATGAGCGCCCGGCCGATGGCCAACATCTGCTGTTCGCCCCCCGACAGGGTCCCCCCGCGCTGATGCCGCCGTTCGTCGAGAATCGGGAACAGCGCGAACACGTAATCAAGGTCCCCCTCGAAATCTTGCTCGGCGGCGCAGACCGCGCCGATCTGGAGGTTCTCCATGACCGTCATGTGGGGAAAGATGCGGCGGCCTTCCGGCACATGGGCGATGCCCAGCCTGGCGATGGCGTGGGTGGGCAGGGCGGTGATGTCCCGGCCATCGAACACAATGCGCCCGCCGCGCCCGCGCGGGTTGCCACAAATGGTCATCAGCAGGGTCGACTTGCCGGCCCCGTTGGCGCCGATCAAGGTGACGATTTCCCCTTCCCGCACCTCGAGATCGATCCCCGAAAGCGCCTGGATCGCGCCGTAATAGGCGGCTATGCCGCGCACGGCCAAAAGCGGTTCCGCCGCGCCCGCGCTCATGGGCGCCCGCCGCCGGGGGGCGGCCCGGGAACGCTTGGCGCGGGCGGATCGTCCTCTTCCCCCAGATAGGCCCGGATCACCGCGGGATCGTTGCGCACCTCGCCCGGGGTGCCGTCGCTGATCTTGGCCCCGTGATCCAGCACGATGATCCGGTCCGATATGCCCATGACCACGGCCATGTCGTGCTCGATCAACAGGATGCCGACACCGTAGTCTTCGCGGATGTCCAGCAACAACTTGTTGAGTTCCGCGGTTTCACGGGGGTTGAGGCCGGCCGCCGGTTCGTCGAGGCAAAGCAGCTTCGGCTCCGAGCACATGGCCCGGGCAATTTCGATCTTGCGCTGCTGGCCATGGGGCAGGGTCCCCGCCTCGCGGTCGGCGGCCATGAGGAGCCCCAGTCGATCGAGCCAGCCGCGGGCCACCTCGATGGCCGCGGCCTCGGCCTCGCGGAACCGCCTTAGGCCCAGCAAACCGGCGATGGAAAAGACCGAGGCGCGCATCAGCTTCACGTGCTGGGCGACCAGCAGATTTTCCAGCACCGTCATGCGCGGGAACAGGCGGATATTCTGGAAGGTGCGGGCGACCCCCGCGTCCCGGGCGATGCGGAAGCCCTCCATGCGCTCCAGCAGGAACCGGCCCCCTTCGTGGTCGAGGGCGATGCGCCCGACACTGGGCCGGTAGAAACCGGTGATGCAGTTGAAGACGGTGGTTTTGCCGGCGCCGTTGGGACCGATGATGCCGGTGATTTCCCCCCGCCGGGCGCTGAACGAAACGTCGTCGATGGCGGTAATGCCCTCGAAATGCATGGAAAGATGGGCGACCTCGAGCATCGCCGGCACCATTGCATCGGGTTGGCCAAGCGCGCTCATGGGGGACCGCCCCGCCGGGCCCCGGGCGGCTCCGGACCCAGGCGCACGCTCGGCACCCGATGGGCGAGAAGCCCGCGCGGCCGCCACACCATGATCGCCACCATGGCTCCGCCGAACAACAGCATGCGGAATTCCGCGAAATCCCGGGCCAGTTCGGGCAGCAGGATCAGGACCATGGCGGCGCAGATGACGCCGACCTGGCTGCCCATGCCGCCCAGCACGACGATGGCGAGGATGATCGCCGATTCGATGAAGGTGAATGACGACGGGTTGATGAACCCTTGGCGGGTGGCGAAAAAAGAGCCCGCGAAACCGGCGAACATGGCGCCGATCCCGAAAGCCGACAGTTTGACGAGGACCGGATTGAGGCCCAGCGACCGGCTGGCGATTTCATCCTCGCGCAGCGCCTCCCAGGCGCGTCCCAGGGGAAGCCCGCGCATGCGCTCGGAAAAGAGGTGGGTCAACAGCGCCAGCACAAGGATGATGTAGTAAAGAAAGATCAGCTTGTGGATGCCGGCGAAGGGAATGGCGAAGAACTGGTGGAACGCGGTTTCCCCGGCGGCGGGGGTGGGCGTGAAACGGAGGCCGAAGAAGGTGGGCACGGCGATCCCCGTGATGCCTTCGGAGCCGCCCGTCAAATCCGACCAGTTGATTAAGATGATGCGAACCATCTCGCCGAAGCCGAGGGTCACGATGGCGAGGTAGTCGCCCCTGAGCCTGAGCACCGGAAACCCCAGAAGGACTCCGAACAGGGCGGCGATGGCGCCAGCCAGCGGCAGGCACGCCCAGAAGCTCAAATCGAAATGGATCGCCAGCAAGGTGTAGGAATACGCCCCCACCGCGTAAAATGCCACGTACCCGAGATCGAGCAAGCCGGCCAGGCCGACGACGATGTTGAGCCCCCAACCCAGCATGACGTAAATCATCACCAGGGTCGCCAGGTCCACCATCCGCCGGTCGGCGACCGGCAACAGGGGCAGGATCGCCACCGCCAGGAAGAAACCGGCAAACAACAACCTCTTGTGTTGGGAAAGCCGGGCGAGGGCGCGGTCGAACCAGGGGAGCGCGGCAGCCGATGCCGGTTTTCTGGTGCCGATCCACAGGGCCACGGCCCCACGGCCGGCAAACACGGAGGCCACCGCGATCACCACCCACCAGGGACGGAACTGAAGCCCGCCGCCGCCGCCGTCGGACAGCCGCACGCCGAACAACAGCAGGGTGAGAACCAAGGCCACCAGGGCGGCCATGCCTGCATCCTTGAGAATCGCCCCCCACTGGACGCCGTCGCCGCCGAAGCGATCCCCCAGGTCCACGGTGGTCACGGCTAGACTTTTTCCACCTCGGGCCTGCCCATCAGGCCCGTCGGGCGAAAGATCAAGACCAGCACCAGAATGGAAAAGGCCGCCACGTCCTTATACTCGGCGGCGAAATAGGCCGCCCAGAACGCCTCCACCAGGCCGATCAGGATGCCGCCCAGCATGGCCCCCGGCAGCGACCCGATGCCGCCCAACACGGCCGCGGTGAAGGCCTTGAGCCCGACCAGGAAACCGATGTAGAAATCGATCACCCCGTAGTGCAGGGTCGTCATCACCCCGGCGACGGCGGCCAGCCCGGCGCCCAGGAGGAAGGTCAGGGAAACCGTGCGGTCGACGTCGATCCCCGACAGGGCCGCCATCTTCTGATCCTGTTCGCAGGCCCGCTGGGCGCGCCCCAAGGCGGTCCGTGAAATGACCAGGGAGAACCCCGCCATGAGGACCACCGTCAGCGCCATGATGGTGATCTGCATGTAACTGAGGGTCACCTGGAAACCGGCCTTTTCGGTCACCACGAAGCCGCCCGTGACCATGGGCGCCATGGCCTTGACCCGGGCGCCCTGAAGCAGCTGCACGTAATTCTGAAGAAAGATCGCCATGCCGATGGCGGAAATCAGGGGCGCCAGCCGGAACGATCCCCGCAGCGGCCGGTAGGCGAGGCGTTCCACGGCCCAGCCGTAGGCGGCGGTGAACAAAACCGTCACCACGAGCACCACCAGGATCGCCAGCGGCACCGAGGCGACCCCGGTCAGGCCCAGGATGGTGAAGCAGATCAGGGCGATGAAGGAACCGATCATGTAGATCTCGCCATGGGCGAAATTGATCATGCCGATGATGCCGTAAACCATGGTGTAGCCGATGGCGATCAACCCATAGACCGCGCCCAAGGTGAGGCCGTTGATCAGTTGCTGGAGGAAATATTCCATCTAAACGCCTACCCGGCCGCCCCTAAGTACCCTGTCAACGTTCCACCGGCGGCTCCTGGCGCCCGCGCCTTTATTCCTGCCCGCGCTTTTTTTCCTGCCCGAGCTTTTTTTCCTGCCCGAGCTTTTTTTCCTGAACGTAGGCGAGCTTGCGCAGGACCGTGTCCGTCATCTCTTGTTCGGAGCAGTGGGGCGATGCGACGATGGAGACTTCGAGAAAAGTCCTGGTATCCACCGCGGAGACCTTGACGGCATTGCCGACCCGGTAAAATTCCACGATCACCCCTTCAATTTCCGTGGATTTCTCCATGCGCCCCGCGAGCAACCCGTTCCCTGGCCAGTCGAATAACATCAAGTCTAAAGGAAAGTGGATGGTGGTGCCAGCGCCCCCCCTTGCGATTAACGTTTTACTAACCGGTGATTCATAATAATAGTTTAGACCTATGTATAATTTACTATCATCATGGGGAAACCGCGTGAAATGACCGCCACTGCCAAAACGACCGAGCCGCCCAAAGGTGATCGCGCCCACCCCGACGGGCGCAAGCCCACGGGATTGGCGCCGACCGGTTTGGCGCCAACCGGCTTGGGAAGCTTCCGGTCGCTTGCCTGGGCGATCCTTTCGGGTGTGGCCGTGGCGGCCGCTACCACCGCCTTGATATGGGTCCTGGACGAGCACACCTTGGGCCAATCGCTGGACCACATGATGGAAAACTATCACCTCGGCCCACGCCAACTCCACGGTTTGCTCAGCTTCGCCAGCGGCCTTTCCATGGTCGTCATCTTCGCCACCTACGCGGTGAATGCCAAGCGGCGGACAATCCGGCTTGCCGAGGCCCATGCCGCCGAGAATGAGGCCCATGCCGCCGAGAATAAGGACGCCAAGGCCCACCGCATCGCGGTGGAGGAACTGTCCCGGGCCCGCACCCAGCTCACCGAGGCAATCGAGTCGATCTCCGAAGGTTTCGTGCTGTTCGACAACGACGATCGGATGGTGCTTTGTAACGATAAGTACAAGACCATCTTCACCGATGTCCGGGACGCCATCGTCACGGGCGTGCGTTTCGAGGATATCCTGCGCGCCGCCATCACCAAGGCGCCGCCTCCGGACGCCGTCGCCGACCCCGAGAAGTGGATAAAGCGACGTTTGGCGCAGCATCGTAATCCCACCGGCCCCTTCGAGGTGGAGCTCGCGGACGGACGATGGATCCAGGTTTCGGAAAAGCGCACGCCCGATGGCGCCTATGTGGGGGTCCGCACCGACATCACCCGCATGAAACAGGTCGAGAAGGAACTGCAGGACCGGGTGGTGCAAATGGAATACGCCCACGCACGCCTCGAAAATCAGGGCGTCGAACTCGGCCAATTCGCCGAGGACCTGGCCGAGGCCCGCGACGAAGCGGAGAATGCCAGCATCGTCAAATCCGAATTCCTGGCCACCATGAGCCATGAAATCCGCACCCCCATGAACGGTGTCATCGGCATGACCGGGATGCTTCTGGATACCAAGCTCGACAACGATCAACAGGTCTACGCGGAATCCATCCGCGAATCCGCCGGGGCACTGCTCACCATCATCAACGACATTCTCGACTTCTCCAAACTGGAAGCGAACCGGCTGGAACTCGAGGACATCGCCTTCGATCCGGCCAACCTGATCGAAAGCGTGCTGGACCTGCTTGCGCCCAAAGCCAATCTCAAGGACCTGTCCCTGGGCAGCTACGTCCCGCCCGCCCTGCCGCCGCTGCTGCGTGGCGATCCCGGCCGCCTCCGTCAAATACTCATCAACCTGGTGGGTAACGCCGTGAAGTTCACCGCCGAAGGCGCCGTCACCATCGAAGCCAAAATCATCTGCCAGATGGATGACGGCATGGTGCTGCAATTCGAGGTCATCGACAGCGGCATCGGCATTTCCGAAGAGATCCAGTCCCGGTTGTTCGACCGCTTCACCCAGGCCGATTCATCGACCTCGCGGCGCTATGGCGGCACCGGACTGGGCCTGGCCATCTGTAAAAAGCTGACGACCCTGATGGAGGGCGACATCGGCGTCACCAGCAACCCCGAAAAAGGCAGCCGTTTCTGGTTCCAGGTCCCCTTGGGCTTCGCCGAAGCCGACACACCTTCGATCCCCAACCCCGAAAAAATCCTGGCCGGCATCGCCATTCTCATCGCCGCCCCCCTTGACCATGGCCGGGATGCCCTCGAACGCCAGCTGCGCGACCGCGGCGCCATGGTCACCGCCGTCGCCGACGCCCCCGGCGCACTGGCGGCCTTGCGGCCCGATTCCGGCCAAACCCGCTTCGACATCGCCCTCTTGGACCACCACCTCGCCATGACCAACAACGCCGAAATCACCAGGCGCAATGCCGAGCTCGAACACGGCGCGCATTGCATTCTCATGGTCACCACCGGTCAGCGCCCGAGCGCGGAGATGATGAATGCCATGGGCGTGACCGAGTGCCTGAACAAACCCCTGCATCAAGCGATGATGATCGGCTGCATCCGCCGATTGACCGCCTTGGACGGGACGGCAACGGCGCAAGCGGACGACAATGACTTTGCGGCCACGGCGGAGGAAAATGATATCGACGCCAAGGCGACGCGAAAGATGACTCCGTTACGGGTGTTGGTGGCCGAAGACAATCACGTCAACCAGATGCTCGCCGTCGCCCTGCTGACCAAGATGGGGCACCGCGCGGAAGTCGCGGGCAACGGCAAAGAGGCGGTCGACGCGGTCAAAAGGCTGCCCTACGATATCGTGCTGATGGACGTGCAAATGCCGGAGATGGACGGCTTCGAGGCGACTGCCGAAATCCGTAAACTGCCGCCACCCAAGAACCGTATCCCCATCATCGCGCTGACCGCCAACGCCATGCACGGCGAGGACAAGGTGTGCCGCGCTAAGGGCATGGACGATTATCTCGCGAAGCCTGTCGATGTCGCGAAGCTGGCCCAGGCACTGGAACGCTGGGGGCGGACCCAATCCTGCGTCCCGGCCAACCTGGCGACCGCCGCAGCCGACACGGATTCAACCACCCCCGAATCCCTTCCCGCCACCGAAAGCACCGTGGCCCGGGACACCATGGACGGCCTGATCCTCGCGGTCGGTCCGGTGCGCGCGGCGGCGCTCATTCAAACCTATTGCTCAGAGGCCCATGCCAGCGCCCAGCACATCATGAGGCTGGCCGCACAGGAGGATTACGAATTCCTCATCGAACGGGCGCATAATCTCAAGAGCACCTCGGGCAGCTTCGGGGCCTGGGGGCTCCATGAAAACGCCAAGCAGTTGGAGTTCGCCGCCCGCGACGCGGACAAGGAATTGGTTCAATTCCTGGTTCCAAGAACCGTCACCCTGGTCCATGAGGTCACCAAGGTTCTCGAAGAGTTGCGCCAGGAGATCACCGGCGAAGCCCGCATGACGTCCCCCGCCCGGCGATCGAACGCGGTGGCCGGTTAGATTTTTTTCGCTCTGGAAACGCCCCCGGTGGCGGACGGGACAGGCAAAAGAAACCGCGGCCCGAGAAAGGGCCGCGGCATGCCCCGCCGGGCGGGGAAGAGGGATCGTTGGAAGGCGATCTAGGCGGCCGAGGCCTTCGCCGGGGTTCGCGTGCCGAAGGTCAGTATCCGGGTCCAGAACTGCTCCATATGACGCAGCGCCATGGAAGCTTCGCCGAGTTCTTCCTCGGTAATCGGCCCTTCGGTGATATCGGCGATGTGGCGCTCGAACATCTCGCGCAGGGAATGAAACAGGACCAGCCCCTTTTCCGACAGGCGGACACGGATGGAGCGCCGGTCGTGGGTCGAGCGTTGGTGGATCAAATACCCGTTTTCCACCATTTTCTTGACGTTGTAGGAAACGTTGGAACCGAGGTAATAGCCGCGGTTGGTCAGTTCGCCCACGGTGAGTTCCTCGTCGCCGACATTGAACAGGATCAAAGCCTGGATATTGTTGATGTCCGAGGTATCCAAACGTTCCAATTCGCTCTTGACCACTTCCAGGAATTGGCGATGAAGCCTTTCAACCAGGAAAATGACCTCTTGATAAATATGATTCACGCTGCCTCACTCCACAATTTAGTCCCCGCAGACCCCTGCACCAGCGCAGATTGCCTTTCTCGCAAATTCCAGTATTGGTGGAAAATACTTAAAAGTTTACTAATGCTATCCGGGGTAGGAAATATTGGATATGGTCCTCGCGTGAGCCACCAATATCTCGGAATCCATGACACTTAGAAGCCTTTTAGGTCAAAAATCCTCCCATAGCGCCGTCGCCGCCCAGGACCGGCCGCGTGGGGCCTATCCGGCCGTGCGCATGCGCAGGACCCGCCAGGCCGACTGGTCGCGGCGCCTGGTGGCGGAAAACAGGCTGAGCGCCGATGACCTGATTTGGCCGGTTTTCGTCCAAGACGGCGACCAGGGCCGGGTCCCGGTTCCTTCCATGCCGGGGGTGGAACGCCTGACCATCGATTTGATGGTGGAGGCCGCGGCCGAGGCCGCGGAACTCGGCATTCCCGCCATCGCCCTGTTTCCCGCCGTGCCGGCGGAACGCAAGAGCGCGCAAGCCGAGGAAGCCACCAACCCCGAAAACCTAGTCTGCCGGGCGGTGCGCGCGGTCAAGGCCCAGGTGCCGGAGATCGGCATCATGTGCGACGTCGCGCTCGATTCCTACACCGTTCACGGGCAAGACGGGCTGATGGGCGACGGCGTCATCCTCAACGACGAAACCGTCGAATTGCTGGTGCGCCAGGCCTTGGTCCAGGCCGAAGCCGGCTGCGACGTGCTGGCCCCTTCGGATATGATGGACGGGCGCGTCGGCGCCATCCGCCAGGCCCTTGAAGGCGCGAACCTGGGCCATATGCTGATCCTCGCCTACGCGGCAAAATACGCATCGGGCTTTTACGGACCGTTCAGGAACGCCGTCGGCAGCGCCGAAAATCTCGGAGGCGGCCATAAGAAAACCTATCAGATGGATCCCGCCAACGGCGACGAAGCGCTCCGCGAGGTGGCGCTCGATATCGCCGAAGGGGCGGACATGGTGATGGTCAAGCCCGGCCTGCCGTATCTCGATATCCTGTGGCGCATCAAACAGCGCTTCGGGCTGCCCACTTTCGCCTATCAGGTGAGCGGCGAATACGCCATGCTGCGGGCCGCCGCCGATGCCGGCTGGCTCGACTGGGAAACCTGCCTGACCGAGAGCCTGGTGTCGTTCAAAAGGGCCGGTGCCGACGGCATCCTGACCTATGGCGCGATCGAAATCGCGCGGGCGCTCAGGCAATCCCAAGGCCCCGCATCAGTTAACCTATAAGATTAATAAATAGATATAATATTTTGAAATATGCGGTTAATTAGGCGCGCATTCATCGTCTTTCTCGTGGCCGTCCCGGGCCTGGCGCTGGTTCTTGCCGGCGGCGGCTATCTGTGGCTCAGGACCTCCCTGCCAGTGACCGAGGGCACCATCCGACTGACCGGGCCCCAATCGACCATAGAGATTTTTCGCGATGCCCGCGGCGTTCCCCATATCCGCGCCGAGACCCAACTCGACGCTTATTTCGCCCTGGGATTCGTCCATGCCCAGGACCGCCTATGGCAGATGGAGATGATGCGCCGCACGGCGAGCGGGCGCCTGGCGGAAATGGCGGGCGCAAGGCTCGTGCCCCACGACCGTACCATGCGCACCCTGGGCCTCGCCCGCCTTGCGCGCCACAATCTCGGGAATCTACCGGCCCCGGTGCAGGCCGCGCTTGGGGCCTATGCCCGGGGCGTCAATGGCTGGCTTGCCACCCATTCCGGCGCCCTGCCGCCCGAATTCTACTTCACCGGCATCCGCCCCGCCCCCTGGAAGGCCGAGGAATCGCTTCTCTGGGGACGGCTCATGGGTTTACGGCTTTCCACCAACTGGCGCCGCGAGGCCCTGCGCGCCGGGCTCCTGCGGCGCCTCGCGCCGGCCCAGGTGGCGGCCTTGTGGCCACCCTACCCCGCCGACGCGCCGGTGACGGTGCCCGGCCCCGTCCGCGAAGCGGCGCGCCGGCCGGCCCCCTCCCGAACAATTTGGGAGGGCGTGCCAGACCTGCCCTTCGAGGCCCTGGCGCAGGCGATCCCCACGCCTCTATGGTCCAGCGCTTCCAATGCTTGGGCGGTGTCGGGGCGCCGCACGGCATCGGGCAAGCCGATCCTGGCCGGCGACCCGCATCTCGGATTTCAGGCCCCCAATCTGTGGTACCTCGCGCGGATCACGGCGCCGGGGCTGACCATCGCCGGCGCCACCCTGCCGGGCATGCCTTTCCATATCTTCGGCCACAACCAGGCCATCGCCTGGACCGTCACCGCCACCGGCGCCGACACCCAGGACCTGGTGATCGAGCGGCTCCGTCCCAGCGACGGGGGGCGCTACCTCACGCCCCATGGCAGCCGCGCCTTCATCACCCGGGGGGAGACCATCAAGGTGAAGGGCGGCGACCCGGTTCGCCTGACCATCCGCGCCACCCGCAACGGTCCGGTGATTTCCGACCTCACGGACCGCGCCGACCCGGTCGCGCCAAGCGGCGCGGTGGTGGCGCTCAGGGCGGCGATGCTGGAACCCGACGACCGCACGGCCGAGGCGCTCTACCATCTCAACCGGGCGCAAAACTGGGCGCAATTTCGCGCCGCCTTGCGGAACTTCCATAGCCCGGTTCAGAATTTCGTGTACGGCGACGTCCAAGGGCGGATCGGTTTCCAACTGGCCGGCCGCATCCCCATACGCAGGTCGGGGGACGGCTTCGCGCCGGTTCGCGGCGACCATGCCGCCGATGATTGGACCGGGTACATCCCCTTCGATGCTCTCCCCACCATGGTGGACCCCAAGAGCGGTCTCGTCATCAATGCCAACAACAGGGTTGTCGGACCGGCGTACCCCTATCTCATCACCCGGGACTGGGGCAGGCCTTACCGCGCCCAACGCATCGCGCAGAAACTCACCAACGACCGGCGCCATGACATCGCCGCCAGTGCCGCCATGCAGATGGACAATCTCTCCCTTGCCGCGCGCGAGATCATTCCGGTCCTGCTTGCCGCGACCCCGCGGACACCCGAGACCGGCCCGGCGCTCGACCGGCTTGCCGCCTGGGACGCCATGGTGCTCCGGGCAAAACCGGAGCCGCTCATCTTCAACGCCTGGCTGCGCCGGATCCTCCCTGGCCTGGTGGCCGACGAACTCGGCCCCCTCGCCGGCGGCTACCGGCGCGTCGACCCCTTGTTTATCCGAAACGTTCTCGAAGGCGACCGCGCCTGGTGCGACGATGTCTCGACCCCGGCGCTTGAATCCTGTGGGTCGGTGCTCGCGGCCGCGCTCATCGCCGCCCTGGAAGACCTACGCCGGCGGTTCGGGCCGGACATGGGCAAATGGCGCTGGGGCGATGCTCATATCGCGCGATTCAGGAACCGGGCGTTGTCCTCCTTGCCGCTGATCGGCGGTTTCGCCGATATCGCGATCGCCACCGACGGCGACACCTTCACCCTCAACCGGGGGACAACGCGGCTGTTTTCACGGCGCTATCCGTTCGCCCACAGGCACGGCGCGACCTTCCGGGCGATCTACGATTTGGCCGATCTCGAGAGCTCCGTGTTCATCCAGCCGACCGGGCAATCGGGCAATCCCCTGTCTCCCCATTACCGCGACCTGATCGAGACCTGGCGCGATGGCGGCTACCTGACGATTCCCTCGCGCGTCCATGACGGTCTCAGGAGGCTGCGCCTGGTGCCGAGCGCGCCGGCGCCGCCACCACGCCCAAAAGCCCCCCGGTAAACGGCTTTTTAATCAAATGCCCGCAATCTAGGGACCGCATTCACGAGTTTAAAAACGGGCCGGTCTCCCATGCTTTTCATCATTGGTAACGTCATAGTGGTCGTTTCCGTGTTCGGCGGATATGTCGCGCTCGGGGGCAAGCTGTACGTCCTTTGGCAGCCGTTCGAACTGGTGATCATCGGCGGCGCGGCCATGGGCGCCTTCATCATCGGCAACCCCAAGAATGTTTTGATCAATACCTGCAAGGCCCTCGGCAAGCTCATGAAGGGGTCTCCGCACAGCAAGGAGTCTTATCTGGAACTGCTGACCATGCAGTACGCGATTTTCAAATTGGCCAAGTCCAAGGGCATGCTGGCGCTCGAGGCCCATGTGGAAGACCCCCACGACAGCGACCTGTTCAAGAAATTTCCGATCTTCCAGAAGAACCATCACGCTCTCGAATTTCTCTGCGATTACCTGCGCATGATGATCCTGGGTTCGGAAAACCCGTTCGAGATGGAAGCCCTGATGGAAGAGGAGATCGACACCCGGCACAACGAAGAGCTGCAGATATCCAACGCCATCCAGTCCATGGCCGACGCCACGCCGGCGCTGGGCATCGTCGCCGCGGTTCTGGGCATCATCAAGACCATGGGGTCCATCACCGAACCGCCCGAAGTTCTCGGCGGGCTGATCGCCGGCGCCATGGTGGGAACCTTCCTCGGCGTGCTTTTGGCGTACGGCCTGTTCGGTCCCATGGCGTCTTTTCTGAAGCAAACCTTCAACGCAGAGATCAAATATTTTCAGTGCATCAAGGTCGGGCTGCTGGCCCACAT
This sequence comes from Alphaproteobacteria bacterium, assembly GCA_004356985.1. Lineage (GTDB taxonomy): Bacteria > Pseudomonadota > Alphaproteobacteria > SMXQ01 > SMXQ01 > SMXQ01. Next base: position 16,450 of record SMXQ01000074.1, on the reverse strand, counting down.
GCAGGGCAACGCGCCCGCGGTCTCGGTGGAATTCGCCCGCAAGGCGCTGTTCGAGGACGTGCGGCCCAGCTTCTACGAAGTCGAAGAAGCCGTGGACAACGCGCCGAAGTTTACGTAGCCGGCGGGCATCCCCGGGCGGCTGATCAGGTAGGCAGGAAGACATGGCGACCAACGCGGCACCGATCATCATCGTCAGGAAGAAGAAAGGCGGTCACGACGAGGCCCATCATGGCGGCGCCTGGAAGGTGGCCTATGCCGATTTCGTGACGGCGATGATGGCGTTCTTCCTTCTGATGTGGTTGCTCAGTTCGACCACCCAGGAGCAACGCTCGGGAATCTCGAACTATTTCGCCCCCGCTTCCATCGCCCGCACGGCGTCGGGCGCCGGCGGCGTGCTGGGCGGCCAGACCATCACCTTGGACGGCCCGCAGCGCGGCCGGGGCGCGCCCCTTGGCGTGCCCGAGCCGATGCCCCCCAAGGACGGCGAAAACACCCAGGAATTGGTGCAAGTTGCGGGTAGCACCGGACCCGGCACGTGGCAAACGGAAAATCCCGATGGTTCGGGCCAGGCCAACGATTCGGAGATTTCTGGGAGAAAACCCAGCGAGGAAGAACTCAATACCATCCTGCGCAAGCGCGAGGACAAGACCTTCGATATGGTCCGCAAAGCCATCAAGAGGGCCCTGGCGACCCTGCCGGGCCTGCGCAATTTGGCCGATCATCTGATCCTCGAATCGACCGAAGAAGGCTTGCGCATTCAGATCATCGACCGCGACAAGAAATCCATGTTCGCGCGCGGCTCCTCGGTGCCCTACCAATACACCCGCCAGCTTCTGGAAGTGGTGGCCCACGCGATCGCAAGGCTGCCCAACAAGATCATCATCGCCGGCCATACCGACGCCATTCCCTACACACGCGGGGCCAGCTATTCCAACTGGGAATTGTCCACCGGCCGCGCCAATGCATCGCGCCGTGCACTGACTCGCTTCGGGGTCCCCAAGCAACGCTTCGCCCGCATCATCGGCAAAGCCGCGACCGAACCCCTGATCACCGGTGATCCCCGCGACGCCCGCAATCGCCGCATCTCGATCACCCTGCTGCGGCAGAACCGTCCGCCGCCTAAGGTGGCCCCCCGCCGGCCGGCCAGGAAGGCGGTGGCGCCGCCGCCGCCGCCCGTGGTCAAGGGCGCCAAACTCAAGCGCGTCATCCCGTTCGCCAACCCGCCCGGGCGCTGATCGGCCGGCGCACAGCACCCGCGATTGCGGGGGGCTTCCCATTCGCGCCATAATGCGGCCATGTCGCCAAGGCTCCATCCTCTTCACGCCTCCCCCCTGCGCCCCTGCCCCTATCTCGAGGGGCGGAACGAACGCGTCGTCGCGACCGAACTCACGGGCAAGGGGGCAAAGGATCTGTACCATGACGGCCTCCGTGCCGGGTTCCGGCGCAGCCACGGTTTCATGTACCGGCCGGCCTGTCCCAGTTGCGACGCCTGCCGCCCGGTCCGGGTGGTCGCCAGCGCGTTCACGCCAAGCCGTTCGCTGGACCGCGTGCGGCGGGCCAACCGTCATGTGACGGCGGACACCGCCCCGCCCCAGGCAACCACCGAGCAATACGGCCTGTTCACGCGCTATCAGGCCGAACGCCATCCCGGCGGCGGCATGGACCGCATGTCCTTCATGGAATACCGGGCCATGGTGGAGGAAAGCCCGGTGGAGACCGCTGTCACCGAATTCCGCGCCGAGGGCGGCGAACTGGTCGCCGTGATGCTGGCCGACACCCTGCCCGACGCGCTGTCTGCGGTGTACAGCTTTTATGCTCCGGAGAACGCCAAACTGGCGCTCGGCACCCACATGATCCTATGGCTGATCGCCGAGGCGAAGCGCCGCGATCTCGCCTACGTTTATCTCGGCTACTGGATTTCCGGCTGCGCCAAGATGGATTACAAATCCCGCTTCCGGCCGATCGAGGCGTTCGGCCCCCAAGGCTGGGCGCCGCTGGTCTCGAGTCGTGGTGCCGCCATGAAGGAATCCGTATAGTCATGCCCTTCGACGCCCCCCGGCCGGGGGCAGCGCATGGAGCCAACAACCATCGTCACAGGGGAGTGAGCCGATGAATCGCCGTGATTTCCTGGCTGGAGCCGCGACCGGCCTGGTGGTCGGCGGCGCCGGCGCCTATGCATTGGGTCCGCGCGCCAAGGGCCGGCCGTCGGCTCCCGCGGTGGCCCGCAAAAAGACCCGGCACTGGACCATGGTCACCACTTGGCCGGAAATGTTCCCCGGCCTCGGCACCTCGGCGGCGCGCCTGGCCCAGCGCATCACCGCCATGAGCGGCGGCGAGCTCACGGTCAAGGTCGCCGCGGCGGGCACCTTGGTTGCCGCCTTCGGATCCTTCGACGCGGTCGCCCAGGGCTCGGTGGAAATGGGCCATGCGGCGCCGTATTACTGGCAGGGAAAATCCAAATCGTTCAACTTCTTCGCCGCCGTGCCGTTCGGCCTCACCGCCCAGGAGTTGTCGGCCTGGATCCACTATGGCGGCGGCCAGGCGCTCTGGGACGAGGGCTACGGACAGTTCGGCCTGAAGCCCTTTCTCGCCGGCAATACCGGGGTTCAGATGGGCGGCTGGTTCAAGAAGGAAATCCGCTCCATGGATGATTTCAAGGGCCTCAAGATGCGCATGCCTGGGCTCGGCGGCGAAGTCCTGCGCCGCATCGGGGCGACGGCGGAAAACCTGCCGGGCGGGGAAATCTTCACCGCCCTGACAACGGGCCGGATCGACGCCACCGAATGGGTCGGCCCGTGGAACGATCTCGCCTTCGGCTTTTACAAGATCGCCAAGTTTTACTACTGGCCCGGTTTCCACGAGCCCGGCACCGGCATCGAGTGTTTCGTCAACAAGGCCAAATTCGAGGCCCTGCCCGGCCATCTCCGCGCCGTCATCGCCACCGCCTGCCGGGCCGAGGCGGAAGCCATGCTGGGCGAATTCAACCACCGCAACGGGACCGCGCTCAAGACCCTGATCGCCCGCCATGGGGTCAAGCTGCGGCGCTTCCCCGACGACGTGACGGCGGCGTTCGGCAAGGCATCGGCGCAAGTCCTGGGGGAAATGGAAGCGGCCGACGACCTGACCAGGCGAACCTATCGCTCGTTCCACGCCTTCCGCGAGGAAGCGCTCTCGTGGTCGAGGCTTTCCGATCAGGGGTTCCTCGACATGCGCCACCGCGTCCTGCGCCCGAAAGCCTGAGAGCGCCGAAGGCCGGCCCCCGCGGCCCCAACATGTGGCGCTTAGCCGCTTGCCTCCTCTGCCGGCACCACGTCCTTGACGGAACCATCCCACCCGACATGGGTGATGTCGAAGATCACGCCATTGGGATCGCGGAATTTCTCTTCGTAAAACACCGAACCTTGGTCCTGCTCGGGGCGCCCCATGAGGTATTGGGCCCCTGCTTTTTCGACCTTTTCTTCGGCCTCCCTGATGTCGTCGACCCAAAACCCGATGTGATGCAAACCGACGAACTCCTTGGGCCCCTGGGCGTCGGTCTTGAAATTTAGGAACGCCACCGTAATCACCCCGTCGGACACGAAGACGCCTTTTGCCAGGGTTGAATCCCTCTCGCCCACCCGCTTCATGTCGAACGCTTCACAATAGAAATCCGCCGCCTTATGGGGATCCGGGACCGACATCGCGATATGTCTCAGTTTCGCCACCTTGGTTCCTCCTCTGTCTCGTCAAGCCCGCCTCAGGGCATTTCCATGCGGCCACCCACGGTGGGCTAAATTTCTCCACCTCCCCGCTCGAACCATGGCCCCCGTGGGCCACGCTCGATCCCCCGGCCATGGGCGGCGCGGTGGGCGGGGGTTGGCCTTCGGCGTCGGGCCCTTCACCGATCAAACGTGGCGCGCACGGCGTGCCCTTGAACGCGGAGTGCGGAGTGCGCGCTCACCGCTTGCCGTCGAATCTTTCAGTACTGCCGATGATGAATTTTTGTTTGGATACATCGGTGCGGCCGGAGTTCTTGGCCGCCAGATCGGCGGATCCTCCGACCCGTAGGATTTCCAAATCCTCCTCTCCCACGCGCTCGAACCAATAGCGCGCGCCCCTAGGGATCATGATCCCTTCATGGCGGCCGAACTCACCCAGTTCCACGTCGCCGGGGCCGTAGAACTTCGCCCGTCCGCCAAGGACCAGCCAGAATCCGTCGTTGGTCTTGTGGTAGTGGAGATTGTTTTCGCCGCCGTCCCTAACCACCTGGACGAGCCCCATGAGGACATCGCTGTTGCAGAGACGAACCGAGGCCTTGCCCGATGAAAATTTATCGGGCTTTTGGTAGCGAAAGGCCTGGATGCGCGATTCGGCTTCGACATGGTCAAGTTCTTGTGTGTCATCTTGATGATCGATGGACATCGTTTCCTCCTCTGGCGTCAAGGGGAGACCCATACATTGGTGGCGGGGCACTCCGCCCGAACCCATTATATACGCCCCCCCCACCCATTAATTGACGACGGGGCAAATTTTAACAACCTTTTAACAAATTATGTTCGATCATCATCCTCAGTTTCAACCTCGAATCAGGTAGATCAGGAGGATGATATGTTGTTATCGAAAAAGTCCGTCGAGACCCTCATCGATCTCGTTGAGATCAAGCTCAGTTGCATAGAAATATTCGACACCCAGGACACCCGGACGGTTAAGCAATTGGACCAGTGCCGCCGAGAGCTTTATGAGCTATCGGGGAAAGCTCCGCAGGCCGAAATTATTCCCTTGGCCGGCCACGCCGTCGCCTAGAGCACTTTCCAGACGACGCTACGTTCCGCCGCGGCCATGGCGGCCGGGCGGCCCGGGGCGCAATGGGCCGGGCCGCGGGGACGTTCAGGGTTCGACCACCTCATAGCCGGTGACATCTTTTTCCTGGTATTGCCGGTAACGGAGGGCGCCGCAGGCGAAAACGTCGGTGGCACTGGAAGTGGACGCGTAGGAATCGTAGAAGCAATTGGCGGACAGGGTGGCGCGCCGGGTGGTCTGGAACTTTTTCTGGGCTTTCGCCCGGCGCTGTTTTTCGGCTTCCGCCCGGCGCGCTTTCGCCCTTTTGATTGCTCCGCGATCCAAGCCCACGGCATGACCCTCGAAGCCGGTGACCCCGTTTTCCTGGAAGCGCTGATAATAAAGGCCGCCACAGATGAAGGTTTCGGCAGCATGGGAAACCGACGCATAGGAATCGTAGACGCAATTGGCGGGCAGGGTGGCGCTCCTGGTGCCGAGGAGAATTTTATCGGCAAGCTCGCGCGCCTTCGCTTGGGCCCGGCGCGCCGCGGCCCTCCTTGCCCGGGTTCTTTTTCTCCGTTTGCTGTCCGCATGGGCCTTGGGGAAGGTCAGCCGCAAAACCAATTTGCCCTGCACCGCGCCGGCCGGCGAAGGAGCGAAGGCCATGGAAGGACTGGAAATATCGTTCACAGTCACGCTGGCCCCGAAACCGAGGCCACAGCCGAAAAGCGCGCCCAACACATGCCTTACCCTCGCCCCCATGGGCGCTCTCCTTTCCAGCGACTTCATACCCATTGACCGCCAATGGGCATCGCAATCGAACCTGGATTGTCCCGCTCTTCGTTGAAAAAGGCGCACCAAGCATCGCTGGGTGCTGAGGCTAAGCGGCATTCATGGTGGTTTCAATGGCGCTGTTGGCGCGCGCCTTTGGCAGATGGCCCCGCCGGGCGCCGCGCGGCGCCCGCCACGCCTCTCCCCGCTCCGCCCGCCGTCGGCCAGCACCCCTGCGATCTGGGAGCCCGCCACGCGGCGCATGAGAAGTCTCCCAGCCGCGCCGGGGGGTTTCCTTGAAATTCTTAGGGGATGGGGCGTAGGCTGTGAAAATTCAGCGCTTCGAAGTGAGGGGACGGCTATGTTGACACGAACGGCTTTAGCCTTGGTGCTTGGACTGGCGGTGGTGGTGCCGGCGACGGCGCAGGATGCCAAGAAGGGGGTAGATGCCTACCTCCGTGGCGACCACGCCACCGCCCTAAGGGAATGGCGGCCCCTTGCCGCAAGGGGAAATGCCGCCGCCCAATACAACCTCGGCTTCATGTACAACAATGGGTGGGGTGTTCCACGGAACGACACCCAGGCGGTGAAATGGTACCGTAAGGCCGCCGAACAGGGGTATGCCAGCGCCCAATTCAACCTCGGCATCATGTATCGCAACGGCCACGGCGTCCTCCAGGACCATGGCGAGGCGTTGCAGTGGTTCCGCTTGGCCGCCGAGCAGGGTGATGCCTTCGCCCAATCGAGGCTCGGGAGGATGTACCTGGACGGCCAAGGGGTGCCCCAGGATAACGCCGAGGCGTTGAAGTGGTTTGCCAAGGCCGCCGATCGGGGTGATGCCACCGCCCTGACCACCCTCGGCATCATGCACGGCCAAGGCCGGGGCGTCCCGCAGGACTACGCCGCGGCGATGAAGTGGTACCGCTTGGCCGCCGAACGGGGATACGCCAAAGCCCAATACCTCCTCGGTGGGTTGTATCTCAACGGCCAAGGCGTACCACAGGACTATGTTTTCGCTCATATGTGGCTGAGTTTGGCGGCGGCAAGCGGAGACAAGGGGGCTGGCGAATCCCGCAACACGGTCGCCGCGCGCATGAACCCCGCCCAAATTGCCCAAGCCAAGAAGATGGCGCGGCGATGGCAGGCCAAGCACAAGAGGAATTGAGAGGACATTTCCTTAGGGCGTTATCCGGCCCGATCGAACCCTTCGGCCGGCGAGTGCTCTACAGGTGCGATAGGCCCCCGGGGCCTGTTGAGTTGATCGCCGTCATCGCCGAACACCGGGCCGCCATGGGCCGGGCGGCGGCGGCGTTCAGGGTTTGACCACCTCGTAGCCGGTGACCCCTTTTTCCTGGTATTGCCGGTAACGGACGCCGCCGCAGGCATAGACGTCGGAGTTAGTGGCGGCCGAGACATAGGTATCATAGACGCAATTGGCGGGCAGGTCGGCCCGCCTGGTCACCTGGAGCTTCATCTTGGCTTTCGCCCGCCGCGCTTCCGCCCGGCGCGCTTGCGCCCTTTTGATTGCCCCACGATCCAAGCCGACGGCATGACCCTCGAAGCCGGTGACCCCGTTTTCCTCGTAGCGCTGATAATACATGCCGCCACAGAGGTAGGTTTCCGTTGCATAAGTAGCCGATGCATTGAAATCCTTGACGCAATTGGCGGGCAGGGTTGCCCTCCTAATGCCCTCGAGCTTCTTGTCGGCTTCCTCAAGGCGCTTTTCTTCAGCCTTTCGCGCCGCGGCCTTCCTTGCCCGGGTTCTTTTCCTCCGTTTGCTGTCCGCATGGGCCTTGGAGAAGGTTATCCCCATGACCATTCCGGCCGGTGAAGGGGCGGAGGCCGTCGAAGGGCCGGCGGTATTTTGCAGAGTCACGCTGGCCCCGAACCCCAGGACACAACCGAAAAGAGCGCCTATCGCATGCTTAACTCTCGCCCCCATCGGCGCCCCTCCTCTCCAGCGACATCAAATGCCAGAATCGCAGAATTCAATACCTTGGGCATCTATCATTAAAGTTTATTTAACATGGGGATCCACGCTAGCCGACCACGCAAAACACGTCCATCTTTTCAAATCGGCCCGGCCCTCCGCCCGGGCGCCCTGGGGGCGTCACGAAAAGCGGTTGGTGCGCGGGAAGCCCTTGGGCGGCAGGCGCCCTGCCTGGGCCCGCTTGCCGATCCAGGCGGCGAGATCGGTCTCCGTGCGGGTGCGCGCGCCAAGGCTCCACGACAGCCCCGCCGCCAGATGGAAGGTGGTGATATCGGACAGCCCGCCATCACGGTAGGACTGCAGCTTGACGCCGCGGCCGCGCGCCATCTCGGGCAATTCAGACAGCGGAAAAACCAGCAGCTTGCGGTTCTCGCCGATCACCGCGACATGGTCGCCGTCCACCGGCACGCAGGCCTGGGCCTCGACATCGCCGCGCACGTTGAGAACCCGCTTGCCGCCCCGGGTCTGGGCGATCACGCCGTCCTCGGCGGCGATGAATCCGCGCCCGTCGCTGGACACCACGACCAGCTTACGGCCGGGCCGGTGCACCAGGAGGGCGACGATATCGTGGTCGTTGGACAGATCGAACATCAGGCGCACCGGTTCGCCATTGCCGCGGCCGGGCGGCAGACGGTCGCAACCAAGCGTATAGAAACGCCCATCGGTCGCGAACAGGATCAGCTTGTCGGTGGTTTCCCCATGCAACCGGTAGGCGGGCCCGTCGCCGTCCTTGTACTTGACCTCGGCGCCGGCCTCGAGATGGCCCTTGAAGGCGCGGATCCACCCCTTGGCCGAACAGACGATGGTCAGCGGCTCCTTTTCCACCGCGACGTCGATGGGGATCACCACCGCCGCCGGCGGCGCGGCGATTTCCGTTCGCCGCTTTCCCAACTCGGTCTTGGCGCCGAAGGCCGCCCGCGTCTTGCGGATCTCCGCCGCGATCAGGCGCCAGCGCTGCTTTTCGTCCTTGAGAAGGACGCCGAGCTCCCGGGCTTGCTTGGTCAGGCGGGTGTGCTCTTGGCGGATTTCCGCCTCGTCCAACTTGCGCAAGGCGCGCAGGCGCATGTTGAGGATCGCCTCCGCCTGGACATCGGTGATCTTCAAGGCCTTGGTCAGTTTCGGCTTGGGTTGGTCTTCCTCGCGGATGATCTTGATGACGAGATCGAGATTGCCGTAAGCGGCGAGGTAGCCGCCGAGAACCTCGATCCGAGCTTCGATCTTGGCAAGCCGGAAGGCGGTGGTGCGCTTGAGCACCACGTGGCGATGGTCGAGGAACGCGGCCAACACCTCGGCTAAGTTCAGCACCCGCGGCGTCTGGTCGGCGTCGAGCACGTTCATGTTGAAGGCGACCCGGGTCTCCAGCTCGGTGAGCTGGAACAACTGGGCCATGAGGTGTTCGGGTTCGACGCCGCGCGCCCTGGGTTCGATGACGAGCCGCACCTCTTCCGCCGATTCGTCGCGGATATCGCCCACCAGGGGCAGCCTGCGCGCCTCCATCAATGCCGCCACCTTTTCCATCAGCCGGGATTTCTGCACCTGCCAGGGAATCTCGGTGACCACCACCTGATAGCGGCCCTGGGGAAGCTTTTCCACCTGCCAACGCGCACGCAGGCGAAAGCCGCCGCGGCCGGTCTTGTAGGCGTCGATAATGGCGCCGCGGGGCTCCACCAGCACGCCGCCGGTGGGAAAATCGGGCCCGGGCACGAATTGGGCGAGCTTGGAGATGGTCGCCTTGGGGTGCTTGATGAGGTGCAAAAGCGCGTCGCACAGTTCGCCCGCGTTGTGGGGCGGGATGGAGGTCGCCATGCCGACGGCGATGCCCGTGGCGCCATTGGCCAGCAGATTGGGAAAGGCGGCGGGCAGGACGACGGGCTCGCTTTCCTCGCCATCATAGGTCTCGCGGAAATCGACCGCGTCCTCGTCGATGCCGGCGAGAAGCGCGCTCGCCACCGCCGTCAGCCGGGCCTCGGTGTAGCGCATGGCGGCCGCGTTATCGCCGTCGATGTTGCCGAAATTCCCCTGGCCGTCCACCAGCGGGTAACGCACTGCAAAGGACTGGGCGAGGCGCACCAGCGCGTCGTAGACGGCGGCGTCGCCATGGGGATGATATTTGCCGATGACATCGCCCACCACCCGGGCGCATTTCTTGAACCCGGTGGTGGGATCCAGCCTGAGCTTGAGCATGGCAAAGAGCAGGCGCCGATGGACCGGCTTGAGCCCGTCGCGCACGTCGGGCAGGGAGCGCGACATGATGGTCGCCAAGGCGTAGGAGAGGTAGCGCTCGCCCAGCGCGTCGGCCAGCGGGGTGTCCAGGACGGTGGTTTCGGATGCGGCTGCGGCCATGGGCAAGGCACCCCTACGCGGAGGTTAAAAACACAAGATAACACAACATATAGTAGCTCATTTCCCGACCGCATCAATGAAGCGGTTTCGCGCCGCGGGCATGGCCCGGCCCGCCGCGGCGAAATGATGGCTTTGGAGGAAATACCCGGTGAGTGCCAGGCCGGCGGCGATATCCATGCGGCTTGGCACGGCCTCGGGGTCCATGAGGAAAGCCGGCAGCGCCAGCAGTTTCTCCCGGTAGGGCGCACCGGCATCCCGGCTTACGGCGCGGCCCGACCGCGGTGAGACGTAGACCAGGTCCTCGGTCGTCCCGGTGGCGGCGCAGGCGGAAAGATCGAGGCCAAAACCAAGGCAGTCGAGCAGGCCCAGCTCCCAGCGCACGTAGCCGGCGATCCAGCCGCGCGCGCCATCCTCTCCGCCCCTGCCCGGCGCCGCTTCCAGCGCGCGCAACAGGGCGATGGTCCCATGGAAAATGCCTTCATGGGCTTCGCGCTCGGCCAGCCCGGCGTCGAGCAGCGCCAACGCCGCGCTCAGGCCCTTGAGACGCAGCGGGTCATCCAGAACCACCGCCGAAAAGCCGTGAATAGCCTCCAGGGTGAAGGTGCCGAGATGCTCTTCCAGGCGCGCCCGCCAATGGGCGTCGACCAGGTTGCCGGGCTGGAGCAATCCCTGGCGGCGGCGCGACTGTCCGCCCCGGACAAGGCCCAGATGGCGCCCTTGTGCGGGGCTGAGCAGGCTGACGATCGCGGCCGTTTCCCCGTGCTTGCGGGCTGACAACACCAAGCCTTGATCGCGCCATTCCATAGCCGCCCTATACCACCAATCCCAGGCCGGGCTCGATGCCAATTCAGCCCTTGAAATCGAGCCCCATCTCGCGGTAATGCTCCGGGCGCTCCATCCAGTTGGGCCGCGCCTTGACGTGCAGGAACAGGTGGACCTTGCGGCCCAACAATTGTTCCAGCTCGACCCGGGCGGCGGTGCCGATGGACTTGATGCGGCTGCCGCCCTTGCCCACCACCATGCCTTTCTGGCTTTCACGCTGGATCAAGATGATCTGGTCGATTCTGACCGCGCCGTCCTCGCGCTCCTGCCAGCTTTCGGTTTCCACGGTCAAGGCGTAGGGGAGTTCCTGGTGAAGCTGGAGGAAGGCCTGTTCGCGGGTGATTTCGGCCGCCATCACCCGCATGGGGACATCGGTCAGCTGGTCTTCGGGATAGAGCCAGGGGCCCGGACGGAGTCCCTGGACAAGGTGATCCACAAGGTCGTCGACGCCATCGCCGGTGGTCGCGGAAATCATGAAAATTCGCTCGAACACCCCGCTCGCGTCATGGACGCGGGTCACCTCGAGCAGCGATTCCGCCCGAACCAGGTCGATCTTGTTCAAGGCCAGGACCGCCCGCGCCCCGAGGCGCTTCAACCCGGCCACGATGTCGGCGGTATCGGGGTCCATCTTGGCCGGCGATTTTGCCGCGCGGTCGCCATCGACCACCACCACCGCCACATCCGCGTCGGTGATGCCCGACCAAGCGGCGGCGACCATGGCACGTTCCAGACGGCGCTTGGCCGTGAAGATGCCCGGCGTGTCGATAAAGATCAGTTGCGCCGGGCCGCGAAGGGCGATGCCCGACATGCGGGCTCTGGTGGTCTGCACCTTGGGCGTGACGATGGCGATCTTGGTCCCGACGATGCGGTTGAGAAGGGTCGATTTTCCCGCATTGGGCGCGCCCGACAACGCGATGAAACCGCATTTGCTCTCGCCTTCGGCGGGGATCGGGCCTGGACCGTCAGTCATCGCCGGATTCCTCGGTTGCCGATTCGTCGCTTTCGCCGCCACCGTCGATGCTTGCCAGCAGTTGCCGCGCCGCGCCCTGTTCGGCCCGGCGTTTCGATCCCGCCTTGGCGCGGGCGGGTTTTTCGCCTTCGACCACGACCTCCATGGTGAACACGGGATCATGAGCCGGGCCGGCCTCGTCCACCACCCGATAATCGGGCAAGGGCAGCTTGCGCCCCTGGGCCCATTCCTGGAGACGTGTCTTGGGGTCGCGCGCCGCCGTGCCCGCTTTCTCCAGCAACGGCCGCCAGTTGGCGAGGATGAAACGCCGGGCTACCGCCAGGCCCCCATCGAGATAGAGCGCGCCGATCACGGCTTCACAGGCATCGGCCCGAATGCCTGCGTTTTCGCGCCCGCCGGTGCGCGCCTCGCTCTCGGCGAGGGTTAAAAAACGCCCAAGGTCGAGGGCTACCGCTACTTCCTCCAGCGCTTCGCGGCGGACGAGTCCGCTGAGACGCCGCGCGAGGTCTCCCTCAGGCACATCGGGGAAACTTTCCAAGAGCAGGTCGGCGATCACCAGGTCCAATACCCGGTCACCCAGGAATTCAAGGCGTTCATAGCCGAATCGATGAAGGTCCGGTTGCGCGGCGCTGCGGTGGGTCAACGCCTCGGCCAGCAATTCCGGCCTGGCGAACCGGTGACCCAGGTCCTCGGCCAGGGCGCCGAGCAGCCCATGGTGCCCCTTGTCCCAGCCCTGATCCGCCATCGGCCCCGCAACCCCGCCGGTTATTTCACGCTGGTGAAAAGCCGGGAGAATCGGGTCGCCGTGGGCCATTTCCAGATTTCCCACCAGCGCGCCTTCCCGTTGGTCGAGAAGAACAGGATCTCGGCGCGGCCCACCAGATTTTCGGCCGGGATATAGCCCACATGGTTGAGCACGCGGGAATCCAGCGAACCGTCCCGATTATCCCCCATGGCGAAATAATGGCCCTTGGGCACCACATAGACCGGCGTGTTGTCGAGCTGATCGCTATCGGACTTCTCGATGATCAAATGCTCGCGGCCGTTGGGAAGGGTTTCCATATAGCGCGCCATGGCGACGGCATTGCCCCATGGGTCGCGCTGGACCCAATCACTGATGCGCCGCCGCTTGACCGGCGTGCCGTTGATATGAAGGATGCCGCCCCGCACCTGGATGCGGTCGCCGGGCAGGCCGATGATCCGCTTGATGTAATCGGTCTTGTTGTCGGTCGGCAGCTTGAAGACGGCGACGTCCCCGCGTTCGGGCACCGAGGCGAATAGGCGCCCGGAGATCAGCGGCAGGCTGAACGGCAGGGAATGGCGGCTGTAGCCGTAGGACAGTTTGGAAACGAACAGGTAGTCGCCGACCAGAAGCGTCGGCATCATCGAACCCGACGGAATGTTGAAGGGCTCGTACGCGAAGGTCCGCACCACCACCGCGATCAAGACCGCGTAGACCACGGTTTTGATGGATTCCAGCCAACCGCCGGGTTTTCCGCCGGCGCCATTCGGGGTTTTCTTTTCGGGCTGCGCGTGGGCCATCTAAAATGCACTTAACCTATTGAATTTAAATGAATAACTTTCGTTCCAAGGGCGCGTAAGCATGCATGGACAATGACCGCTGTCAAGGGAAAGCATGGGCGTTGCGCGGCCGTCATTGTCAGGTGGTTTTGGGAACCGCGCTGATGACCACGATGGCTTGGGCCAGGGGCGGTTCATCGCTCAGCGACACGTCGATCCGTGCCTCGCATCCGGCGGGAAGAATCTCGCCCAGCCGCGCCAGCGCGCCGCCGGTCAGGGCCATGGTCGGCTTGCCCGAAGCCAGGTTCACGACCCCCATGTCGCGCCAGTAGACGCCGCGGCGAAACCCCGTGCCCAACGCCTTGGAGCAGGCTTCCTTGGCGGCGAAGCGCTTGGCGTAGCTTGCGATCCTGTTGGCGCGATTTTCCGATTTGCTGCGCTCGATGTCGGTGAAGATGCGGCAAAGAAAGCGTTCGCCGTGCCGTTCGATGGTGCGGCCGATGCGCCGGATGTCGATGAGGTCGCTGCCGAGGCCGATGATCACGGGTCGGGCGCCTCACGCGCTCATTTGGCCGGAGAGCTCGGCCCGCGCCTTGTCCATCAGGGCCCGCATGCGCTTGATCGCCGAATCCAGGCCGGAAAAGATCGCCTCCCCCATCAGGAAATGGCCGATGTTGAGTTCCTCGATCTGGCGAATGGCGGCGATGGCGCCGACGGTATCGAAACTCAAGCCATGGCCGGCATGGCATTCGAGCCCGGCTTCCGCGGCCAGGGCCGCGCCCGTCCTGATCCGCGCCAGTTCCGCTTCGCCCCGGCCGTGACCGGCGTCGCAATAGGCGCCGGTGTGCAACTCCACCACCGGCACGCCCATGGCGGCGGCGGCTTCGATCTGGATGGGGTCGGGGTCGATGAACAGGGAAACGCGGATGCCCGCGCCCACCAGCCGGCGGGTGAAATCGCCAAGCCGGCCGCCGCCTCCGGCGACGTCCAGCCCGCCTTCGGTGGTCAGTTCCCGGCGCTTTTCGGGTACGATGCAGGCCGCGTGGGGCTTGTGGCGCAGGGCGATGCCCAGCATCTCTTCGGTGGCCGCCATCTCCAGGTTGAGCGGCAGCTCGATCTCCCGGCCGAGCGCCATGATATCGTCATCGGAAATGTGCCGGCGGTCTTCCCGGAGATGGGCGGTGATGCCATCGGCTCCCGCCTGGGCGGCGATCCGCGCCGCCCTCAACGGCGACGGATGGCCCCCGCCCCGGGCATTCCTGATGGTCGCCACATGGTCGATATTGACCCCCAACCGCAGGCTTGGCCAGGGTGCTTTCGCCGGCACCGTCATTCGATGCCCCCGGACCCTTGCCTGGCCAGCGCGCGCCGCGCCAGACGGTCGCTGCGACGGGACTGGTAGTCCCGGACCAGGTGCCGGATCGGCAGGAAAATAATCAGCCAGGTCAATATCCCAGTGGGCAGCGAACCGGCCAACATGGGAAGCAGGACATCCATCGGATGTTCCCACACATAGCCCGGGGTGATGGTCTGGTTGCCGAGTTCGTCGGTCAATCCCAGGATCCAGCTTCCCAGGTTGTAAATCCAAACCCAGATGAAGGGGAAGGTCCAGGGGTTGCCCACCGCGGTACCGATGGCCGAGGCCAGGATCGACCCGCCGATGATCCAGGCCAACAATCCCGCCAACACGAAATGAAACCCCATAAGCGGTGTCATGGACGCCGCGGCGCCACAGGCGAAGCCCGCGGCGATGGCATAAGGCGTCCCCGGCAGGCGGCCGACCCGGTGGGCGAGGTACCGGGTCGCGCGCAGCCACCCTGAACGGGGCCAGATCAGATTTCTGGCCCGCGCCCCTAGCGATGGTTTATGGTGGCGGCCGAATATCACGGTTTCGCAAACCTCTCACCCACGCGCACGCTCTACCGAGTTGATGGCCGGGGTCGCGCGCAGCGCGGCGATGATATTGCTGAGATGCTTAAGATTTTCCACCTCTACGTCGATGGCCATTTCAAAAAAGTCGGCCGAACGGTGGGTGATTTTGAGATTGAGGATATTTCCGAGGTTCTTGGCGATCACCGTCGACAGCGACGACAGCGCGCCGGGCTCGTTGATCACCGTGACATGGATTCGGCCCACCTGATTTTCCGCCAGCTCCACGTCCCAGGCGACATCCAGCCAACGCTCCGACATGTCGGAAAAGCTTTCCAGGGTCTCGCAATCGATGGTGTGGATGGTCACGCCCTTGCCCGGGGTGACGATGCCGACGATGCGGTCGCCGGGCAGCGGATGGCAGCAATTGGCGTAATGAAGCGCCATGCCGGGGGTGAGCCCCTTGATGGGCACCGCCGACCCGCCGGCCTTTTTCTGGTCGCGTTCCCGGCGCGCATGGGCCAGGGCCACCACCTTGCCTCGGGTTCCGCTTTCGATTTCCTCCTTGAGGCCGGGGAAGACCGCCACCAGAACCTCGCGCCCCCGCAGCATGCCCGAGCCCACGGCGGCGATCAGGTCTTCGACGTTGTCATGGCGGAAGATCTTCAGCACACCGCGCAGCGCCCGGTCCGAATAGGTGTAATCGAATTCCTCGAACGCCTTCTCTAAGATGGCCCGCCCCAGGTAGGTGTACTCTTGCACCTCCCGGGTCCGAATGAAGCGGCGGATGGCGGAGCGCGCCTTGCCGCTGACCACGAAAGTCTCCCAGGTCGGCGACGGAGTCTGCGCCTTGGAGGTGATGATCTCCACCTGGTCGCCGTTTTCCAGCGCCGTCCGGAGCGGCATGATCCGTCCGTTGATCTTGGCGCCGACGCAGGTATCGCCGATGTTGGAATGCACCGCATAGGCGAAATCGACCGGCGTCGCGCCGCTGGGCAGGTTGATCAGGTCACCGCGCGGCGTGAAACAGAACACATTGTCCTGGTACATTTCCAGCTTGGTGTGCTCGAGGAATTCCTCCGGGCCTCCGGCGTGTTCGAGGATCTGAAGCAGCTCCCGCATCCAGCCGAACTTCCGGCCCTCCCGTTCCGGCATTTCACCCTGTTTATACTGCCAATGGGCGGCCACGCCCCGCTCGGCGATTTCGTGCATCAGGTGGGTGCGGATCTGGATTTCGATCTTGTTGCGGCCGGGTCCGATGACGCAGGTATGGATGGAAGAGTACCCGTTGGGCTTGGGCGTCGAGATGTAGTCATCGAAGCGCCCCGGCACCACCGGATAGGCGCCGTGCAGCACGCCCAAGGCCTGGTAACACGCGGCGGTGTCGTCCACAAGGATACGGAAGG
>SMXQ01000005.1 GCA_004356985.1 Alphaproteobacteria bacterium | reverse complement strand
GGGCAGCTGATCACGCTTTCCGAAGCCACCATCAAGGTCGACGTCAAGGACGATCACACCATGACCGTGGCCGAGGGCAATGGGCCGGTCAACGCGCTGGATAATGCGCTTCGCAAGGCCTTGCTGCCGTATTACACGGAGCTTAAGGACATGCGGCTGGTGGATTACAAGGTGCGGATTCTCACCCCCGGGGCCGGGACCAAGGCGATGACCCGCGTGGTCATCGAAAGCGTCGATGGCGAGGGCAACCGCTGGTCGACCGTGGGTGTGTCCACCAACGTGATCGACGCGTCGTTCAACGCGTTGTACGACGCCATCACTTACAAGCTGTTTACCGAGGGCGCCGAGGCCTGATCCCGTGGCAACGGGGACCGATCCGAAGGATGCCGGCGGGACGGCCGGCAAGGACGACGGGGCGCCCGGGCCCGAAATCATCCTGGTCCAGCCGCAGATCGGCGAAAACATCGGCACGGCGGCCCGGGCCATGCTCAATTGCGGGCTGGTGAACCTGCGGTTGGTGAACCCGCGCGAAGCCTGGCCCAACGAAAAGGCGGTCACGTCTTCATCGGGGGCGAAGGTGGTGCTCGACGGCGCCCGTCTCTATGAGACGACCAATGAGGCGGTGGCCGATCTTCATCGCCTCTATGCGGCCACGGCCCGGCCGCGCGACATGGTGAAGCTGGTGTTGAGCCCCCGCGCGGCGGCGGCGGAAATACGCGCGGCCACAGGCCTGGGCCGTAAGGTGGGCATTTTGTTCGGGGCCGAACGTTCGGGCCTCGGCAATGACGACCTCACCCTGGCCGACGCCATCATCGAGATTCCGGCGAATCCAGAGTTTTCGTCTCTCAACCTCGCCCAGGCGGTGCTGATCTGCGCCTATGAATGGCGGATGGCGGCCCTGGGCGGGCCCGGCCCGGGGCCCGCCGCGCCGCGCCGCGGCAGGCCCCGGGCCGGGCCCGCCAGCAAAGACGACATGGCCGGCTTCTATGCCCATCTGGAGGCCGAATTGGACCGCGCCGGATTCTTCTACCCACCGGAAAAGCGCCCGCGCATGGCGCGTAATATCCGCAACCTGTTCGCCCGCGCCGATCTCACGGACCAAGAGGTACGCACCCTGCGCGGCATGATCGCCGCGCTGGTGAAGGGGCGGGGGGACTGACGGCCGGGCAGGGCGTGCCGCCCGTTATGGGTTGATCCCCGCCCGGTCCACCGACCTGTGATTGACATCGCAGTTGCCGCCGCTATAGTGGCGCGCTTTCCAGGAACGCGGGCCAAGGCCCCACCCGCCCATGGGCGGGTTAACTGGGACAAAAATAACACCGGCATAACTTGGGTCACAGATTATGAGTAAACGCACTACGTCGAAGTACAAGATCGACCGCCGCCTGGGGGTGAATCTCTGGGGGCGGCCAAAAAGCCCCTATAACAAGCGCGAATACGGTCCCGGCGAACATGGCCAGCGCCGCTTCAAGATCTCCGATTACGGGCTCCAGTTGCGCGCCAAGCAGAAACTCAAGGGCTATTACGGCAATATCGGTGAACGCCGGTTCCGCCGCTATTATCGGGACGCCGTCCGCCGCCGGGGCGACACCGGAGAGAATCTCATCGGCCTGTTGGAGAGCCGGCTCGATACCGCGGTCTACCGCCTGAAATTCGTGCCCACGGTTTTCGCCGCGCGCCAGATCGTCAACCACGGCCATGTCCGGGTCAACGGCAAGCGCGTCACCATTCCGTCCTATCAGGTCCAAGAAGGCGACGAGATCCAGATCAAGGAGAAGTCCCGCGAACTTCCCGTGGTTTTGGAAGCCATCGTATCGCCGGAACGCGACGTGCCCGATTATTACAATGTCGATTACAATAAGATGACGGGGACGTTTCTGCGCGTGCCTCTTTTGGCGGAGGTGCCCTACCCCGTGCAGATGGAGCCCAACCTGGTAATCGAATTTTATTCCCGCTGATTTCCAAGTGCTTCTAGCTACAGCATTGGGGCCGGTCCCGGCGGGGAACCGGCCTCATTTCCGTTCGTCTCACGTTCGAATGTGTGCCGGGGCGGGGGCCTCTCAGCCGGTCGTCCAGTGGAGGCTTTCGCGGCCCGGGTGGTAGGCCCGGAGGCTGATCGCCGGATTGCGGTTGGTCAGCGGCCGGGCGTACATGGGATGGCCCATGGAGCGCACCTCGTGATCGATGGTGTAGACCGCCTCGCCGCTTTCGGGATCGACGATGTCCTTGAAGCGGAATTGGTGCTGGTTGGATTCCTGGGTGATCAGGCCGCGCTCCATCAACTTGGCGTAGGGACCGGAGAAGTCGTGGATATAGAACTGGATGTGGTTGTCGTCGTAGGGCACGCGCGGCACCTCGGTTTCCCGGAAATAGAACCATTGCCGATCGCCCGTCTGGACCTCGGCGCAGGGCGCGCCCTTGCGGTCGCTCAATTTGGACGCGGCGCCGAAGATGTCGCGGTAGAACCGGTCGATGCCGGGCGCGGCGCCCACCGGAACGTCGAATTCCACGTAAGCCATGCCGAGGCCCATGCGCCCGAACCGTGCTTCGTCGGGGGTGTGGCAATCGATGCGGTTGCCCCAGGGGCAGGTGGTTTCCACCGCGTCGTTGGTCTCCTTGAAATCGAACTCGGTGTCACTCAGTTCTTCGCGCACGCCCTCGAGCCGGGCCAGCAGCGCCTCGCGGTCGGGGATCACCAGACCGGTGATGCCTTGGATGACCTGGGCTTCGGGCCGGGTCGGCAGATGGAACTGGCTGCGGCCGACATTGGCCCACATGTTGTTGGTGCCGGTCATCAGGAAGGGGTCGCGGGTCAGGCCGAGCCCGGTGATGTAATAGGCCGTCGCCACCCTCTGGTCGATGACGGTGACGTTGACATGGCCGAGATCGACGATATTGCCGAGATCCTCGGTCGTGCGGTCGAATGTCTGGTCGGTCATGGCACCCCCCTTTGGTCGTTTCCGGTTAGCGGAACTACGTTGCGACAATTATGGCCGGGAACGGGGGCCGTGGCCATAGGTGATCGCTGGTCGTGCAGGTGCCCCGGGTGCCCAAGCCGAGGGTTTCGGCCCCGCCACCGGCTCGGCCAGGCGGGGCTGGGAAGCCTTCTGCGCGATCCGCGCCTCCATGATCCCGACCATGCCGCGCACCCGCGCGTCCTCGCCGTCATCGGGCGTCGCTTCGATGCGTCGGGGATGGTTCACGAACCATCCCCGTGGGTGATTTTCGGGTGGGTTCTACGTCGCCGGGGCGTCGGTGATTTCGATCCCTTTCTCGGTCAGGACCCCACCGAGTTCGCCGGATTCGTACATTTCCCGGACGATATCGCAGCCGCCCAGGAATTCGCCCTTGACGTAGAGTTGGGGAATCGTCGGCCAATCGGAATAGGCCTTGATGCCTTCGCGGATTTCGTCATCGGCGAGAACGTCGATCCCCTTGAACTTGACGCCTAAGCGCGAGAGCACCTGGACCATGGTCGCGGAAAAACCGCATTGGGGGAAGACGGGCGTGCCCTTCATGAACAGGACCACGTCATTGTCGCCGACTTCATCGGCGATGCGCTGGGCTACGGAAGGTTCGGTCATGGCTTCATCCTTGCTGAGGCGGGTCAGTCGGTGGGCTCGGCGGGGGTGCTTGTGCGCAGCGCGAGGGCGTGCAGTTCCCCGCCCATGCGGCCCGCCAGCGCCCCGTAAACCATCTGGTGTTGGGCCACCCTGGTCTTGCCGGCAAAGGCGCCCGAGACGACGTGGGCCGCGTAATGATCGCCGTCGCCCGCAAGATCCTCGATGGTCACTTGCGCGTCGGGCAGGGCGTCCTTGATCAGGCGCTCGATCTCGCCCGGGTCCATGGGCATGGCTGATAACTCCTTAGGTCCTGTACCATTAGGCGTCCCCCATGTAGGCCGGCAGCCAGCCTTCGTGGGATTCGCTCAACTGGGCCAAAGATATGGTGCCAGAGCCCGTCACTGTCAATGATTCCCCGCCGGTGACGCCGATCACGGCCACCGGCACAAGGGCGGCCTTGGCGCGTTCCACAAGGCCTTCGGCGTCATCGGCGGCCAAGAGGTAACGCGCTTGGTCTTCGCCGAACAGCCAGGCATGGGCGGCGGGCGCGCCATCGGGGATGGTGAGAGTGGCCCCGATACCGCCCGCCAAGGCCATTTCCGCCAGCGCCACCAGAAGCCCGCCGTCTGAAAGGTCGTGGCAGATGGTGATCCGCCCGGCGGTG
This sequence comes from Alphaproteobacteria bacterium, assembly GCA_004356985.1. Lineage (GTDB taxonomy): Bacteria > Pseudomonadota > Alphaproteobacteria > SMXQ01 > SMXQ01 > SMXQ01. Next base: position 5,168 of record SMXQ01000005.1, on the reverse strand, counting down.
ATTTCCGCCCGGACGAAGTCGCCGTTGCGGCGTTCACGGGCCAGGTCCACCGGCGGCGGCGCGCCATCCCCGCGCCCTTCGATCTCCTTGAGATAGGCCGAGCAACCTAGATGTCCCGCGGTCGCGCCGACCAAAACAAGGCTTTGGCCTTCGCCCGACAGCGCAAGGGCCGCCGTCCGCGCCAGATCGTCGATCAGGCCGACGCCGCCGATGGTGGGGGTCGGTGCGATGCCCTTGCCGTTGGTTTCATTGTAGAAGCTGACATTTCCGGAAACCACGGGGAAATCCAGCGCCAGGCAGGCGTCGCGCATGCCTTCCACGGCATCGGCGAACTGGCCCATGATTTCCGGGCGCTCGGGATTGCCGAAATTCAAGTTGTCGGTAATCGCCAGGGGGCGCGCGCCGACGGCGGTGAGATTGCGCCAGGCCTCGGCCACCGCCTGGGAGGCGCCGGTGGCCGCGTCGGCCGCGCAATAACGCGGCGTGCAGTCCGTGGTGAGCGCGAGCCCCCTGTTGGAACCGTGGATACGGACGATGGCCGCGTCACCGCCGGGCCGCGCCACCGTGTCGGCCATCACCATGTGATCGTACTGCTCCCAGATCCAGCGCTTGGAACAAAGGTCGGCCGTTCCAAGCAGGGCTTTGAGGCATTCCATGACGTCCTCGGGCGGCGCCACGTCGCCGGGCTCCACCGTGGGGCGCGGTTGGGCGCGGGCCGTGGGCCTGTCGTAGACCGGGGCGGCGTCCGCCAACGGATCGATGGGAAGGTCCGCCACCGTCTCGCCCTTATGGCGGAGGACCATGCGCCCGCTATTGGTAAGCCGGCCGATGATGGCGAAGTCGAGCTCCCATTTCTCGAAAATGCGCCGGGCGATGTCTTCCTTGCCCGGCTTCAGGACCATCAGCATGCGTTCCTGGCTTTCCGACAGCATGATTTCATAGGCGGTCATGGCCTCTTCGCGGACCGGAACCCGGTCGAGATCGAGTTCCACCCCGACGCCGCCCTTGGACGCCATCTCGAAGGAAGACGACGTAAGCCCCGCCGCGCCCATGTCCTGAATGCCGATGATGGCGTCTTGGGCCATCAATTCCAGGCAGGCCTCGATCAAAAGCTTTTCGGTGAACGGATCGCCGACCTGAACCGTGGGGCGCTTGGCTTCGGTCGACTCGTCGAATTCCGCGGAGGCCATGGTGGCGCCGTGAATGCCGTCCCGTCCCGTCTTGGAACCCACGTAGACCACGGGGTTGCCGACGCCTGTGGCCTTGGCATAGAAGATCCGGTCCTTGGCGGCGATGCCCACGGTCATGGCGTTGACCAGAATATTGCCGTCGTAACTTTCGTCGAAATCGCAGCTGCCGCCGACCGTGGGCACGCCCACGCAATTGCCGTAGTCGCCGATCCCGGCGACCACGCCGGAGACCAAGTGGCGGGTCTTGGGATGGTTGGGGTCCCCGAAGCGCAGCGCGTTGAGGTTGGCCACCGGGCGTGCGCCCATGGTGAAGACATCGCGCAGGATGCCGCCGAGCCCGGTTGCCGCCCCCTGGTAGGGTTCGATGAACGATGGGTGGTTGTGGCTCTCCATCTTGAAGACGGCGGCGAGCCCCTCGCCGATATCGATCACGCCGGCATTTTCCCCGGGGCCGCAGATCACCCAGGGCGCTTCGGTGGGCAGGCGCCGAAGCCACTTGCGCGATGATTTGTAGGAGCAATGTTCGCTCCACATGACCGAGAAGATGCCAAGCTCCGTCAGGTTGGGTTCGCGTCCCAGAATTTCGAGAAGGTTGCCGTATTCTTCCGCCGTCAAGCCATGGCTGGTGACGATTTCAGGCGGGGGAGGGAGATCGGCGGCCATCAGGCGAATGCCCCGACCAGCCCGTCGAACATGGCCCGGCCGTCGGTGCCCGAAAGCGCCTGGTCGGCGAGCCGTTCGGGATGCGGCATCATGCCGAGCACGTTGCCCGCCTGGTTGACGATGCCGGCGATGTTGGCGGACGATCCGTTGGGGTTGGCCCGCGCCGTGGGTTTACCGCTTCGGTCTGTGTAGCGGAAAGCGACCCGGCCCTCTCCCTCGATGCGCGCCAAGGTTTCGTCGTCGGCGAAATAATTGCCGTCGTGATGGGCGATGGGGATGCGGATGACCTGCCCCTTGCGGTAATTGCCGGTGAAGGGGGGGCGGCTTTCTTCCACGCGCAGGTGGACATCGCGGCAGATGAACCTGAGGCTCGCGTTACGCATGAGCACGCCCGGGAGCAGCCTGGTTTCCGCTAGAATCTGGAATCCGTTGCAAATCCCCAGAACCGCGACCCCCGCATCGGCGCGCCGCTTGGTTTCCACCATGGCCGGGGAATTGGCCGCCATGGCGCCCGCCCGCAGATAATCCCCATAGGAGAATCCGCCGGGAACGACAATCAGATCGACCGGGGGAAACGCGTCTTCGCGATGCCAGACCATCAACGGCGGCCGGCCCATGCTTTGGGTCAGTGCGACCTGGATGTCGCGGTCGCAATTGGAACCTGGAAAAACGATGACAGCGGCCTTCATCGGGGTTCCCCGGGGCGTGGCGAAAAGCCAACGGGCACACCCGCCACAAGCCATGGGCCGGCCGTTTCGCGCCTAGCCATCAAGTTCGATCGTGTAGTCCTCGATAACGGTGTTGGCCAACAACCGCTGGCACATGTCTTCGACGGCCGCGCGCGCGATTTCGGGATCGGCATCTTCCAGCTCGACCTCGATGTATTTTCCCTGGCGGACCCCCGCGATGCCGGAAAATCCAAGTGATTTCAATGAATTGGCAATGGCTTTGCCCTGTGGGTCGAGGACGCCTTGTTTCAGGGTGACGTGAACGCGGGCGATCATCATCGGCTACTGGATGGCCTTGGTCCCTTGATGGTCGGCGGGACCGCTTTCGGGCAAGATGCCGAGACGCCGGGCCACTTCCTGGTAGGCTTCTTCCACCTTTCCGAGATCCCGGCGGAATCGGTCCTTGTCCATTTTTTCGTTGGTCTCAATATCCCAGAGCCGGCAGCTGTCCGGGCTGATTTCATCGGCGAGAACGATGCGCATTTCGTCGCCGTCGTACCACCGGCCGAATTCAAGTTTGAAGTCGACCAGCCGGATGCCGATGCTGAGGAACATGCCGCACAGGAAATCATTGATCCTAAGCGCCATGTTGACGATCTCATCCAATTCCTGATGGGTCGCCCAGCCGAAGGCGGTGATGTGTTCCTCGGACACCAATGGATCGCCCAATTCATCGTTTTTCAGGCAAAACTCGACGATAGAGCGCGGCAGGGGCTTGCCTTCCTCGATGCCGAGGCGCTTCGACAACGTTCCCGCGGCGACATTGCGGATGATGATCTCGATGGGAATGATCTCCACCTCGCGAACCAGTTGTTCGCGCATGTTGAGGCGCTTGATGAAATGAGTAGGGATGCCGATGCCCTCCAGCCGCAACATGAGAAGTTCGGAAATGCGGTTGTTGAGGACCCCTTTGCCGGCGATGGTGCCCTTTTTCTGATTGTTGAACGCGGTCGCATCGTCCTTGAAATACTGGACGATGGTTCCGGGCTCAGGCCCCTGAAACAGCACCTTGGCCTTGCCTTCATAGATTTGTTTACGGCGGTTCATGGGGTGCCCTATGGGTATGATTCCGGTGCTTTCGCGGCGGACGGTGAAACGAGTGTGATGTATAGCACAATCGCCGCCCAAGACAATGGCGCGGGACCGTTCTGGGGCCGCTTTCAAGCTATTTATGGGGTGATATCCTCATAGGGCATGGCGCCGGGCCGGCCCCCGCAGAATCGCCAGACCGGGCGGCCTTGCCGCATGTCCCGGGGCAGTGCGATCAGTGAACCTGAAATGGTGCCATAACCGCCGCTGGGGTCGATGGCCATGGACGTGACGGGCAATGATGCCGGATCTTCGGGCCGACCGGCGGCCATGAGCGCTTGCCAACGGTCCCAGTTCGCGTTCTCCGGATCCGGGGGCTCCGCCGCTTCGAATAGTGGCAGGAAAGCAGCGATGCGGGGGCTGCTGGTATCATTGAGATCCCGCGCGGTGAGCATGGAAACGCCGGCTTCGATAGGGGTTGCGAGCACAGGGCCGTCGCCGACGCTTTTCAGCCAATAGGCGTCCCTATTGTCGGCGATCAGCAAATTGAACGGACGGTAGGCTTTGCCGTCGAGGTGGCGAAGCGCCTCGGCCGCGGCGTCGGCATCGGCATGGTCCAGGGCCTCGAGCGCCAGTTCGCCGCGGCTGCGCTTATCAGGGTCCGGGCCGAGCGAGCCCTCGCGGTTCATGACCGCGGCCACGACCCCGGCATCGTTCAGCCCGAGCCAGGTTCCCCCGGCCAGTTCATCGCGTCCCGCGACCACGTCCGGGCGGTCGGGCCAATGTCGGCCCGGCGCCTTCCAGGGGCGTACGACACGTTCGTCCCGGTTGGCGGCAAGGATCAAGGGCCAAGCGGCGTCGGGCCGCCGCAAAATCACCACTGTACACATGAAAGTTTCGATACCATCGCTTGCTGTGGACCGCTATATTTTTACACCTTACAGAGAGGCGTCAACCATCACCTGAGACAAAGGGGTGTCAACCATCACCCAAGACAGGAGCAACTAAATGAACAGTTTCGGAGATCGGGAAAAAGGATTCGAGGCGAAGTACCGGGTCGACCAGGAAAACGAATTCAAGGTCATTGCCAGGCGCAATAGGTTATTGGGCGAATGGGCCGCCGAACAGATGGGCCTTAGCGGAGACGCCACCGGTCCTTATGCCAAAGAGGTCGTGGAATCCGATTTCACGAAACCCGGCGACGACGACGTTGTCGAGAAGGTTCTTGCGGATTTCGGCGACAAGGGCATCGCCATTGACGAAATGGCGCTGCGGAAGAAAATGGACGAGCTTAGGGCGGTGGCCCGGGAACAATTGTCCTAACCGATTGATACCTTCGATCGCCGGGGCCGGGGTGTGCTCTAGGATTCGCCGAACACCCGTTCGAAAATCGTGTCCACGTGCTTGGTATGGTAGGAGAGATCGAATAATTCGTCGAGTTCGGCGCTGTCGAGGTGCGCTGCCACATTCGAATCCGCCGCTAAGGCCGCTTGAAAGTCTTCGCCATTTTCCCAAACCAACATGGCGTTGCGCTGGACCGCCTCATAGGCGTCTTCCC
>SMXQ01000073.1 GCA_004356985.1 Alphaproteobacteria bacterium | reverse complement strand
GCCCCTTAGGGCACCCCTTGGCGGCGGCGGGTTCCGCGGCCATGGCGGCCAGGGTTTCCCGGGCCCGGGCCTTGCCCGCCTCCACCGCCGGCTGGCCGAACGGATCGACCCCCAGCAGGTCGCCGGCGAGGATGGTTTCCACCATGAAATGCATCATCAGCGCGCCCAGGGTGCGGCCATCTGCGCGCGCCACCTCGATCACCCGCACCGGGCGGCCCTGGGCGGCCAAGGCGTCGCGGGTCGCCGCCTGGGAGGCCGCCATTAGGTCGCCCATGCGCCGGCCGCGCAGCCAGTCGGCCCCCCCGCCGGCCGCCGCCGGCGGGGCGATGGACGGGCCGGTGCCCCGGGCGCGCCCGAAGATCAGCGTGAACAGCTTGTCGGCGGGACCGTCCAGCCACAGCTGAAGCTGGCTGTGCTGGTCCGCGGTGCCCTGGGCGGCGATGGGCGTGCTCGCCCCGGCGTCCTTGCCCAGGCTTTCCGCCCACAGCTGGCGGTGCCAGTGGGCGAAGGGCGCCAGCCGCGCCGGGTAGGGCATCATCACATTCTGGGTGAGGCCGCGTTCGCGGGCGATGGCGACGGTGAGCGCGGCGCCCAGCGCCGGCGCGATGTCCGCCGCCTTCGCTTCGCCCATGACCGTGTCCAGCACCGCGCGAGCGCCGGCGCGGACCTCTTGGGGCGGGATTCCGGCAAGGCTGGCGGGCAACAGCCCGACATTGGCAAAGGCCGCGAACCGTCCGCCGATGGCGGGCGCGTGATCGAGCACCGCCAGCCCCATCTCGGCGGCCAGTGCGCGCAGCGGCGAGTCCGCGCCGCCCGGTTCCGGCGGGCCGGTGATGACCGCGCAGGTTTCGGCCAAGGCCTGGGCGCCCCGGGCGTCGGCCAGGCGGGGCAGCAGGGCGAAGGCCAGGGCCAGGGTTTCCGCGGTGGCGCCCGACTTGGAGATGATCAAGAGCCCGGCGCCGGCCAGGTCGATGCCGCCCAGCGCGTCTTCGAAACCGTCGGGATCGACGCTGTCGAAGAAGTGCAGGCGCGGGCCGGCGTGCTCGCGCCCGAGGGCGGTGAAACATCGCCCGGCGAGGGCGGAGCCGCCGGTGCCGAGCACCAGCACATCGGCGCAATGGTCGGCCAGGCGGGCGGCGGTCTCGGTGATCGCCGCCAGGTCGTCGGTACGCCCGGCGATGGTGAGGGCCGGCAGCGCGCCCGCGTCGCAGGCGGCCCGAAGCCGGTCCAGGGCCGGCGCCAGCGCCGCCAGCTCCGCCGACAGGGCGGCTTCGCTGACCCCGGCCCCGCCGATCGTCTCGGCGCGGCACAACTCAATGTCCTGGCGGTAAGGCATCGGCCCCCGGCGGTGGTTGGCTGGCCCCAAGACTAGAGTACTTCCGGGCCAAATCGAACCCCTTTGACGGCATCCAGACTCACGGCCGGGGCGTCACCCCCTTGGGGCGGCCGACCACCGATATGGTGAGATCCTCGGCCCTGAAGAGCCGGGCCGCGACCCGGCGGGTCTGGGCCAGGGTGACTGCGTTGATCAGGCGATTGCGGCGCTCCAGGTAGTCGATTCCCATGTCCTGCAACTGGATGCTGACCAGCAGGCGGGCGACCCGGCGGGTGGAATTGAGCCGCGTGAAAAACGATCCCGTAAGATAGCTCTTGGTATCTCTGAGCTCTTGGGCGGTAATGCCGTGCTTGGCCATGGCGGCCCAAAGCCGGCGGACGAGGGCGAGCGATTCGGCGATGCGCGCATTGGCGGTGGCCACCCGGCCGGTGATGATGCCGGCGCGTTCCATGGTCACCAAGCGGGAATAGACGGAATAGGCGAGCCCGCGCTTCTCGCGGATTTCGGTGGCCAGCCGGGAGCTGAGCCCGCCGCCGCCGAGCACGTAATTGATGATGATGGCGGCGTAGTAATCGGGATGCTTGCGCTTGATCCCGCCATGGCCGAAAACGGCCACCGACTGGGGGATGTCGCGTTGGGTGACGATGATCTTGCCGGCCCCGCCGATCTTCGCCTCGGGCAGGGAGGCGGGCGCGGCGCGGGCGGGCAGGCCGCCGAAGGCGCGATCCATCATTTGCCCGAAGGCGGCCGCGTCGATATCGCCGACCGCGGCCACCACCAGCACGTCGCGGGCGAACCGCTGGGCGACGAATCGCTTGAGATCCGACACGCCGATGGCCTTCAGGCTGGCTTCGGTTCCGTCCAGCTCGCGGCCATAGGGGTGATCCTTGAACACCGCGACCTTCCAGGCCCGCCGGGCGGTGTATCCGGGGCGCTCCACCCGGCGCCGCACGCTGGACAGGTACTGGGCGCGAATGCGCTCCACCGGCTCGGCGTCGAAGCGCGGCGCGTTCAAGGCCAGGCGCAAAAGGTCGGTGGCCAGCCCCCGGTATTCCACCAATGCCTTGATGGAACCGGAAAAGTAATCAACGCCGGCGCCGAAGCGCATGGCGATGGAGTTGTTCTCGAGCCGCGCCTGGAAGGCCTGGGCATCCAGGGCGCCCGCCCCCTCGTCGAGCAGGCTCGAGACCAGCTCGGCGAGCCCCTCCTTGCCTATGGGATCCAGCGCCGCGGCGCCGCGAAAGGCGAAATTCATGGTGAACAGCGGCACCGTCGCATCCTCGACCAGCCAGCCCTTGATGCCCCCGGGGCTGGTCACCTCCTTGATGCGCATGGCGTCCGCGGGCAGGGCCAAGAGCAAAATCGCCCCCAGCGCCAGGGCGCCGAGCCGGAGCTTCCGCGCGGGCCGGGCGGCGGCCCTCATTTATCCCTCCCCGGGCGCGGTCCGCCGCCGGGTTTAGCCATCTTTTTCGCCGCCACGTCTTTCTTGGACTTGGCGCGGGACTCGGCTGCGGACTTGGCCGCGGGCAACAAGAGCCCGGTGACCGAACGCTCGATGCGGAAAACCTCCCGCGCCGCCTCGAGAATCTGGGCCGGCGTGACTTTCTTGATGTAATCGGGCCAATTTTCGACATCGGCGATGGTTTGTCCCGAGGTCAGCGCCGTGCCGATGGCGCTGGCCCCCCGGCGCAGCGAATCCCGGGCGAAGATGGCCCCCGCCAGCAGGCGTTTTTTGGCCGCCTTGACCTCCGCCTCGGTGACCCCATGGGCAAGCAGCTTGGCGATCTCGGCCTCGATGGCGGCCTCCAGGGTCGCCAGGGCGACGCCCTGCTTGGGCCGGGCATGAATGCCGAACGCGGTCGGGCCGAGCATGTCGGCGTCGTAGAAGGTGCCCACCGAAAGCGCCAGCTTGTTTTCGATCACCAGGGCGCGATAAAGGCGGGAGGTGGCGCCGGAGCCGAGGATCACGTCGAGCATTTCCAGCGCGTCGGCGCGACGCCCCCGGCCCTGGCCGCGCGACGGCGCCAAATAGTCCCGGCTCCAGCGCGGTTCCCGCACCCGCGGGGACCGCAGGATCACGCGCCGGGCCACCCGCTGGGGCGGTTCCGCCAAGTTGGCGCGGCGGGTGATCTTGGGGCCGCTGGGGATGGGCCCGTAATATTTCTCCGCCAGGGGCCGGACCTGGTCGACGGTGATATCGCCGGTGATCACCAGGACGGCGTTGTTGGGGGCGTAGAATTTCCGGTAGAAGGCCATGGCGTCGGCCAGGGTCAGCTTTTCCAGCTCGTGGGCCCAGCCGATGATGGGAATGCGGTAGGGATAAATCACATAAAGGGCGGCCGTAATCTGCTCTGCCAATTGGGCCGACGGCCGATTGTCGGTGCGCGAGCGGCGCTCTTCGACGACCACCTTGAGCTCCGGCGCCGCTTCCTTGGGGTCGACCACCAGATTGGCCATGCGATCGGCTTCCATGCGCATCACCAACTCCAACCGGTCCGAGGCCACGGTCTGGTAATAGCCGGTGGCGTCGGGGCTGGTGAAGGCGTTGTCGCGGCCGCCGTTGCGGGCGACGATCTTGGAAAATTCGTTGGGCTTGGCGGTGCGGGTCCCCTTGAACATCAGGTGTTCCAGGTAATGGGCGACGCCGGATTTGCCCGGCGGATCGTCGGCCGAACCGACCCGGTAGAACAGCATCTGGCGCACCACCGGCATGCGGTGGTTTTCGATCACCACCACGGTAAGGCCGTTGGCCAGGGTGAAGGTCTGGGGATTGAACACGGCGGCCCGGGCGGTGGGCGCCAACCCGGCCGCGGCGCCAAACCCAGCGAGCGCGCCGATCAATAGAAACCGCTGCCACCGGCGCGGTTTTTGCCTATGAGAGTGATTCACCTTCGCAAACGCCGATGCTGTCCCTCGCCCACCCGTTCTTCCCGGCCGTTCTTCCCGGGCCGTTCTTCCCGGGCCGTTCTTCCCGGGCCGTTCTTCCCGGGATGGGCTGCGCGAATATCCTTCGCCTTTATATAAAGGCTCTATACGGCAAAATCTGGGCAGATGGCAAGGCGCCGCGCGGGGGGCGATTCGCCCTTGGCGCACCTTCCGGCCGGGGCCTCCCATTGGGCCGGCGTTGACTCTAGAACCAATCGGCGAAAATGCTTTGGGAGAACAGCCCCTTCTTCTTGCGTTCGATGGTCGGGACATTGGCGGTGCTGCCCCGTCGTCCGAGCGCCGCGTTCTCTTGAATCCGGCGCGCTTCGGACTTGGGATCGACGACCTTGCCGGGCTTGATCTCGTCTTTCCAAAACATGATGGCATCGACGAAACTCTTATTGTTTGCCACGATTTGCGCGCTTTCCCGGTCTACCATCCGGCGAATGCCGGCATCCACCGAATCGCCCCCGAGCTTGGCGATGAGGGCCGCCTCCTCCCGGCTCACGCCCTTGATCTGGGGCCGCGCGCGGCGCCTGCCCGCCCGGCTTTTGTCGGACTCGAGCACGATCTGGCGGGCCCGGCTGTTGGCGCGGTCTTCCTGCGGCCGCGGCGCCCCGGGCCGGGGCGCCCTGAGGCCGTATTCGCGGGGCATGGAGAGCGGTTTGCGCACCCTGATCTGAAATTCATCGGGGGACGTCTTCTCGGCGCCCACCGCCTGGCGCAATTCCGAACACCCGCCGAGCGCCAGGACACCCGCCACCATGGCCACCGGGGCCGCGGCGCGAAGCACCAAATTCATCAATTTACCACCTGTCATTTTCCCCGCCATGGGAGTCGCTGGATGCCAGACATTAGTATTTTTCATTCCTCGGCGGCAATAAAAGCGTCCACCATCAATACGGCGACCCCAAGGACGATCGCCGAATCGGCCAGGTTGAAGGCCGGCCAATGCCATTGGCCCACATGGAAGTCGAGAAAATCGGCCACCGCACCGTAATAAAGGCGGTCGATGACGTTGCCCACGGCGCCGCCGATGACGGCGCCCAGCGCAGCCGCGACCCACAGCCGCGAGGTGCGGCGCATCCACACGCCTAAGACGGTGACGATGACTACCGATACGCCGGTCAACACCCAGACCATGGCCGCCGGCGAATCGCCGAACAGGCCGAAGCTGACGCCGCGGTTCCAGACCATCACGATATTGAAAAACGAGGTCACCTCGATCTGCCGCTCGGGCACCATCACCGAGGTCACGATCCACCATTTGCTGGCCTGATCCAAAGCCGCCACCAGCGCCGCCATGGCCGCCCCCGCCCTCCAGAGGCGCGGTTTCGGCGCCGCCGCCGGGGCCGTCATGGCCCTAGACCGTCATGGCGCGAAGGGCGTCGGCGCAGCGATGGCAGACGTCATCGGGTTGGTCTTGGCCGACCTCGTCCAGCACCTTCCAGCAGCGCGCGCATTTGGCCCCTCCGGCGGGCGCCGGCGTGACCCCGATGCCGGGATGCTCCGGCAAGGCAAAGGCGCCGTCGGGGGCGGCGCCCGGCACCAGTTCGGCGCCCGAGGTGATGAACAGTTCCGCCGCGTCGATGCCGTCGAAAGCGGCCAGCAAATCGGGCGGGCCATGGACCACGGGCCGGGCCTGGAGCGACGACCCGATGCGCTTTTCGGCCCGCTCCAACTCCAGCGCGCCGGTCACCACCCGGCGGATATCGCGGATGGTGGCCCAGCGCCGGGCCAGGGCGGCATCCTCCCAGCCGCCCGGGATCTCTGGGAAGCGCCGCAAATGCACGGAATCGTCGTCGGACGGGAAACGCAAAAGCCAGGCTTCCTCGGCGGTGAAGCACAGCACCGGCGCCAGCCAGGCGGTCAGGCAATGGAAGATGCGGTCGAGAACGGTGCGCGCGGCGCGGCGCTTGGGCGCGCTGGGCAGATCGCAATAAAGGCTGTCCTTGCGAACGTCGAAATAGAAGGCCGACAGGTCGAGCGCGCAAAAGTTATGGAGCTCGGTGTAGAAGCGGTGAAATTCGTAATCGTCCGCCGCCGCCCGCAAAACCCGGTCGAGCTCGAACAGGCGATGGAGGACCCAGCGTTCGAGCTCGGGCATGTCCGCCGGCTCCATGCGCTCGGTTTCCTCGAAACCCTGGAGGCTGCCGAGCACGTAGCGCAGGGTGTTGCGCAACCGGCGGTAGGTGTCGATGCTATGGCCGATGATATCGGCGCCGATGCGCAGGTCCTCGGAATAATCCGAACTCACCACCCAGAGCCTGAGGATATCGGCGCCGAACTTATCCACCACTTCCTGGGGGGCGGTGGTGTTGCCCAGGGACTTCGACATCTTGCGGCCCTTCTCGTCATTGACGAAGCCATGGGTGAGGACCGCCTTGTAGGGCGCCCGGTTCCGCGTGCCGCAACATTCGAGCAGCGACGAGCGGAACCAGCCGCGGTGCTGGTCGGTTCCTTCCAGGTAAAGATCGGCGGGCGAGGAAAGATCGTCCCTTGCCTCGAGGACGAAGGCGTGGGAGGCGCCGGAATCGAACCAGACGTCGAGGATATCGGTCACCTGCTGGTAATCGGCGGCGTCGAATTCAGGCGCCAGAAAGCGGGCGGGATCGGCGGTGAACCAGACGTCGCAGCCCTCTTCGGCGATGGCCGCGACGATGCGCTCCATGACCGCGGAATGGCGCAGGGGCTCGCCGGTCTGCTTGTGGACGAAGACCGTGATGGGCACCCCCCAGGCGCGCTGGCGGGACACGCACCAGTCGGGCCCGTCCTCGACAATGGCGCGGATGCGGTTGCGGCTCTGGCCGGGGATCCAGCGGGTCGCGTCGATGGCCTTAAGGGCGTGTTCACGGAGATCTCCCTTCTCCATGGAGATGAACCATTGCGGCGTCGCGCGAAAGATCAGCGGCGCCTTGGAACGCCAGGAATGGGGGTACGAATGGGTCAGCGTGCCCTGGGCCAAAAGGTTGCCCGCCCCTGCCATGGCCTCGGCCACCGGCTTATCGGCCTTGAAAACATGGAGACCTGAGAACAACGGCACCGCGTCGTAGTAAAGCCCGTCGGGGCCGACGGTTTCGGGAACCTCCAGGCCCATGCGCTGGCCGATCACGAAGTCATCGGCGCCGTGGCCGGGCGCGATATGGACGAACCCGGTGCCCTGTTCGGTGGTCACGTGATGGCCTTCCACCAGGGGCACGTCGAAGTCGTAGCCCTGGCCGCGCAGGGGATGGGCCAGGACCGTGCCCGACATGTCGCCGCCCTTGAGCCGGGCGCACACTCGGTGAGCGGTGACCCCGGCCGCCTCCAGGGTCTCGGCCAAAAGGGCCTCGGCCAGGACCAGCTTCTCGCCCACCCGGGCACCGCTCTCCGCCGCCGCGCCGGTCACCTCGATCACCGCGTAGCCGATGTCGGGCCCAAAGGCCACCGCCCGGTTGCCGGGCAGGGTCCAGGGCGTGGTGGTCCAGATGACGACGCTGGCATGACCGAGCGCGCCGGCGGGCGTTTCGACCACCGGGAAGCGCACCCAGACGGTGGTCGAGGTATGGTCCTCGTATTCCACCTCGGCCTCGGCCAGCACCGTGCGTTCCACCGGCGACCACATGAGCGGCTTCACGCCCTTGTACAGGCCGCCCCCCAACAGGTACTTGCCAAGCTCGGCGACGATGGCCGCCTCGGCCTCGTGGTCCATGGTGGTGTAGGGGTTGTCCCAATCCCCGAAGACCCCGAGCCGCTTGAACTCGGCCTTCTGGACGGTGATCCAGTGGGCCGCGAAAGCGCGGCATTCCCGGCGGAAATCGAGCACCGGAACCTGGTCCTTGTCCTTGCCGGCGGCGCGGTATTTTTCCTCGATCATCCATTCGATGGGCAGCCCGTGACAATCCCAGCCGGGCACGTAATTGGCGTCGAAACCCTGCATCTGCCGGGTGCGGTTGATGATGTCCTTGAGGATCTTGTTGAGGGCATGTCCCATGTGGATGTTGCCGTTGGCATAGGGCGGGCCGTCGTGAAGGATGTAGGGCTCCCGTCCCGCCGACTGGGCGCGCAGCTTGGCCCACAGGCCGATGCGCTCCCACCGCGCCAGCAGCTCCGGTTCGCGTGCGGGCAGCCCCGCCTTCATGGGAAAATCGGTGCGGGGCAGGAAAACCGTCGATTTGTAATTGCCGCTCATGGCCCTGACTTGCATGCTCCTCTTCTCGCGGGCCGCATGGAACGGTATCCCAAGGGCGGCGTCAACCTCGCCGCGCGGTCAGGGCCGGGGGGCCAGGCGGGCGCGGGCATCGAGGACGTCGCGCTCCATCTGTTGGACCAGGGCGGCGACGCTGTCGAACGCGGCCTCGGGCCGGAGATAGGCGACGAAGGAGACCCGCAGGGTGCGGCCGTAGAGGTCGCCGGAAAAATCCATCAAGAATACCTCGAGCCGGGATTCCCGGCCCTCGAACTGGGGGCGGATGCCGAAATTGGCGGCGCCGTCGAACCATCGGGTGTCCCGCCCGGCGTCGATGCCGGCGCGGACCGCGTAGACGCCGGGGCAGGGCGCCAGGCTGGCGTCCATGCGCACGTTGGCGGTGGGAAAGCCCAGTTCCCGGCCGCGCCCATCGCCGCGAACGACCCGCCCATCGACCTCCCACGGGCGCCCCAGAAGCTTGGCCGCGGCCTCGGGCCGGGCGTCTTTGAGGAAGCCGCGAATGGTGTTGGACGAGATCACCGCGCCGCCGCCGTGGCGCACCTGGACCGCCGGGCTGACTTTGAAACCGCCGTCGCCCGCCATCTTCCCGAGCAGCGCCACGTCGCCCCTGCGCCCCCGGCCGAAGGCGAAATCCTCGCCCACCACCACGTGGGCCGCGCCAAGGTCGCGGACCAGGATATGGGCCACAAAATCCGAAGCCTCCATGGCCGCCAGGGCGCGGTCGAAATGCAGCACCACCAGGCCGTCGACCCCGAGCGCCTCCATCAGACGCGCCTTGGTGCGCAGCGAGGTCAGCCGAAAGGCCGCCCCATTGGGCTGGAAATAGGACCGCGGATGGGGCTCGAAGGTCACCACCACCATGGGCGCGCCAAGCCCCCAGGCGATGTCTTTCGCCTGGGCGATGACCGCCTGGTGGCCCAGATGGACGCCGTCGAAATTGCCGATGGCGATGACCGCCCCCGAAAGCTCGGAGGGCACGGTTTCGGTGTGCCGGATAAGCCGCATATTGTTGGGATCGAAGGGCCGGGCCCTCAGCTCACCTCCATGGCCATGACCCCGCCGTCGACGAACAGGTTTTCCCCCCAGACGAATTGGGAATCGCCGCTCACCAGGAACAGGACGGCCGCGGCCATGTCCTCGGGCGCGCCGGGACGGCCGGCCAGGTTCTTGACCGGCCGGGTGGGGTCGAACTCTTGCTTGCCCACCGGCGAGCCGATCTTGTTGGGCGAGATGGAATTGACGCGGATGCCATGGCTTGCCAATTGCACCGCCATGGAGCGGGTCAGGTTGATGACGCCGCCCTTGGCCGCGGTATAGGCGAGCGCCCGGGGCCGGCCCCGCCAGCCCGAGGTCGAGGCGATGTTGACGATGGCGCCGCCGTCGCCCTGGTCGACCATCTGTTGGGCGCAGTACTTGCCCATCAGGAACGGCGCGCCCAAGGTCACCGCCATCACCCGGTCCCATTCCGCCTTGGTGATCTCAAGGATGTGCTTGTTGTCGGAAATGGCGACGTTGTTGACCAGGATGTCGATGCGCCCCAATGCCGCCACGGTGTCGGCGACCAGCCCCTTGACCGCGTCCTCGTCGGCGACGTCGGCGGTCAGGCCGATGGCCGCGCCGCCGCCGGCTTTGATGCCGTCGGCCACCTTCTCGGCGCGGGCGCCGTCGAGATCGACCACCGCGACCTTGGCGCCTTCCCCGGCCAGGCGGTGGGCGATGGCCTCGCCGATATTGCGCCCGGCGCCGGTGACGATGGCGACCTTGTGTTCAAGCTTCATCTGGGTTTCTCCTCGATCCCTGGCGCCGCCCATTCAACCAGCGCCAACCCGCGCGGTCAATGCGCCGAAGCCTTGGTAAAGTCAACCTTCCACATGGCGCGCACCCCCTGTCTTCGGCATGCCGCGCGCGCCCGACCGGCCCAAAGGGATCGGCGGGCTATGGTGCGCCGCCGCCGTGTTGTGCCTGGTGGCTACCGACTCAAGGTGTTCCGGGTGACGGCGCCGCCGGTTTGCCGCTAACCGGTCTTGGGTGGGGTCTCCAGCACCGCGGCCATGCGCCCCTGGCGGCGGCGCGCCCACAGCCAGAACACCAGGCACGCCACGGCGCCGCCCAACACCGGCCAGCGCAGCCCGACGAAGGAGGCCGCATAGCCCATGATCAGCGCGCCGATGGAGGGGAAACCCCGGCCGATCAGGGTGTACAGGCTGAGGATTCGGCCGCGCATGGCGTCGTCGACCGAGGCCTGCAAGAGTGACTGCTCGGCCACGCCGATGGTGGTCATGGCGAACCCCGCGATGGCGGTACAGGCACAGGCGAACCAAAAGATATCGGTGGCGGTGAAGCCCACCAGGGCGATGGCGAACACCGCCATGGAGGCCACCATCAGCCCGGTCAGGCCGTCGATGCCGGCGCGCCGGGTCAGGAACACGCTGGCGGTGAAAGCGCCGACCCCCAGCATCGAGGTCAGCCACGCCAGCCCCAATGCGCCGCGCCCGAACACGTCGTCGGCGAAGCCGGCGAACAGGTCGTTGAACGGGCGCAACAACACCGTCGTCGCCATCAGGATCACCAGCAACGGCCCGATCCCCGGATGCTTCCTGGCGTAGCGAAAGCCGTCCATGATCTCGGCCGGAATATGGCGCAGCGAACGCGGTTCGCGCTTTTCGCGGGTGGCGACGAGGCGGATCAGACAGAGGGTGAGAATAAACGCCACGTCGGCGACGGCGGTGAAGACGAAGGCCTGGCCCACCCCCCACTGCAAGATGATCAAACCGGCCAGCGCCGGGCCGCCGACGCGGCCGATATTGAAGGTCACCGAACTGAAACTGATCGCCGAGGTCAACAATTCGCGGTCGACCAGCGCCGGGATGATGGATAGCCGCACCGGGCTGTAGAAGGCCATCACCACGCCGTTGACCAGCACCAGGGCGAGCAACAACTCCTTGGTGATGGCGTCGCTCAACACCAGCGCGGCCATGGCCGTCAATAGGCAAGCGGACAACGAGATGTAGATACGCATGGCCTGGAGCCGGTCCACCCGGTCGGCCAAGGCGCCGGCCAGCGGCGCGATCACCACGTTGGGGAAGACATCGGCGAAGGCGATGATGCCGAGCCAGGTCGGCGAGTGGGTCAATTCCCAGGTGAGCCACTGCACGGCGATGCGCTGCACCCACACGCCCATCTGCGAGGCAAAATTGCCCATGGCGTAGTTGCGGAAATTTCTATTTCTCAGCGTCAGCCATACGGTGCTTACGCCTGGGGCTTCTGCCATCGCCGTGCCGGGGCTAGGGCGACGGCGGGCCGGCCGCGGAGCCCCGCTGGGGAACACCCCCCCGGGGGACCAAGCGATGGACGTGCCGGGAAAAACGCCTGGGCGGCGGCGGCGCTATTGGGCGGCGCCCCAGTACTCGCCCGGCCGCGGGATGACCTCCACCTGGCCGTTTCCCGGGGCTTCGGTGGGAAGCGGGTCGCCGTAAATATTCTGGCGGTTGTGTTCGGACGTCGGCGCGGCCTTGCATCCCACGCGGAGCAGGACCAGGGGTTCTTCGCTGGTCGCGTTGAAACGGTAAAAACTTCCGGCGGGCAACATGATGGCTTCGTACTTGCCGCAATCGATCTCTTCCCCGCGCGGCCCGTAAAAGCGGGCGCTGCCTTCGAGCACCAGATGAAAATGGTCCTCGTCGGTGTGATTGTGCAGGCCGTTTTCGCCTCCCGACGCATAGACCTTGATGTGGACCCTCATGTTGTCGGTCCTGCTCACCAGATCGGTGGTGCGGCCCTGTTTCAGAAGTTGCGCGCGGAGCTTGAAGAACGTCGCCGGCGGGCTGGCGGCGATGGTGGCCTCGCGCTTGGCGCGCATTTCCTCGGTTTCATTCTCTGCCCGGCCGGTATCAAGAACGTCTAGGGTCATGGTTTCCTCCTTCTATCGGGTCTGGGGCATGCTCTTGAGTCTGGGGCATGTTCGCCCGCATGAACCGAGTATATACCAAAGGGACAACTCCCGTGTGGCCGGCTCCCGGATTGCTGGGGTTTTTGTGACGGTGACGGAGATGCGCCGCGCGCGGTCTTGTGCCCGGCCTGTTCGCACGGTGCGATGACCGCCCGCCCTGATGGTTTCCGCCGCCGCTAAATTATCTCCCCTTTGCGTGTTGCCTTCCCGCGAATGTCCCGGCCGGCCTATATTCGTTCACGCTGGTGTCATTGGCCGCGAGACAAACCATGGTTTCCCGCCGGTCCCTTCGGGAAGGTTATTTTATGGCGGAAACGGCGCCACTGTACATGGCTTCGACACATGGCCTCGACACATGGCCTCGGCAGATGGCCCCGACGGGGCGCCCCGGCCGATCGAAGACGGAGCCCACGCCGGTCGAAGACGGAGCCCACGCCGGTCGAAGACGGAGCCCACGCCGAGCCCCGGGCCAGGCCGATTTGCCCTGGTCACGCCCCCAGGGTAACCTTGCCCGCAGACCGCGAAATTCAAGCCCGTCAACGGGCGCGTCATAAGGGAGACCAGTCCATGGCCCAGGAAAAGGAACTCACCCTCGCCATCGAGCGCTACGACCGCCATTTCCCGTTCTTCGACGGCACCGTGGCGGCGCCCGACGGCTATAAGCTTAAGGTGTTCCAGGTGGGGCAATCGAGCGACCTGCGCGACGGCGTCGACCGCCACGGCCGCATGCTCCACGGCGCGGAATTCGACGTCGGCGAGTTTTCCATGTCCACCTACCTCATGGCCAAGGGCCGCAACATGCCCATCGCCGGCATCCCCATCTTCCCGCGCCGCCTGTTCAGCCAGAGCCAGATGTGGGTGCATCCGGAATCCGAATTATGGGAGCCCAAGGACCTGGTCGGCAAGAAGGTGGCCCTGTCGTCGTTCCAGACGACGCTTTCGCTGCTCGCCAAGGGCGACATGAAGTTCCATTACGACGTGCCCTGGGAGGACATCCACTGGCTGGTGACCACCGAAGAGAAGGTCGAGTTCAAGGTCAAGGAGGGGGTCAAGGTAGAGTTCATCGGCGGCCGCGCGGACCTGGGCCGGATGCTGGCGGACCGCGAGATCGACGCCTTCTTCCTGCCCCACCCGCCCCATTCGGTGGTCTCCGGCGAAACCCCGGCACGGCGGCTGTTCGCCGATCCCAAGGCCGAAGAGCTGGACTACTTCGAGAAGGTCGGCGATTTCCCCATCATGCACGTGGTCGCCATCCGCCAGAGCCTGGTGGATTCCGACCCGTCGCTGGCCCACGGCGTGTTCGATATGTTCAACCAGGCCAAGACCCTGGCCCAGACCTACTACGAAGACCCCAACTGGTCGCGCCTGGCCTGGGGGCGGCACTATTTCGAGGAAGAACGCAACCTGTTCGTGCGCGACCCCTGGGAGAACGGCTTCGCCCGCAACAAGGCCAACCTGGAGCGCTTCATCAAGTATTCCCATGATCAGGGCCTGATCGATGAAATCTATCCGCCGTCGCATCTATTCGCCGAGGAAACCCTCGACACCTGAGGCATTAGGGGGCTGCTGAAAAATCGTTTGAAGCAGTTGCCCATCCTTCGAGACAGGCCCCCCCAGGGCCTTCCTCAGGATAAGGAATGCGTTATTTCCATAACTCACCCTCATGCTGAGGAACGCGCGTCGCGCGTGTCTCGAAGCATCGGGCCACGAAGCAGAAATTTTCGGCAGCCTGCTAGGGGGCGAGGTCGCGCACCTGGTCCCAGTCGATCCACTCGTCGAGCGCGGTATCGGGCAGGCGGACCATGCCGTCCTCCACCGTCAACGGCTCGGCCACGTATTCGCGGGAAAACTGCAGGAAGAAGCTCTCCTCCGACGGCAAGCCGTCGGGGTGGGGGGCCAGCGCCCCGGCGAGCCCCAGCGCCGCCACCGCGCCCAGGGAAGACGCGGCGCCCAGGCCGATATGGATGGCCGCCCCGGTTTCGCCCGCCCGCCGGATGATCTCGCGCGAATCGGCGATCCCGGTCTTCGGCACCTTCACCGAAATGGCGTCGGCGCCGCGGGCCAGGAATCCCTTGGCCTCTTCCAAAGACCGGCAGGTGTTGTCCACCAGGAGAGGCAGCTTTGATGCCGCCCGGGCGACCGCGAAACTGTCGTCGGCGCGCAACTCGGTGGGGTCCTCGGCGACCTTGACGCCGAACTCGGCCAGCATTTCGGTGAACGGCCCCACCTCGTCGGCGGCGTAGTTCCGGTTGGCGTCGGCGGAGAAGGCGACCTTGGGCCCCACCGCCGCGCGGATCCCGGCCAGCACCTCGCGGTCGGTGGCGAATCCCTGGCCGACCTTGATCTTGAGCGAGGTGAACCCATGGCGCCCCACCATGTCCTCGGCCTCGGCGATCATCACCTTGGGCTCGGCCCGGGTGACGGTCCAGGCGACGGGCACCTCTGCCGCCCCGCCCAGGTATTCATGGAGCGGCAGGCCCGCGGCCTTGGCCCGCAGGTCCCACACGGCGCTGTCGATCATCGACTTGGCCAGCGCGTGTTCGCGCACATAGCGCAGGAACCGCGTGACCTTGGCCTCGTCGGCGAGGTCCTGGCCGAGCAAGCGCGGCATGAAGATCTCTTCGGTCACCACGGCCAGGCTTTTCAGGGTCGCCGCGTTCCAATTGAGGCGCACCGGCGCTTCGCCGATGCCGACCAGCCCGCCCGCCGATTCCAAGCTCAGGATCATCACGTCGAGGCCGCTCTCTTGATGGCCGGCCCAGCGCACCGGGCGGCGGTAGGGAAGATGGACGGCGTGAAGCTTGTATCCGGTCAAGGCCAAGGTCATGGCTTGGGTCCTATCGTCCGATGGCGTAAGTCTGTCCGAAGCGCGAACTGGCCGCGCCCTTGAGGATGGGCCCTTCCTTGGCCACCGCCATCATCCGCCCCATGGACCACGGCGGTTGGCGCACCACCCGGTGGCCGCGCGCCGCCAACTCCTCGGCGGTGGCCTCGGAAATGCCGCCTTCCAGGGCGAGCACGCCCGGCTCGGCATCCCTGGGCCAGAACGAAGACGGGAAATGAAAGCTCTGGAACTGCGGCAGGTCGACGGCCTCCTGCAAATTCAGTCCGTGGTGGAGGTGGCGCAGCAACATGGTCAAGGGCCATTGGTCCTGGCTGTCGCCGCCGGGCGTGCCGAAGGCCAGCCACGGCCGGCCCGCCTTGATGGCGAAGGACGGCGACAGGGTTGTCCGGGGCCGCTTGCCGGGCGCCAGGCCGCTGGGATGATCCTCGGCCAGCCAGAACATCTGCGCCCTTGTGCCGAGGGGAAAGCCCAGGCCGGGCACCGCCGGCGAGCTCTGCAGCCAGCCCCCCGACGGGGTCGCCGACACCATGTTGCCGAAGCGGTCGGCGCAATCGATATGCACCGTGTCCGAACGCATCTGGCCCTCCATGGCGGCGCCCGGCTCGCCGGCCCCGGCCACGCCACCGCCAGTCACGCCACCACCGGGCTTGCCGACCAGGATCTCGGCGGCGCCGTAGCCCGGAACATGGCCCGGCCGGAGGTCGAGCGAGGCGTCGCCGGTCACCAGTTCCCGGCGCTTGTCGTTGTATTCGTCGGACAGCAGCACATGCATGGGCACCGGCGCGAAATCGGGATCGCCGTAGAATTTTTCGCGGTCGGCGAAGGCCAGCTTGGCGCATTCGGTCACCGTATGGATGAAGTCGGCGCCCAGCGGATCCATGGCCCCCAGGTCGAACCCCTTGAGCAGCGCCAATTGCTGGGCCATCACCGGGCCCTGGCTCCAGGGGCCGCATTTGGCGATGGTGATGCCGCCGTAATCGAAGGTCAGCG
>SMXQ01000072.1 GCA_004356985.1 Alphaproteobacteria bacterium | reverse complement strand
TCACCCAGGCCCAGGGGGTGAACCTGGAGCTCGCCGCCGATTACCTGGTGATGGCGGCCTGGCTCGCCTATCTGAAATCGCGCCTCCTTCTGCCCGACGACCATGGCGAGGAGCAGCCCACCGGCCAACAGATGGCGGACGCGCTGGCCTTCCAGTTGCGGCGCCTGGAATCCATGCAGGAAGCGGGGCAACGCCTGTTTCAAAGGCCGATGCTGGGCCGCGACGTCTTTGCCATCGGCGCCCCCGAGGGGGTCGAGGTCATCAATGAGGCGGTCTACGAGCCAAGCCTTTACGAACTGATGCGCTGCTATGGGGCGATCCGGTCGCGCAACACCGATACCATGCTGCATATTGCGCCCCAGGACCTGTTTTCCGTCGAGCAAGCGGTCGAAAGGCTGCGCCGGCTGCTCGGCCGAATCCCCGACTGGGCGAATCTCCGTGCCTTTCTGCCCGAGGATATCAAGGGCGCCCTGGTCACGAGATCGGCTCTCGCCTCGACCTTCGCGGCCACGCTGGAACTGGTGCGCCAGGGCCATGTGGAACTTCGCCAGGACGGGGCCTTCAATCCGATCTATATCCGTGCCCGCAGGAAAGACTGATCACGCCAATGAGTGAAAAGCCGGAAATCACCGAACAAGAGGCCGGCCCGGCCGCACAGGGGGAACCGGAGGGCGCGGCCCATGGGTCGGATGAGCCGGGGCAGGGGGAGCCCGATTCCCGCCACCTGCGCCTGCTCGAAGCGGTGCTGTTTTCCGCGCCCGAGCCGATAACCGAGGAAACGCTCGGCCAACGCCTGCCCGAAGGCGCCGATATTCCAGGCCTGCTTGGCGCGCTTTCCGACCACTACGCCAACCACGGCATCAACCTGGTGCGGGCGGGGGGCCGCTGGCTGTTCCGCACGGCGCAAGACCTTTCCGAAGAGCTCCGGGTCCACAAGACGGTGCCGCGCCGTCTCTCGCGGGCAGCCATGGAAACCCTGGCCATCATCGCCTATCACCAACCCGTCACCCGCGCCGAAATCGAGGAAATCCGAGGCGTCGGGCTGAGCCGGGGCACCCTCGACCTGCTTCTGGAGGCGAACTGGGTGGCGCCCAAGGGCCGGCGCAGGACCGCGGGACGGCCCACCACCTGGGGCACCACCAGCGGATTCCTGGTCGACTTCGGGATCGCATCCATCGCCGACCTGCCGGGTCTGGACGACCTCAAGGCGGCCGGCCTTCTCGACAAAAGGCCGGCCATGCAGATGGAGCAATTTATGGGCGCCGCCGGCAGCGACGGCGAGGACATCGACGACCATGGGCCGGATCAGGATGCGGAGTTGGGGGTTGGCGGCGAAATCCATGCTTCTCAAGAAGAGGAAGTGGCTTCCCGGTCTCAGGGCGCTGGCGCGGCGAAAGAGGAGGGCGGGTCGCGGGAACCGGAGAGGGAATAGGGGGTTTCCTGGGGCTAAGGCCGGAACCTGGCGGCCACTTCAGATACTCCGCAACGCCGGTGTGCAAAGGGCTCTACCATCCATTCTGGAATTCAGAGGGCATTTCGTAATTCGCAATCGGTGTTTGGTAAATCCTTTTACTTAGCACTAAAATTAGTTTACTTATTTCATATATCCGTATAATGTGCGGGGGTATTTAATGCGAATGCCTCTCATTTGCATATAACACGTCGCCATCATCGAGGAGGACCCCATGATCCCAAGCCAGCGCGTTTTCGCTATCCCGTACGTAGCCTGGGCCGCCGCCGCCTTGCTCGCCGCCGGACCGGCCGCCATAACGCCCGCCCGGGCGGCGGGAGAAGTCAACGTCTATTCGTCGCGCCATTACAAGGCGGACCGGGAACTCTTCAAGCGCTTCACCGCGAAAACCGGGATCAGGGTCAATGTGGTTCAGGGCAGGGCCAACGCGCTTTTCGAGCGCCTCAAGCGCGAAGGCCGCAATTCCCCGGCGGATCTTTTGATCACCGTCGATGCCGGCAACCTGGCCCGGGCGCAAGCGGCAAAATTATTCCAGCCGGTTCGCTCGGCCTTCATCGACGCCGCGGTGCCCGCCGCCTACCGGGAACCCGCCGGGCATTGGGTCGGCCTCACCCTGCGGGCCCGGGTCATCATGTATCACAAGGACAGGGTCAAACCGGACCAGTTGTCGACATACGAAGCCCTCGCCGACCCCCGATGGAAGGGCCGCATCCTGATTCGTTCGTCCAACAATATCTACAACCAGTCCCTGGTCGCGTCACTGATCGCCGCCAACGGCGCTTCCAAGACCCTGGCCTGGGCCAAGGCGCTGGTCGCCAATTTGGCGCGCAAGCCCAAGGGCGGGGACCGCGACCAGATCAGGGCCGTCGGCACCGGTGAAGGCGATATCGCCATTGCCAACACCTACTACTTGGGCCGCCTCGCCGCGTCCAAGAAGGCCCGGGACAAGGCGCTGGTCAAGAAGATCGGGGTTTTCTTTCCCAACCAAGGCGGGCGTGGCGCCCATGTCAATATCTCCGGCGCCGGGGTGACCCGCTTTGCCCGCAACAAGGCGGAAGCGGTCAAGCTGCTTGAATTCCTGGTGGAGAAGGAATCCCAGATCCTGTTTTCCAAGGCCAATTACGAATACCCGGTCAGGCCGGACGTGCCAATTTCGAAGATCATCGCAAGTTGGGGGGAATTCAGGGCCGACAAGATCAACGTCAGTGAGCTGGGCACCCGCAATGCCGAAGCCGTGCGGCTCATGGATCGGGCGGGCTGGCGCTAGGCCGGACCTGCCGCGAAAGGACACCCCTTGACGACCAACGCCACCCATCCCGGCGATGTCCCGGGCGCAGGGGCCCGCGCGAAGCGGTTTTGGCGGATCGACGGGTGGTCGCTGTTGACCGTGGCCATCGCCTCCCTGATCGCGGTGCCGGTGGTCGTCGTGCTGGCCCATGTCCTGGTGCCCACGGGCGAAATTTGGGCGCACCTCGCGGCAACCCTGCTGCCGACTTATATCGCCAATTCACTTTGGCTCATGGTGGGCGTCGGCAGCGGCACCCTGGTCATCGGCGTCGGCACCGCGTGGCTGGTCACCATGTGCCGGTTCCCCGGGCGAAGGATATTCGAATGGGCGCTGCTGCTGCCCATGGCGGTCCCGGCCTATGTCATCGCCTACACCTATACCGGGCTGCTGGAATTCTCCGGTCCCGTTCAGGAAACCCTGCGCTCGGTCACCGGTTGGGGCTGGGGCGATTACTGGTTTCCCGAAATCCGCAGCCTGCCGGGCGCCATCGCCATGCTCACCCTGGTGTTCTACCCCTACGTCTACCTGCTGTCGCGGGCGGCCTTTCTCGAACAGTCGATCTGCGTCTTGGAGGTCTCGCGCACCCTGGGATGCACGCCCTTCCAAGCTTTTCGATCGGTGGCGCTGCCCCTGGCGCGGCCGGCGGTGGCCACCGGGGTCGCCCTGGCCTTGATGGAGACCCTCAACGATTTCGGCACCGTCGAATATTTCGCCGTCGATACCTTCACCACGGGAATTTTCCGGACCTGGTACGGTCTCGGCGAACCGGCGGCCGCGGCGCAGTTGGCCGCCGCCCTGATGGTCTTCATCCTGGTCCTGGTCCTGATGGAGCGCCTGTCCCGGGGCGGCGGGCGCATTCATCACACAAGCCAGCGCTACCGCAGCCTTCCCGGCTATCCCTTGGCGGGGATGCGCCGCTTCTTCGCGGTCGCGGCCTGCGCGGTGCCGGTCCTGCTGGGGTTCGCGTTGCCGGGGGGCACGCTTCTGGCCTGGGCGATCGAAACCGCCAACGAAATGGTCGATGCCCAGTTCTTTTCCCTTGCCGTCAACAGCTTCGTGTTGGCCACCGTCGCCTCGTTGCTGGCCGTCGCCATCGCCGTGCTGATCGCCTATGGGCTGCGTCTCAGGCCGAGCCCCGTCAGGAGCGCCGCCGCCCGGATCGCCTCCATGGGCTACGCGGTGCCCGGCGCGGTGATCGCCGTGGGCGTGCTGATTCCCTTCGCCTGGCTCGACGGCGTCATCAACGACTGGACCCGCGCCGCATTCGGCATGGAACCCGGCCTGATCCTGTCGGGCACCATCGTCGCGGTGACTTTCGCCTACGTGGTGCGGTTTCTGGCGGTGTCGTTCAATGCCGTCGAAGCATCGTTTGCCAAGATCACCCCCCATATGGACGATGCCGCGCGATGCCTGGGCAAGCGGCCGGGGCAGATTCTCACCAAGGTCCACCTGCCGATCATGGGCGGCAGCCTGTTGACGGCGGGGCTTCTGGTCTTCGTCGACGTCATGAAGGAATTGCCCGCGACCCTGATCCTGCGTCCCTTTAACTTTGACACCCTTGCCATTCGGACCTATCAACTGGCCTCCGACGAACGCCTTACCGATGCCTCGAGCGCCGCCCTCGCCATCGTGGCGGTGGGGATTATCCCCGTCATCCTGCTCAGCGTCGCCATCGCCCGCTCCCGGCCGGGCTCGCGAACCGTCAGCGGCGGCAGTGAAGGTCCTGAGAGATGAGCCGCGATCCCGTCCTTACCCTGGAGCACGTCTCCCACACCTTCGAAGACGGAACGAAGGTTCTCTCCGACATCGGCTTTACCGTCACCCGGGGGGAGATCTTCTGTCTGCTTGGTCCGTCGGGTTGTGGCAAGACGACCACCCTGCGCCTGGCCGCCGGCCTGGAGCCCCTGGGCCGGGGCCGCATCACCATCGACGGTGTGGTGGTCGCCGACGAAACCACGGACATCGCGCCCGAACGGCGCGGGGTCGGCTTCGTGTTTCAGGACCAAGCGCTGTTTCCCCATCTCACCGTGCGCGACAACGTGGCATTCGGGATCGAACATCTCCCCCGCGCGAAAAGGGAGGCGCGGGTTAGAGACATGCTGGCCCAGGTCTCCATGGTGGGTTACGCCGACGCCTTTCCCCATCGCCTATCGGGCGGCCAGCAACAGCGGATCGCGCTGGCCCGGGCGCTGGCGCCCGATCCGCCGGTCATTCTCCTGGACGAACCCTTTTCGGGCCTGGATGCACGGCTGCGCTCCACCGTTCGCGAAGAGACCCTGACCATCTTGAAGCAGCGGGGGACCACCACCCTGATCGTCACCCACGATCCCGAAGAGGCCATGTATGTCGCCGACACCATCGCCGTGATGCGCGACGGTGGGATCGAGCAGGTGGGTCCGCCCGGCGATCTCTATTGCCGGCCGGTGACGCCTTTCGTCACTTTGTTTTTCAGTTCCGCCAATCGGGTTCGCGGGATCGTCGAGAACGGCCACGTGGCGACCCCGTTCGGTCCCATCGCCGCGGATGGGTTCGCCCAAGGCACCCCGGTCATTGTCTTGATGCGGCCCGAGGCCCTGCTGATCGATCACCAGGGGGGCCCGCCGCCGGCCAATTCGCTGGGCACCGCCGAAGGCACCGTGGTGACCGCCCGGATGCTGCGCCGATCGGTGTTCACCCAAATGGATTTCGGCGAATTCAACGGCGAACGGCTGCATTTCCACGCCCGCAACGCCGGTCATTTCATGCCCCAGGAAGGCCGCAGCTACCGGGTATCGCTGGATCCCGAACAAACCTTCGTCTTTCCCATCCGGGACAAGGGCTGAACCGCCACATTATCGGCCACATCGCCGGTTGCCGGGCCCGCGTTGCCCTTGGCAGGCCTTTCTGCCATTATCGCCGCAATCTCGCGGGCAACCTTTATGCGGAGTTAGCGCTATGAGCATCGGCGTGTGGCAGGTGGTGATCATCCTGGTCATTGTCGTCATCATATTCGGGGCGGGCAAGCTGCCCCACGTGATGGGCGACGTTGCCAAGGGGATAAAGAATTTCAAGAAGGGTTTGATGGACGACGAACCCAAGACCAAGAAAAACATCAGTGAGTCAGAGGCGGTCCAGGCCGACGTAGGGCCGAAGGCCGAAAAGGCCGAGGCCGAAAACAAGCAGAGTTGATCGAGGGGCGCACGGCGTCTCCTTTTCCTACGCCAGGCGGATAGGTCGCGATGTTCGATATCGGCTGGGTGGAGATGATGGTCGTCGCCGTGGTGATGATCGTCGTCATCGGTCCCAAGGACCTGCCCGTGGTGCTGCACACCATGGGCCGCTGGATCGCGCGCGTCCGCGCCATGGCCCGGAACTTCCAGGACAGCATCGAGGAAATAGCCGAGGAAACGGGTTTCGACAAGATGCGCGACGAAGTGCGTTCGATCGGTGATTTCAACATCGAGGACGAGATCGAAAAAGCCATCGATCCCGAAGGCGAGGTGCGGCAAGCAATCTCCGGCGATCCCGCCAAGGCGCTGGAAAGCGCTGAAGACGGCGCCGAGGATGCCAGCGCCGAGGATAACCGGGATGACGGGGCGGCGCCCGGGGACGGGGATGGGGACAGAGACGGGGACAGAGACGAAAGCGCGCCCGCCGGTGAGACCCCCGGGCCCGAGGCGGAAAGCGCGCCGGCGCGGGGAGAGAAGACGTGACCGTCGAGCAGCCGGGCGAGCACAAGATGCCGTTGCTTGACCATTTGGTCGAACTGCGCAACCGGCTGGTCTATGCCATGGCGGCGCTTTTGGTGGCGTTCCTGGTCTGCTATTACTTCGCCGAGGATATCTTCTCTTTCCTGGTCCGCCCATTGGCCGACGTTTACGCCGGCCAGGAAGGCCGGCGGATGATTTTCACCGGCCTCACCGAGACCTTCTTCACCTACGTCAAGGTTGCCTTTTGGGCCGGCGCCTTCATTTCCTTCCCGTTCATCTCCATGCAGCTCTGGATGTTCATCGCGCCGGGGCTCTACAAGAATGAAAAGCGCGCCTTCCTGCCGTTCCTGGCGGCGATGCCGGTGTTGTTCTTCCTGGGCGGGGCGCTGGTCTATTACTTCATCTTCCCCTTGGCCTGGAGCTTCTTCATCAGTTTCGAGACGCCGGGCGGACCGGGCCAGCTGCCGATCCAACTGGAAGCCCGCGTCGCCGAATACCTGTCCCTGGTGATGAAGCTGATCTTCGCCTTCGGGCTTTGTTTCCAGCTGCCCATCGTGCTCACCCTGATGGGGCGGGTCGGGCTGGTTACCGCCGCCACCTTAGCCGCCAAGCGCAAGTATGCCCTGGTGATCACCTTCATCGTCGCCGCCGTGCTCACGCCGCCGGACATTATTTCCCAGGTCGGCCTAGCCCTGCCGATCATCGTTCTCTACGAAATATCCATCCTTTCGGTCAGGTTCTTCGAGCGCCGGCGCGCGACAAGCGAAGAGAAGGCCGAGGACCAAGAAGAGGACGATTCCGAAGACGATGCCGAGGATGAGGATTACTACGACGATGACGACGATATCGACGAGGACGTCGACACCGACGAGGACGAGGACGAGGACGAAGACGGCGATGACCGGCGCGGGGAAGATGACGATGACGGCGACCGCAGGCGATAGCCCCGATCCCTCCACGCCCGGCGGGCGGTGGCGGGGCGGCCGCTTAAGGTGCCGGGCCTCGTTTCCGGTGACACCCCATGTTTGACATCCGTTGGATCCGTGAAAACCCCGAAGCCTTCGACCGGGGTCTCGAGCGCCGGGGGTTGGAGCCCCGTGCCGGCGAACTGCTCGCGCTGGACACCGAAAGGCGCGGGAAACTGACCGCGGCCCAGGAAATCCAGACCCGGCGCAACGCCGTTTCCAAGGAAATCGGCGCCTTGAAAGCCAAGGGCGAGGATGCGGCGGGGGCCATCGCCCGGGTGGCCAAGGACAAGGACGCCCAGGCCGAAACCGAGGCCGCGGCCCAGCACTTGGCGGCGGCTCTCGACCAGGCCTTGGCGCAAATCCCCAACCTGCCCGCCGCCGATGTGCCCGACGGCGCCGACCATGGTGCCAACGTGGAAGTCCGCAGGCACGGCACACCGCGCCGATTCGATTTCGCGGCCAAGGAGCATTTCCAACTGGGCGCGGCCCTGGGGCTGATGGATTTCGAACAGGCGGCGAAGATGTCGGGGGCGCGCTTCGTCATCCTCAAGGGCGCCTTGGCGCGGCTTAACCGCGCTTTGGGCGCCTTCATGCTCGATTTGCAAACCGGAGAGGCGGGCTACACCGAAGTGGTGCCGCCCTACCTGGTGCGCGATGGGGCGCTGTTCGGCACCGGGCAATTGCCGAAGTTTAAAGATGATCTATTTTTGACGCCCTCGTTACGTGACCTAGATCGTTTCTTGCCAGACTACGATGCTGCTCGGGATGTGCAGTTTGAAGAATTCAGGAATTCCGGGGCAGATCAAGAAACACGGCGCAAGGATTCACTGACACGTCAAATCGAGTGGCGAGAGCGGTTGTTTTCTGATGAATATGCGCGCCCACTCTGGTTGATCCCCACCGCCGAGGTGCCGCTCACCAACCTGGTGCGGGAGAAAATCCTCGTCGAGGACGACCTGCCGCTGCGCTTCACCGCGCTGACGCCGTGCTTCCGTTCGGAAGCAGGGGCCGCGGGCAAGGACACCCACGGCATGATCCGCCAGCACCAGTTCGACAAGGTGGAACTGGTCTCCATCACCCACCCCGACGATTCCGCGGCCGAACACGAACGCATGACGGCGGCGGCCGAAGAGGTGCTCAAGCGTCTCGATCTTGCCTATCGGGTGGTGACCCTGGCGACCGGCGACATGGGCTTCGCGGCGGCCAAGACCTATGACATCGAGGTCTGGCTGCCAGGCCAGAACCTGTTCCGGGAAATTTCCAGCTGTTCCAACTGCGGCGATTTCCAGGCCCGGCGCATGGCGGCCCGCTTCCGCCCCAAGGGCACCGGCAAGGGCACCCGCTTCGTCCACACCCTGAACGGTTCCGGCCTTGCCGTCGGCCGCACCTTGATCGCGGTCATGGAAAATGGCCAGACCGCCGATGGCCGGATCACCATCCCCGACGCCCTTCGCCGTTATATGGGCGGGATGGAAGAAATCGGGCCCGAGGCTTGAAAAAACAGCGCCATCCCGGGGGGCCGCTGGACCTTCAACGCGCCCGCATCCTCGTCACCAACGATGACGGCGCCGGCGCCCAGGGGCTCCGGCTGTTGGTCCGTATCGCCAAAACCCTTTCACCCGACGTCTGGGTGGTGGCGCCGGAGGTCGAACAATCGGCGGCCAGCCATTCACTGACCGTGCGCGCGCCGCTTCGCGTCAACAAGCTGGGGGACCGCCGTTTTTCGGTCAACGGCACGCCCACCGATTGCGTGCTTCTCGCGGTTGGGCAATTGTTGGCCGACCGCATTCCCGACCTCGTCCTTTCCGGCATCAATCAAGGCGGCAACCTGGCCGAGGACATCAGCCATTCCGGCACCGTGGCGGCGGCCTTTCAGGCGACCGTGATGGGCATTCGCGGGATCGCGCTGAGCCAGATCCGCCGCCCGCAGCATCCCGTCAAATGGTCCACCGCCGAACATTTCGCGCCCGACCTCGTACGCCGCTTGACCCGGGAGGAGTGGCAGCGGGACGTGCTCATCAACATCAACTTTCCCGACCGCGTGAGCTCGGCCGTCAGCGGCATCGAGATCACCCGCCAGGGCCGCCGCCGGCAGATCGAACGGGTCACCGAATCCTTCGACCCTTACGGCGAACCCTATTACTGGATCGGCAGCCCGCGGACCGACGGATCGGGGCACGCCGGCACTTCGGACATCGACGCCGCCGCGCGGGGCGCCGTGTCGGTGACGCCTCTCAACCTCAACCTGACCGACCGGGCCACGGCGGCGCGCTTGAGAAAGGCCTTTTCATGAAACCCGGGCCTCGTCAAATCCGGCTGATCATGGAACTGCGCGCCGAGGGCATCACCGACCCGGACGTGCTCGGCGCCATCGAGCGGACGCCGCGCGAAGAATTCGTGCCCGAACAGTTCCGCATCCAGGCCTACGACAACACGGCCCTGCCCATCGGCCAGGGGCAGACCATCTCCCAGCCGTTCATCGTCGGCCTCATGACCCAGGCGCTGGAACTCTTCAGTCGCGCCAAGGTGCTGGAAATCGGCACCGGCTGTGGCTATCAGGCCGCCGTGCTCTCCCAGCTCTGCCGCCGGGTCTACACCATCGAACGCCATCGCACCCTGGCCCGGGCCGCCATCAAGCGGCTCCAGGTTTTGGGCTATTCAAACGTCACGACGATGATCGGCGACGGCGCCAAGGGCTGGCCCGAACAGGCGCCGTTCGATTGCATCATCGCCACCGCCGCGGCCCCCTTGGAGGTGCCCCAGGAATTGTTCGACCAGCTTGCCGACGGCGGCATCCTGGTGGCGCCCATCGGTCGAAGCCCCATGGACCAGCACCTTTGGCGCTACCGCAAAAGCGGTGACCAGATCGCCAAGGAACGCCTTTGTGCCGTGCGTTTCGTTCCCCTGGTGCGCGACTGAGATTTCGCCCTTTGGGGCGAACGCCATGGGGCACCACCCGTGCCCGTTGAGCGCGGCGCCGCACTCGACTATTCTCCCGGCCACCATGATGCAAGCGGGAAAATCAATTCCGGGCGCTATCGTTGCCCTGGGCCTGGTGCTCGGGCTCGGCGCCTGCGCGCGATCCGGCCCGCCGGCGCCGCTGATCGACCGCAGCGGCGCCATTTCGCCCGCCGCCGCCCCGCCATCCCAAGCCAGGACGGTGCCGGCCGCAAGTGCGCCGAGACGGGCCGCGCCGCGCCCCAAGCTGGGCTCGGGCCGCCCGGCGGTGACCAAGGCACCGCTGGCCGCCCGAGGCCGCGTCACCACCAGCTGGGAGAAAACTGTCCGGGTACAGAGGGGCGAGACCCTGTTCGCCATTTCCCGGCGCCACCGGATCCCCCTTCGCGCCCTGATCGACGCCAATGGCCTCACGCCCCCCTATGGGCTGGCCGCCGGCGCGCGGCTGCGGGTGCCGGCGGTTCGGGTCTACATCGTCGGCCAGGGGGACACGGTCTACGGCATCGCCCGGCGCTTCGAAGTGAGCCCGGCCCGCCTGGTCAGGGAAAACCGCTTAACCAAGGCGGGCACCCGGCTAATTCCGGGGCAGAAGCTGATCCTGCCGCGCGGCAGATGGGCGCGCGGGCCCATCCCGGCCCGGCCCAAAGGCCGCGGCGGGGGACGGAAACCGGCACCGGCCGCCGCGGCGCCTGGGCCCACCGCCGTCGCCGCCGCGCCGCCGTCAAATGCCCGCGCCCGGCGGCGCGCCAAATTTCCATCGGCCCTGCCGGCCAGGGTCGGCGCCTTCCGTTGGCCGGTGCGCGGCACCGTGCTGTCGACCTATGGGGCCAAGGGCGGCGGGCTCTACAATGACGGCATCAACATCGCCGCCCGCCTGGGCGCGCCGGTGCGCGCGGCCGAA
Organism: Alphaproteobacteria bacterium; assembly: GCA_004356985.1. Taxonomy (GTDB): domain Bacteria; phylum Pseudomonadota; class Alphaproteobacteria; order SMXQ01; family SMXQ01; genus SMXQ01. The sequence continues at coordinate 14,642 of SMXQ01000072.1, read as the reverse complement.
TCCGGCATCGTCGCCTATGCCGGGAACGAGCTCCGCGGTTACGGCAACCTTTTGCTGATCCGCCATTCCGGAGGCTGGGTCTCGGCCTATGCCCATACCCGAACCATCCTCGTCGCCAAGGGCCAGGTGGTGCGCCGCGGCCAGACCATCGCCCGGGTGGGGCGAAGCGGCGGGGTCAGCCGGCCGCAGTTGCATTTCGAATTGCGCCGCGGGCCCCGTGCCGTGGACCCCATGCGTTATCTCGGGAAAAACGGCTAGGGCGCTTGGGCGTGGACCTCAGTCGAGCTTCTTGCCCAACCGTCCGGCGACGTCCTGGACGTATTGCCAGGCGACGCGGCCCGAGCGCGCGCCGCGTGTGACCGACCACTCAACGGCGCCGGCCAGGAGGGCGTCGTCCTTGATCTTGAGCCCGAAATGGGCGGCATACCCCCTGACCATGGCGAAATAGGTGTCTTGGTCGCAGACGTGGAAGCCGAGCCATAGCCCGAAGCGATCGGAGAGCGAGACCTTTTCCTCGACCGTTTCCGCCGGATTGATGGCGGTGGAGCGTTCGTTTTCGATCATCTCGCGCGGCATCATGTGGCGACGGTTCGAGGTGGCGTAGAAGATGACGTTGGCGGGCCGGCCCTCGATACCGCCTTCCAGAAGCGCCTTCAGGGATTTAAAGGTCGAATCCTGTCCATCGAAGGAAAGGTCGTCGCAAAATACGATGAAGCGGCGCGCCTCGGCCCGCAATATGGCCAACAGCCGGGGCAGGGTGGTGATGTCCTCGCGGTGGATCTCGATCAATCCGAGGCGGGCTTGGGGCCTGCTTCGGCCGAGCTTTCGATTGATCGCGTCATGCACCGCCTTGACCAGTGAACTCTTGCCCATCCCCCTCGCGCCCCATAACAGCGCGTTATTGGCGGGCAAACCCTTGGCGAAACGGAGCGTGTTGGCCCACAGAATGTCGCGTTGCTGATCGATGCCCTTGAGAAGCGAAAGATCGACGCAGTTGACCTTGGCGACCGGTTGGGCGCGCCCCTGGCCGGCATGCCAGACGAATGCGTCCTCGGGGCCGAACGCGGGCGTGGCGTCCTCCGCCGGCGCCAGCCTTTCCAACGCGTCGGCGATCCGGCGCATGAGCGGTTCGATCTCGTTTTCCGCCATAAATTTGGCCTATCGTTTTCCAGCTTCGCGGCCCGATGGCCACCTGGTTCGGCCGCAGAATGACCCGCCTTCACAGCCGGATCAAGGCCTTAGGGAGGGGTGTAAAAAGCCGCAAGTTTAATTTGCAACGCCCTCGGGGATAGCTATATTCCCCCTAACACTCAACCTGGCGAAAGCGGCCAACACCAGACAAAAGGGGAAAGACAGATGTTTATTTCACCAGCCTATGCCCAGGGTGCCGGGGGCGGGGGTTTCGATATCATGACCCTCCTGCCGCTGGTCCTGATCTTTGTGGTGTTTTATTTCCTGCTGATCCGGCCGCAGCAGAAGAAGGTCAAGCAACACCGCAGCATGCTGGGCGAGCTGAAACGGGGCGACAAGGTGGTCACCAACGGCGGCATCGTCGGACAGATTAGAAAAGTGGTCAGCGAGAACGAGCTTGACCTGGAAATCGCCGACGGCGTGCGCGTGCGGGTGGTGCGGGCGATGATCTCGAGCCTGTATGCCCGCTCCGATGCCGCCGACGACAAAGGCAAGGCGGCCAACGAAAACAAATAATCCTTAGGTTCGCAGCGAACGAGGCGGCGACGTTGGGCCCATGATCCATTTCTCACGTTGGAAAATCATCCTTATCCTTGGCCTCTGCTCTTTGGGGCTTGTCCTGGCGGCGCCCAATCTGTTCTCCAAGGAGCAACTCGCCGGATTCCCCGCCTGGGTGCCCAAGTCGACACTCAATCTCGGCCTCGACCTTCGCGGCGGCTCGCACCTGCTTTTGGAGGTCGACCTCAGGTCGGCCTTCAAGGAACGGCTCGCCAATCTGGTCCAGGCCATCCGCGCCGAGCTCAGGAGCGAACGCATCGGCTATTCGCGGATCGGCGCCACCCGCGACCAAGCCTTGGTGGTGATCAGAGACCCCGACAAGAAAGCGCGCCGGGGGCGCGGCGGGCAGACCAACATCGAACGCGCGGCCAAGCTCTTGCGGCGGTTGGAAGCGGGCACCGAGGTCGATGTCAGCGGCGCGCGCATCACCGTCAGTTATACCGTGGAGGCGCGCCGGGAACGCGACAGCCAGGTACTTCAGCAATCCATCGAGATCGTCCGCCGCCGGGTCGACGAGTTCGGCACCACGGAACCGAGCATCCAAAGCCAAGGCTCTAACCGGATCCTCGTGCAGGTGCCGGGCCTGGACGATCCCGAACGTCTCAAGAAGGTGCTGGGCCAGACCGCGAAGATGACCTTTCACCTGCTCGATGAACGTTTCGGCTTCGGCACGCCGTTGCCGACGGTGGCGCCCCCCGGCAGTTTCTTCGCCAAGCAGAGGCCGGACAAGAGGCAGGATCTCCAGGGCGGCCCGCCGGGCCGGGTCTATGTGCTCAAGAAAAGGGTGGTGGTATCGGGCGAGCACCTGGTGGATTCCCAGCCCTCTTTCGACACCGGCCGTCCCGTGGTCAGCTTCCGTTTCAACACCATCGGCGCAAGGAAGTTCGGCCGCGTGACCCAGGAAAACGTCGGCAAGCCCTTCGCGATCCTGCTGGATAACGAGGTCATCAGCGCGCCGGTGATCCAGGGGCCGATCCTCGGCGGCTCTGGAATCATCACCGGCGGTTTCACCGTGTCTGAAACCCAGGATCTGGCGCTGCTGCTTCGCGCCGGTGCCTTGCCGGCACCCATGACCATCCTGGAGGAGCGCACCGTGGGGCCCGATCTCGGCGCCGATTCCATCGCCGCCGGCCAAATCGCCTGCATCATCGGCTTTATCCTGGTGCTGGTCTTCATGGTCATGGCCTATGGCATATTCGGCGTTTTCGCCAATATCGCGCTGGTGCTGAACATGGCCCTTCTGCTCGGCGGCTTGTCGCTTCTCCAGGCGACGCTGACCCTGCCGGGGATCGCCGGCATCGTGCTGACCATCGGCATGGCGGTGGATGCCAACGTGCTGGTCTTCGAGCGCATCCGCGAGGAGGTCGCCTCCGGCCGAACGCCCTTGTCGTCGGTGGACGCGGGCTATCGACGCGCCTTGACCACCATCATCGATGCCAACCTCACCACCCTGATCGCGGCCATTATCCTGTTCGAATTCGGTTCCGGTCCGGTCAAGGGCTTCGCGGTGACGCTCTCCATCGGCTTGGTGACGTCCATGTTCACGGCGATCATGGTCACCCGGCTCATCGTCGTGACCTATCTGCGCCTCCGCAGGCTCCAGACCCTTCCGATTTAGGATCGCTCCCCATGGCCATATTTCCCCTGAGACTGGTTCCGCCCAACACCAAGATCGATTTCATCGGCAGGCGAAAGATCGCCTTCGTGTTTTCGGCCCTATTGATCGTCCTTTCGCTGGGGTTCATCGCGGTCAAGGGTCTCAATTACGGCATCGATTTCAAGGGCGGCATCCTCATGGAGGTGCGCACGCCCGGGCCCGCCGACATCGACGGCCTGCGCAAGCGGCTGTCCGGTCTCGGGCTGGGCGAGGTGGCGCTGCAGGAATTCGGCCGGCCGGACGATGTGTTGATCCGCATCGAGCGCCAGCCGGGCGGCGAAAAGGCCCAGATGGTGGCCGTGGAAACGGTCAAGGCCGCGCTCGGCAATGACGTGTCAAGCTACCGGCGGACCGAATTCGTCGGCCCCAAGGTGGGCGGCGAACTGATCCAGGCGGGAATTCTCGCCGTGGTCCTGTCGCTCCTGGCGATCATGGTCTATGTCTGGTTTCGCTTCGAGTGGCAATTTTCCGTCGGCGCCATCGTCGCCCTCACCCACGACGTCGTCGCCACCATCGGCCTGTTTTCCGTCCTGGGGCTGGAATTCAACCTGGCCACCGTCGCCGCGATCCTCACCATCGCCGGCTATTCCATCAACGACACCGTGGTGGTGTTCGACCGAATCCGTGAAAATCTGCGTAAATTCAAGACCATGCCCATCGAAACGCTGCTCAACCTTTCGCTCAACCAGACCTTGTCCCGGACGCTGCTGACCTCCATCACCACCTTGTTGGCCCTGTTGGCGATCTACATCTTCGGTGGCGCCGTGATCAGGGATTTCGGTTTCGCCTTGATCTGGGGCGTGTTGATCGGGACGTATTCCTCCATCTACGTCGCGTCGCCGGTGGTGATGATGATGAACATCCGCGAAACCATCACCAGCGGCTCCGTCGGCGGCGGCGAGACCGGCCAGGAAAACCCCGCCCAATAGAACGGCTGCGCCGTCTTCACCGCGCATCAAGGTGGCGGACCAACGCGAAAGGCGGGCCATGGACCTCACCCCCCTCGAATTCGGCGAGAAGGCCGTGATCCAGGCCTATGGCGATGGCGGATTCAGGATTTCCGGCCACCGCTTCACCGGCGCGGTGATGGTGTTCGAGGCCCGCGTCTTGGGGATGGAACTCGAAGACTTCGCGGACATCGCCGCGGCCGATTTCCGGCCCCTGGAAGAGGCGGCGGAAGAGATAGAAATCCTCCTGCTGGGTTGCGGGAGCAGGGCAGGCGAACTATCTCCGGAGCACCGCGCGCGGCTCAAACGAGCGGGCATCTCCGCCGAACCCATGGGGACCGGCGCGGCCTGCCGCACCTTCAACCTGCTCCAGGCCGAAGGGCGCCGGGTGGCGGCCTTGCTGCTGCCGGTGGATTGACCGCGCAAAAGAATGGGGCGCCCCAAGATGGGGCGCCCCGGCCAACGGCTGGAACACTGCCGGTCACATCAGGTGCGGTCCGGCGATCATGGAATACATCATGGGAATCGACAGCATGGTGTTGGTGCGCGAGAACAGCATCGCCATTCGCGCCGCCGCCGGCTTGTCTTCGGCGGGCACCTCCACCAGGCCAAGGGCCTTTTGCTGGTTGGGCCAGATCACGAACCAGACGTTGATGGCCATGATGATGCCGAACCACATGCCGAAGCCGATCATCATCATCTTCGCGCTGCCCGTGGTGAAGCCGAGCGCCAGCGCGTCGCGGCCCCAGCCGAGCTGCCACCCCTGAAACAGGCCGAAGACGATGGTCGCCAGCGCCGCCCAGCGGAACCAAAACAGCGCCGCCGGCGCGATCACCTTGCTGATGGCCGGTTTTTGCTCGTCTGGAATTTTCGGCATGTTGGGAATCTGCACGAAGTTGAAGTACCACAACAAGCCGATCCACATGATCCCGCTCATGATGTGGAACCAGCGGACTAGAAACACCGCATAGGGATCTGTCAAAAAGTCCATCGCTGTTCCCCCCTAAAACGTGTATTTGACGACCAGGGCCATCACGATGGTGATGGCGAGCCCAAGCAGGATCGTATTCTGTAGACTCTCAAGAGGATTTTTCATTCTGCGCCCCCAGCTTTATCGATAAGTTTAGTAGGCGAAAGCATCCAACCTACTATATATAGCATGTTTCGCGTCCTTACAATGCGATGCTCGGCGTTGGGTCCACCGCTTCAATTCGCTGAACCCAGGCACCGTGCGGCACGAATGCCCGAACTCACCGCCGCCTCGATGGTGTCAGGGTATCGCGCGCTGGTCCAGCCTCCCGCGTAGAAAAGTTTGGCTATTTCGCCCCGTGGCCCGAAACCACCTGGGACCGAAGCCGTCGCCCGGCGCTCCTTGATCACGCGATAGGGCGGGAGCGGTGCACCCGGCAAGTGGAACGCGGTGGAGGCATCGCGCCAAAGCCGCGCCGCGATATCGTCCGCCCCGTGGGTCATCCATCGGTCGGCGGCGCTGACGGTGACCGAAAGAACGCCATCGGTGACGGCGAACCACTGGGCGGTGCCGTTGATGCACCCCGTCAAGCGCGCCGCTTGCCTCATCCCAGGGACGCCTTCAACGGCGAAATGGGTGCAGACGATGGCCCTGGCGCGGTGGCTGGGCGGCCCCTTCTCTCCGCGCGGCAGCAGGCCGGCCAGCGCCCAGGGAGGCAGGGCCAGCACCAGGGCATCGCCGGGCCCAAGGGGCGCCCGGCCGGAACGAAAAATCGCCGCCCGAGCCACCTGTCCCGCGGTCTCGATGGCCGCCAACGGGTCGTGGAAACGGACCTCCCCGCCCAGCGCCTCGATGGCGCCGAGGGCGGGGCCGACAAACGCTTCGGCAAGGTTGGTCCCGGCGACGAAGGGGCGAAGGGCGCCGCGTCCGCCGCGCCCGAGTTTGGCGATCACCCGCGCCAACAGGGACGCCGGGGCCGCCGAAGGCGGGCAATTGATGACCGCCGTGGACAACGGCACGATCAGCCGCTCATAGAGCGCGCCCAAATGACCATAGGCGGCGGCCACGGTGAGCCCCGGGGCCATGAGCCCGGTGATGCCCGCCACGGCGAGGCCGGCGAGGGCCGTGGCGCCCGGCGCCGCCTTCATCAACGTCGAGATTCCGCGCCCCGCGACGTCCACCGACCAGGTCGCGCCGCTCGCCAGGTCGACAAAGGGGAGATCCCGCGATGCCGCCGGCACCATGGCTTCGCCACCGCCCATGGCGCCGAGGAATCCCAGGGCGGCGCGGTTGGCGCCGAGCACCACGTGGGTGCCGTTGTCGATGACCCGCCCCAAGGTGGGATCGAAGAACGAACGACAGCGTCCGCCGGCCAGGCCCGCGGCCTCGTGGACCACCACCTGATGCCCGGCCCGCGCCGCGGTCAAGGCCGCCGCCAGCCCGGCCAAGCCCGCGCCGGCGACATGCACGGTCACGAAGTCAACCCGCGCAATACCCCCGCCAGGGACGCCATCAGGCGGGCGGGGCCCGCCGGGCGCCGGGCGCCCCTCAGGGGGTCGGCCCGGGCCAGGGTTCGGGCCCAGGCGTTGGCCTCGCCTTGGGCGGTGGCCATGGCGGCCCTCAGCCGCCGCGTCGGCAGGTGCCGGTACAGCCCGCCGCTGGCGGCCAACAATTGTCCGGCTTCGCCGATGGCGCGGGCGAACACGCGGTTCAACCCCTCGGTGGCGCTGGCGCCGGCCAATTCCAAGGCCTCGCTTCCGGCCTCTTTAAACCAGCGGGCGGGCAGGTAGACGCGCCCCAGCCATTTGTGCTGGGCGGGGGCTTGTTCCACCAGGTGGAGAAGCTCCACGGCGATGGCGAAAGATTCCGCCTTGGCCAGCCCGTGTTCGGATCCCCCCGCCAAGGAAAAGGCCATGCGGCCGAGCGGCGCGGCCCAGAACCGGCACCAGGCCAAAAGATCGGACCAGTCGGGATAGGCGGTCTTTTCGAGGTCTTGGCCCACCGCCTGGAGCATCCGCCACGGGTCCCGGAGTTCGAGGTCGCGGCTTTGCAAAAGGTGGCGTAGGGTCAGGGCCGCCCGCACGGCGGCGTCTTTGGCCTCGAAGCTCTCGGCGCCCTCGATCGCCCCGGCCACGGCCTTGAGCAGGCCCACCTTGCGCGCGCCATCGAGCGCCGGATGGTCGGCAATGGCCCGGAGCGCGCCCGCGTAATCGCCAAGGATACGGTAGCTATCGGCTAGCTCGCCGGGAAGCATGCGAAACGCCGCCGGGAAGAGGGACGCCCCACCGTCGGCCCCATCGGCCAAGGACCCCGCGGCCGATCGGCCGACGCCGATTTGGTGCTCGGAGCCCGGGCCCGGCGGCGCGCTCATGATTGAAACCTAGGTGTGATCATGGAAGGCAGTATATTCCCGGATCATGGCCCAGCACAGCGACCAGAGAATTTGCGCCGAAGCGGTGCGGAGCCATGACCGGGACCGCTGGCTTACCGCCGCCCTCGCCCCCGGCGCGGCGCGCGGCCGGCTGGCGGTTCTCTACGCGCTCAACCTGGAACTCGCCCGCATCAATGAGGTGACCAGCGAGCCCATGGTCGGACGCATCCGCCTCCAATGGTGGCGCGAATCGCTGGCCGCGGGCGGGGAGGGCAGGGTGGGCGATCATCCGGTGTTGCGCGCCATCGCCCCCCTGTTGGCGGCGGGGCACCTTGCCGCCGCCGACCTGGAGGAATTTCTCGACGCCCGGGAAGCGGATTTCGAAGCGACCGGGCCCGAGGACATGGAGGCCTTCACCGCCTATTGCCGGGGCACCGGCGGCGGGCTCTGCCGGATGGCGGCCAAGGCTCTTGGCGTGGCCGGGCCCGACACCTTGGCGGCGGCCGAGGCGGTGGGCTGCGCCCATGCCATGGTGGGCCAGTTGCGCAATGCCGCCTGGTACGCGGGCCGCGGACGAGTGGTCCTGCCGCTGGACGTGCTCGAAGCCCACGGTGTCGCCACCGACCGCCTGCTGGCTGGCGCGCCGGGCGGCGGCCTTTCCTCCGCGGCCCGGGAAATCGCCGCCCACGCCGGGCGGGTACTGGCCGAGGCCCGGGCCCAACGCCATGGCATTCCTAGGGCCGCCTTGCCCGCCCTGGTGCTGGCGCGGATCACCGATGCCCGGCTCCGGCGCCTGGCCGCAAGCGGATTCGATCTGTTTATCGGCAACAACGAACCCCTGCCCCTGGCGCTTCCCTTGGCGGTGTTGCGGGGCGCGGTAACCGGCCGCTACTAGGCGCGGCGCCGATACCCGCCGGCGCGCGCCGGTTGCTCCATGACTGTTCTCTTCACTCCGCGGCGCTGGGCACCCTTTCGCCAGCTAGCCAGGCCTTGAAGTCGGCGGCGCCCCGCCGGCAATAGGCTTCGCGCCTAGCGCGTCCCTTGATCCGGCGGCCCTTTTCGGTTCGCTCGGTTAGCTCCGGGAACAGGCCGAAATTGGCGTTCATGGGTTGGAAACTCGCGGCCTTATCGCGGCCGGTGATGTGCCCGCCGGTGATATGCCCCAAAAGCGCCCCATGGGCGGTGGTCGGCGGCGGCGGATCGATCGGCGCGCCCGTCCTCTCGGCGGCGGCGAATCGCCCGGCCAGCAGCCCCATGGCGGCCGATTCCACATAGCCCTCGACGCCGGTGATCTGGCCGGCGAAGCGCAGGCGGGGTTCCGCCTTCAGGCGCAGTTGGCTATCCAGCAGGCGCGGCGCGTTCAAAAAGGTGTTGCGGTGGATGCCGCCGAGCCGCGCGAAGCGGGCGTTCTCCAGGCCCGGAATGGTGCGCAGGATGCGGGTCTGTTCGCCATGCTTCATCTTGGTCTGGAAGCCGACCATGTTGTAAAGCGTCCCCAGCGCGTTGTCCTGGCGCAGCTGCACCACGGCATGGGCGCGCGCGTGCGTACGCGGATCGGTCAGCCCGACCGGCTTCATGGGTCCGAACGACAGCGTCTTGGGCCCCCTGGCCGCCATCACCTCGATGGGCAGGCAACCCTCGAAATAGGGGGTGGTGCGCTCCCACTCCTTGAACTCGGTGGTCTCGGCGGTCAGCAGCGCTTCGATAAAGCGGTCGTATTGGGCCTCATTCATGGGGCAGTTGACGTAGGCGGCGGCGTCGCCGGCCGGCCCTTCTTTGTCGTAGCGCGACTGCATCCAGGCGATGGAGAAATCGATGGAATCTTTGTAGACGATGGGGGCGATGGCATCGAAGAAGGCGAGAGATTCCTCGCCCGTCAGCTCTTTGATGGCGGCGGCCAGCGCCGGGGAGGTCAACGGCCCGGTGGCGATGATCACGCAATCCCAGTCCGTGGGCGGTGGGCCCGCCACCTCGGCACGGGAAATTTCGATCAGGGGTTCGGACCCGATGGCCGCGGTCACGGCGGCGGCGAAGCCTTCGCGGTCGACCGCTAAAGCGCCGCCGGCGGGTACGCTGGTCTTATCCGCGCATGACATGATCAGCGATCCTGCCGCCCGCATTTCCGCGTGCAGCAGCCCGACGGCGTTGGTGGTGTCATCGTCGGAGCGAAATGAATTGGAACAGACCAGCTCTGCCAAGGCGTCGGTTTGGTGCACCTCGGTGGCGCGGGCCGGGCGCATTTCGTGGAGCACCACCCGGGCGCCGGCGCGCGCCGCCGCCCAAGCGGCTTCCGATCCGGCCAGGCCGCCGCCGATGACGTGGATGGGGTAGGTGTGGGTGTCCGTCATGTCGGCCCTACTTATTCTGCCTGCGCCCGTCGCTCACGCCCTCTTGCGGCGCCGTTTGCGCTTGCCCAGCACCCTTTGCAGGTATTGCCCGGTATAGCTTTCGGCGATTTCAGAGACCTCTTCCGGGGTGCCGGTGGCGACCACCCGGCCGCCGTCGTCGCCGCCTTCCGGGCCCAGGTCGATGATCCAGTCGGCGGTCTTGATGACCTCCAGGTTATGTTCGATCACCACCACCGTGTTGCCCTGGTCGACCAGATGATGAAGCACCTCCAGGAGCTTGCGGACGTCATGGAAATGGAGCCCGGTGGTCGGCTCGTCGAGAATATAGAGCGTCCGCCCGGTGGCGCGCCGCGCCAACTCCTTGGCCAGCTTGACCCGCTGGGCCTCGCCGCCCGAAAGGGTGGTCGCCGGCTGGCCGATATGGATATAGCCGAGGCCCACCTTCTCCAGGGTGTCGAGCTTGACGCGGATCGCCGGGACCGCCTTGAAGAAGGCCGCTCCTTCTTCCACCGTTAAATCAAGAACATCAGATATCGACTTGTTTCGAAAAAGAATTTCCAATGTTTCCCGGTTATAGCGCGCCCCCCTGCATTCCTCGCATTGCACGTAGACGTCGGGCAGGAAATGCATCTCGATCTTGATCACCCCGCCGCCCTGGCAGGCCTCGCATCGTCCGCCCTTGACGTTGAAGGAAAAGCGCCCGGGCTTGTAGCCCCGGGCCTTGGCCTCGGGCAGGCCCGCGAACCAGTCGCGGATCGGGCCGAAGGCGCCGGTATAGGTGGCCGGGTTGGACCTGGGCGTGCGGCCGATGGGGCTTTGGTCGATATCGATGATCTTGTCGATGAACTCCAGCCCGCGGACCTCGTCGTGATCGCCGGGCAACGGGCGGGCGTTCATCAGCCTGCGGGCCGCCGCCTTGTAGAGCGTCTCGAACACCAGGGATGACTTGCCGCCGCCGGACACGCCGGTAACGCAGGTAAAGGTGCCGAGCGGGATATGGACGTCGATATTGGCGAGGTTGTTGGCCCGCGCGCCGATCACCGAAATGGTTTGCCCCAGGTGCCCCTTGCGGCGGGCCGAAGGCACCGGGATCGCCATGGCGCCGGTGAGGTAGGCCGCGGTCAGGCTGGCCTTGCACTTCATCACCTCTTCGGGGGTGCCGGCGGCCACCACCGCGCCGCCGTGGACGCCCGCGCCCGGCCCCATATCCACCAAATAGTCGGCGGCGCGGATGGCTTCCTCGTCGTGTTCCACGACGATCACCGTATTGCCCAGGTCGCGGAGCCGTTTCAGGGTTTCCAGCAGGCGCGCGTTGTCGCGCTGATGCAGGCCGATGGAGGGTTCGTCCAGCACGTAGAGCACGCCGGTCAGCCCCGAGCCGATCTGCGAGGCGAGGCGGATGCGCTGGCTTTCGCCGCCCGACAGGGTTGCCGAACCGCGGCCCAGGGTCAGGTAGCCGAGCCCGACATCGACCAGGAAACCGAGCCGTTGGTTGATCTCCTTCAAGATGCGTTCGGCGATCTCGCGCCTTTGCCTGGTCAGCTTCATCGAGATTCCGGAAAACCAATGGGCTGCCTCCTTGATGGAAAAGCGGGTTACTTCGCTGATGTGGAGACCGCCGACCTTGACGCAGAGAGCCTCGGGCTTGAGGCGATGGCCGGCGCAGGATTCGCAGGCCCGGGCCGATTGAAAGCGGGCGAGGTCGTCGCGCAGCCACGCCGAATCGGCCTCGCGGTAGCGCCGCTCCAGGTTGGGGATCACCCCTTCGAAGGGCTTGGTCACGCGATAGGTCTTGAAGCCGTCGTCGTAATTCATGGTCACGGCCTCATCGCCGGACCCGTTGAGGATGATGTCGCGAAAGCGCGCGTGAAGCTCGCCCCAGGGCGCCGTGGTCTGGAACTTGAATTGGCGCGCCAGGGAATCGAGGGTCTGGTGGTAATAGCGCGACGAAGATTTCGCCCAGGGCGCGATGGCGCCTTCGCGCAAGCTGAGCCGGTCATCCGGGATCACCAATTGGGGGTCGAAATAGAGCTTGGAGCCGAGCCCGTCGCAGGCCGGGCAGGCGCCGTGGGGGCTGTTGAAGGAGAACAGGCGCGGTTCGATCTCATCGATGGTGAAGCCCGATACCGGGCACGCGAACTTGGCCGAAAAGGTGGTGCGCGCACCGGATTCTGCGTCTTCGGCGAAGACCAGCCCATCGGCCAGCCCAAGGGCCACCTCCAGGCTGTCGGCCAGGCGATTGCCGAGCTTGGGCGAAACCACCACCCGGTCGACCACCACCTCGATGTCGTGGGTGACGTTCTTATTGAGCGCCGGCACGTCGTCGATCTCGTGAATCTCGCCGTCCACCTTGACGCGGCCGAAGCCGCGCTTTCTGAGATCGGCGAACTCTTTGCGGTACTCACCCTTGCGCCCTCGGGCGATGGGGGCCAGCAGGTAGAGCCGGGTGCCGTCCGCCATCTCCAAGATGCGGTCGACCATCTGGCTCACGGTCTGGCTTTCGATGGGCAGGCCGGTAGCCGGCGAATAGGGGATGCCCACCCGGGCATAGAGGAGGCGCAGGTAATCGTAAATTTCGGTCACGGTGCCCACCGTCGAACGCGGGTTGCGCGAGGTGGTCTTCTGTTCGATGGAGATCGCCGGCGAGAGCCCCTCGATGGTGTCGAAGGCCGGCTTCTGCATCAATTCCAGGAACTGGCGCGCGTAGGCCGACAGGCTTTCCACGTAGCGCCGCTGGCCCTCGGCATAGATGGTATCGAAGGCCAGCGATGACTTGCCCGAGCCCGACAGGCCGGTGATCACCACCAGCCGGTCCCGCGGCAGGTCGATATCGATCCCCCGGAGATTGTGTTCGCGGGCGCCGCGCACGGAAATGCGCGGCCCCGGCGGAAAACTCTCACCTTTGTTCTTCGCCATGACCCTTCGACGGAAAGCATTGGTCCGGGCGTTTTGGCACCGGCACCGGATTGACCGCCAAAGATACACCAAAAAGATGCCACCGGGATGGTTTTCGGTTACTCTCTGGCCAGCGATCAATTCAGTGGACGACAGGGGGAAACGACCATGGCCGGCAGCGTGAATAAAGTGATCCTGGTGGGAAATCTGGGCCGAGACCCGGAGGTGCGCTCGACCCAGGACGGCTCCAAGATCGTCCAGCTGTCCCTGGCCACCTCGGAATCCTGGAAGGACCGGGCCACCGGCGAACGCCGCGAACGCACCGAATGGCACCGCGTGGTGATCTTCAACGAGCACCTCGCCAAAGTCGCCGAGGACTACCTCCGCAAGGGCTCCAAGATTTATGTGGAAGGCCAGCTCCAGACCCGCAAATGGCAGGACAAGGAGGGCATGGACCGCTACACCACGGAAATCGTCCTGAGCAAATTCCGGGGCGAATTGACCATGCTCGACAGCCGCGCGTCCGAGGGCGGCGGCACCGCCGGCGGGCCATCGGAAGAGCCGGCGGCCGCCGCCGCGGGCGGCGGCGGCGGGGCCTCGGACCTCGATGACGAAATCCCCTTTTAAGGCCGCTGCGGGGGTCTCCTAACGCCCTCATTTAAAAGGGCTTTTTATACAATATCTTGTTGTTCCCAGCGGCCCGATAGGCTATATTTTGTGATAAGCATGTTCTTATCGCCGGGCCTTCCGCGCCCTTAGTTCGACCAACCCGGATTCGTCCACTTGAGCGAAATTCCACCGATAGAAGACTCACCGGTACCGCCGATTCCACCGCTCCCGCCGGGCGTATCGACGATCAATATCGAGGACGAGATGAAGCGCTCGTACCTCGATTACGCCATGAGCGTGATCGTCTCGCGCGCCCTGCCCGACGTGCGCGACGGCCTCAAGCCGGTGCACCGCCGGATTCTCTTTTCCATGAAGGAACAGGGGTACGACTGGAACCGGGGCTACCACAAATCGGCCCGCGTGGTGGGCGACGTCATGGGCAAATACCACCCCCATGGCGACAGCGCCATTTACGACGCCATGGTGCGCATGGCCCAGACTTTCTCCATGCGCCTGCCGCTGATCGACGGGCAGGGCAATTTTGGCTCCATGGACGGCGACCCGGCGGCGGCCATGCGCTACACCGAGGCCCGGCTCGCCAAGTCCGCCCATGAACTGCTGGAGGACATCGACAAGGACACCGTCGATTTCCGGGAAAACTACGACAACACGTCGCGTGAACCGATGGTGCTTCCGGCCCGTTATCCGAACCTTCTGGTCAACGGCGCTAGCGGCATCGCCGTCGGCATGGCGACCAATATCCCGCCCCACAATCTCGGCGAAGTCATCGATGCCTGCTGCGTTTTGCTCGACGACCCCGATGCCTCCATAGATCGGCTCATGGAATGCGTCCCCGGCCCCGATTTTCCGACCGGCGGCATCATTTACGGTAAAGCCGGCATCCACGGCGCCCTCCATGACGGGCGCGGTTCGGTGGTCATGCGCGGGCGGACCAGGATCGAATCGCTCGGCCGCGACCGCGAGGCCATCATCGTCAGCGAAATTCCCTACCAGGTGAACAAGTCGCGGATGATCGAACAGATCGCCGAAGTGGTCCGCGACAAGAAGGTCGAGGGCATTTCCGAACTTCGCGACG